>MGUL01000173.1:10508-11629 GCA_001800005.1 Elusimicrobia bacterium RBG_16_66_12 | reverse complement strand
CGCCTCCTCCCTGCGTCCGGGTCCACGCGTCGGCCGCTCCCACGCGCTTGACGCCCCAGGGCATCTCAGGGTCCGCGCCGGGCGCCGTCGGGATATTGATCGCGCGCAGCTTCTTGGTCAGGTCCCGCATGTCCGGAAGAACGAAGTCCCGGGGGGCGATGTTGCGCAGCCAGCGTACCTTCCGGTCCGTGTCGACGCGCTCCATCGCGGGCGCGGCCGCCAGCACGGCTTCGGCGGAATAGAGGCGGACGGCGGGTATCTCTACGACCACGGCGTGGATGGATGGGAGATCTCGGACCACCCGGCAGCCCACGCTCCGAGCCAGGGCATGGCATTCTTCCATGCTCGAAGCGTCCTTGCAGGTCACGATGCGGCGCTCGGTCTCCCCGAACGGGCAGAACTGGGCTGAGGCGCGGGCCGCGATCAAAGTCAAAACGAGGGCGAGGGCTCGGGGCGGGGTCATGGGGTTAGTCTAGCTGGGACCTTTGGCCCGCATCAGGGCCGATGGTCCTATGACCATATAGGACCAATGGCCTAGGCCACAAGCCGAGACCGCATGCCTCGAAGACCCAGGCCGACGGCTCCTCCGGCTGGTACCATAAGAGGACGACGCCGGACCGCCTCAGGGAGAAAACATGACCTGTCGCTCGGCCAGACGCCTGATCGCCGCAACGCTCTCCGCCGCCCTCGTCCTTCTATCCCCGGGACTCGAGGCCCCCAGACTCTTCGCGCAGGCCATCGGACGCGCGGCGCCCGTCGAGGGAGTGCGCGCCATCCCCGGCCTGCCGACGGCCGCGCCCGGCGCGGCGTTGACGAGCCTTCCCGCGCCCGTCATGTCGGCGCCGGCAATTGGGGCGGCGCCTGCTTTCACGGCCTCGCCTCAGGCTGTGACGCCGGCCGCAGCGCTCACCGCGACGGCCAAGGAACTGGCGCCCCGGCTCGAAGCGGCCGCCAAGACCGAGACCGGCGCGGACGCCTCGCGCGGCGCCGGGCAGACGATCATCGACGTCCTCACCGGAGCGAAGTCGGCGGGGGCGGGAGCAGCGGCCGATGTCTCCGCCGTCGAAGGTTCCGGCGCCCCGGCTCTTTCGGCTTGGCGCGCCGCCTCGGTCCCGAACGGG
>MGUL01000173.1:9405-10390 GCA_001800005.1 Elusimicrobia bacterium RBG_16_66_12 | reverse complement strand
GCCGCCGTCACGGGCGCGGTGTACAGCCTGCCCAGCGCCGGCCCGGCGATCACCGCCAAACTCATCACGCAGGCCGCCGACAAGCGCGTCGTCCTGTCCGACTACGACGACACCCTCGCATCCTACAACCAGGTGCTCCCGCAGGACATGGTCGAGGCCGTCGCGGCCGTCAAGGCCGCCGGCAAGGATTTCGTGGTCATCAGCGACCGCGGCGACGAGAAGCGCGCCCACCAGCTGACCGTCTTCGAGTCCCTGGCCTCATTGCCGGTCGAGACCCGCGCCGGCATGTATGTCGCCGCCAATTCCGGCGGCCGGGTGTATCGTTACGATGAGAAAGGCGAGCCCGTGCGCGTGTTCGAAGTCCCCGCCCTGGACGAGACCTCCAAGGCCAAGGTCGCCCAGGCCGCGGAGAGCGCCAAGGCCCGTCTTAAGGAAGTCGGCGCCGAACAGCACTTCCCGAGCGAGGGCAACAACAACCCGTCCGAGTCCTGGGGCACTTACGGCTATGCGATGATGCTGAAGGTCGGCTCGTCCGAAGCCGCCGTCCGGGGCGCCGCCCAGATCCTCGAAGAGGAACTGGCCAAGAGCGGACTCGCCGTCGAGGTCAGCCCCCGCTTCGCCAAGGACCCGGCCAATCCTCCTTATATCAACTTCTCCATCGTCACAAAGGAAGCCTCGGCCGGCTACATCGCCAAGGCCCTGAAGGCCGAGGCGCGGGACGTGCTCGTCATCGGCGACAACATGTACGCCCCGCACGAGGCCAAGAGAGTCTCGTGGCTGGCGGCCCTGGCGGCCCGCGCCAGCGGCCGCGGCCTCCCCAAGACCGGCAACGCCACCGACCGGAACATGGAGAAGGCCCTTCCCGGCGCGCTGACCCTCGGCGTCGGGACCACCGGCGACCCCCGCGGCTCGAACCTGTGGGTGCTCGACGGCAAGGGGCCTGCCGTCACGTTCCGGGTCCTGATGTCCGTCGCCTCCAAGCCGC
>MGUL01000173.1:0-9337 GCA_001800005.1 Elusimicrobia bacterium RBG_16_66_12 | reverse complement strand
CCGCGGCCGCGGGCGCGGCCGTCCTCCTGGCCGCCGCCGCGGCGGGCTACTACGCGCTGTTCTCGGCTTTCGCCGACATCGCGAGCCAGGGCGAGCAGATGCTGCGCGAGAACCCACGCGACCTGCTGGGCGGCTTCATGCTTCTGGGCCTGGTCGCTCCGTCGAAGGAGACCCGGCGGCGCTGGCTGTCGGCGATCAAGCCTTTCCTGGCCTGGCTGGCGCTGGCCTGCCTGACCGTCGCCGTCTACGCACTGTTCTACTACGCCGCCACCCACGGCGCGCCCGCCCCCAGCGGCGTCGAGGTTCCCGAGGGTTGGCAGGGGCCGATCCCGAACGATCCCGACATCGGCCGGATCTTCGGCTGAAATGGTAGGCTGGGCCGCGTGTTGATCCTTAGCGCCCTGAACTGGGGAGCCTTCCTCCTCTACGTCTGCGCCACGCTCGCGGCCGGCCATTATCTTTACACGAAGGACCTGCGGGCCAGCCGCGCGATGCTGGCCCTGCTCGGCATCGGGCTCTTCCTCCACCTCGGCGCGACCGCCGCTCGCGTGGCGATATTCTGGTCCTTCGAGGAGAACCGCTTCTTCCTGCCGGTCTCCTCCTTCCATGGGGCGCTCTCCTACATGTCGCTGGCCCTGGCCGCGGCTTTCTTCGTCATCGAAGGCCGGGCGCGCCTGGGCATCCTCGGCGCGCTGATCCTTCCCTGGGCCGCGGCGTCCTTGGGCGCGGCGGTCCTCTTCGCCCGGCCCGACATGGCTCCGCTGGCGCCCAAGCTGCGCTCGTATTGGCTCAACATCCACCCGATGCTGCTGATGACCGCCTACGCCGCCTTCGCCAACGCGTTCGGGGTGGCCGTGGCCCTGCTGATCCAGGAGCGCCAGATCAAGTCGCGCAAGCCCACGGAACTCTGCTACCGTCTGCCCCCGCTCGACGAACTCGACGCTCTCAACGCCCGCATCATCGCCGCGGCCTTCCCGGTCCTGGCGGCGGGGCTGCTGATGGGCTCCATGTGGTCGCTGAGCGCGCACGGCCATTTCTGGGTCGCGGGAGGAAAGGAGTGCCTCTCGCTGACGACCGCCGCCATCTACGCGGCCTTCCTGTGGATGCGGTACGGAGCAGGCCGCCGCGGCCGCATGACCGTGTACGTCTCGCTGATGGGCTTCGCCTTCGTGCTCCTCACCTTCTTCGGCGCCGAACTGTTGAGCGGACGCCACAGCTACATGGCGGGGGGAAAGTGAAGCTCCTGTCCCTGAGCTGGACGCATAAGGCCTCCGCCGCCCCGGCGCGCGAGGCCCTGGCCGCGGTCCCGGTCGAGAAGGTGCTGTCCGTCCTGCGCGAGCGCGGCTGCGAGGAGGCCGCGGCCGTCTCCACCTGCAACCGATTCGAGCTCTACGCGGCCGGCCGCCCGGACGCGGTGCGCTCGGCGGACTGGTTCCTGGACATCCTGTCGGAGCTCGCCTCCTTCCCGGTCGCCTCCGAGGCGGAGATCCGCGAGGACATCGACGCGGTCCTCCACCTCTTCAGCGTCTCGTCCGGGCTCGATTCCCTGGTGGTCGGCGAGACCGAGATCCTGGGCCAGACCAAGACCGGCTATGAGGCCGCCAAGGCCCTCGGCATGACGGACAAGCGTCTCAACGTCCTTTTCCAGCGCGCCCTCTACGTGGGCAAGAAAGTGCGGAGCGAGACCGCGGTCGCTTCCGGGGCCTCCTCGGTCCCGTCCGTCGCCGTCCAGCTGGCCGAGAGTATTTTCGGCTGCCTGGGGGGCAAGTCCGCCCTGATCCTGGGCGCCGGCGCGATGGCGGAACTCGCCGCCAAGCACCTTGCCGCCCGCGGCGTCGGCAGGCTCACCGTGGCCAACCGCACCTGGGAACGCGCGTACGCGCTGGCCGCGCGCTGCCACGGCGAGGCCGTGCCTTGGGCCGACTTCCCGGCCCAGCTGGCCGAGGCCGACGTCGTGATCGCCTCCACCGGGGCGCCGCAGGCCGTCGTCACCCGCGAGATGGTCGTCGCCGCCTCGCGCAAGCGCTTCGGGCGCTCCATCTTCTTCATCGACATCGCGATGCCCCGCGACATCGAGGAATCCGTCCATCAGCTGGACGGCGTCTACCTGTACCGCCTGGAGGACTTCGAGGCCATCGTGGCCAAGAATATGGCCGGCCGCGCCGAGTCCGTCGCCGCGGCGCGCGCCATCATCGAGTCCAAGGCCGCGGAGTTCGACCGTTGGGCCAAGTCGCTCTCCTTGGAGAAGGAGCTGAGCCTGCGCCACTCGGATCTCCGGGCGCGTTGACCGTCTTAGCGCGTTCTGGTATAATTCGCGAAATGAGCGCGGCGAGGAAGACGGGAGTCGGCGTCGGCGAGAAGGCTCCCGATTTCTCGGCCCAGGACGAGACGGGCCGCTCTTGGTCTCTCAAGGCCCTCAAAGGCAAGACCGTCGTCCTGTATTTCTATCCGAAAGACAACACCTCCGGCTGCACGGTCGAGGCCTGCGACTTCCGCGACCGTTTCGACAGCTTCGCCAAGAAGAAGGTCGCGCTCCTGGGCGTGAGCCCCGACACGGCGAAGTCCCATGCCGGCTTCAAGGCCAAGCACGGACTGCCCTTCCCGCTGCTGGTCGATGAGAAGAAGGACATCTGCCGGGCCTACGGCGTGTGGAAGACGAAGACCCTCGGCGGCCGCCGGTCCATGGGCGTGGAGCGCTCGACCTTCGTCATCGGCCCCGATGGCGTGGTCCTCCACGCCTTGCGCAAGGTCTCCGTTTCCGGGCATGCCGAAGCGATGCTCGAAGCCGTCTGACTTGCGTGCTGAGACCGTGAAAGCCCTTGCGGCGCTCCTCCTGGTCGCCCTGGCCGCCTGCTCCTCGGACCGCGTCGAGACCTATTCGCGCTCGCCGTCCTTCCGGGCCCGGACCCTGGCCGTGGCGAGCGTACTCGGGGCAAAAGGCAAAAGCGGGGAGATCGCCCGAGTCCTGTCCTCTCGTCTGGAAGGCGCGGGAATGCGCTGCGTCGACCTGGAATCCTCGGACAGCGTGCTGGCGGGCTCCGCTTTGAGCCTGGAAGCGGCGGCTAACCCGCGTCTGCTCGCCGAGGTCCGGCGCGCGACCGAGGCCGAAGGGCTGGTTTTCCTCTCCCTGGAGTCGTCCTGGCGTTCCGTCGAGGTCGTCGTGCTCGATCTGCGCACGGGGGAGGCGGTCCTCAAGGCCGAAGGCCGCCCGCGCGGGGAGTCCTTCGCGACGGCCGAGGAAGCCGCTGCCGTCGCGGCCGAGATCCTGGGAGGGCTCTCGCAGGAACGCCGCAAGGCCGCGCGCGCCGCCGACTCCGCCGATGAGATCCCCGTCCCATGAATCCTTTCGGGCGCACGCTCTACCCGTTCGGGCTCCTCGTCTGGCTGGCCGCCTTCGGCTGGAAGGCCTGCGCCGCGGCGCGGGCGGGCGACCGACTCCGCCGCGAGGTGGACCGTCTGGAAGGCGAGGTCGCCGCGCTCGACCGGGGTTCCCGGCGCCTGGAGCAGTTGGCGCGGGAGTCCGGGGCCCAGGCGCGCGAATCCGAGTTCCTCCAAGGGCTGCCGAACATCCTTCCCGAAGACAAGGGCTACCTGCGCACCCAGAAGGCCATCGGCGACGAGGTCTCCGTGCTGCGCGCCAAGGTGGGCAAGAGGCTGAAGGGGACGCTCCAGATCGTCGTGGACGCCAAGGCGAACAAGCTCTACGTGAAAAAAGGCCTGAAGCTCCTCTGGCAGGCGGACATCTCGGTGGGGCGGGGCGGGAGGCTCTCCGACCCCAAATCCGGCCGCAAGTGGGAGTTCGTCACGCCCCGCGGGGAGTTCCGGGTCATGGGCAAGGGCGTCAACCCCAAGTGGCGCAAGCCCGATTGGGCCTATGTCGAGGCCGGCGAGCCGATCCCTCCGCCCGAGGACCCCTCGCGCCTGGTCGAAGGCGAGCTCGGGGCCTTCGTTCTGAACCTGGGCGACGGCTACCTGATCCACGGGACCAAGAGCGAGGAGCTCCTCGGACGTCCCGCCTCGCACGGCTGCGTGCGGGTGGGCGCGGCGGATCTCGAGAAGCTCTACAAGACGGTCCCGACGGGGACGCGGGTGGTCATCTTCGAATGAGAGCCTCCGAGACCTCCGCCGATCTGTGGCTGCGGCGCCTCGACCGGCGCGTGTCCGCGCCCGGCCTGATCGCCGTGGGCGTCCTGGTTCTGGCCGGCTGCTGGATGACGGAGTCCTGGCTCGCCGCGCGCGCCGCGCTGGCGGCGGGAGATCTCGAAGCCGCGTCCGTGGCGCGCGAGGACCTGGACAACGAGCTGTCCGAGAGGTCGGCCTTGCGCGACCTCATCGCGCGCGACCTCTCGCGCGCCAAGGTCCTCGCGTCCAGCCTCTCGCGCTCGCGCCGCGCCCTCTTCGAGGGGAGCCTGGCCCTGTCGGAAGAGAAGCGTTTATTGGAAAAACAGTGGGAGATCATGACCACCTTCCTGCTCGTCGAGCCCGCCGCCGACCGCGTGCAGATCATGCGCGACGAGCAGGCCCTCGAAACGGTCCCCTTGGCGGGCGCGCGCGCCCGAGCGGCCGGGGGGGACGCGCGGCCCATCCCCAGGGTCGCAGCCGTCATCTCCAAGGAACGCTTCGCCTCGCCGGAGCGCGGCAAGTCCGAGCAGACGGGCGGCCAGCTCCAGTGGGAGCCCCCCCAGGTCGGCGCCTCGGCGCGGGCGCGCGCGCTGGGCGAGCATGTGATGTTCACCAAGGAAGGCCTGGTGATCCACGGTCCTCCGCTCGACAAGGCCGAGCACGAGGCCTTTCCGCACCTCTGTCTTTCATTGTCCGAGCCGACCGCGCGCAAGCTCTACGCGAAGAGTTTCATCGGCACGAAGGTCCGTCTCGAGCCCGAAGCCAAGCCTTGATACGACGCAAAAGGAGGTCGTAAAAATGAGTCTGATGCCGATCGCCGCCGCCTTCCTCGCCGTCCTCTCGCCCGCCGCGCGCGCCGCGACCTATGAGATCGATGCGGCCCATAGCCAGGTCGCTTTCAGGATCCGGCACCTCGTCGGAAAGGTCCCCGGCCGCTTCACGGCTTTCTCCGGCGCCGTCTCCTACGAACCGGGCAAGCCGGAGACCTGGACGGTCGCGGCGAGGATCGACCCGGCCTCCATCAACACGGACAACGTCAAGCGCGACGAGCATCTCAGGGCGCCCGACTTCTTCGACACGGCCAAGTGTCCGGAGATGGCCTTCAAGAGCGTGAAGGTGACCGACGCGAAGGGCGCGGCGGCCAAGCTGCACGGCTTGCTCACGATGCACTGCGTGACCAAGCCGGTCGTCCTCGACCTCGAGCTGGGCGGCGTGGGCAAGGACCCGTGGGGCGGACAGCGCGCGGGCTTCACGGCGCGGACCCTCCTCAACCGCAAGGACTTCGGCATCGTTTTCAACAAGGTCCTCGACAACGGCGGCCTCATGCTGGGCGAGGACGTCGAGGTCGTCATCGACATCGAGGCCGCGGCCAAGGCCGAGGCCCCCGCGAAGAAGTGACGTGCTTCATCGAGGAGGAGGCATTATGATCGAGCAATGCGCGAAGGTCTTGAAGATGTTGATCGGCGCGGCGCTGATCGCCCAGTCGGCCGGGTGCGGGACCATCATGTATCCCGAGCGCCGCGGCCAAAAAGCCGGGAAGATCGACGTGGCCGTCGCCGCGCTCGACGCGGTCGGCCTGCTGTTCTTCATCATCCCCGGCGTCATCGCCTTCGCCGTGGACTTCAATAACGGGACGATCTATCTTCCGCGCGCCGGCAAAGGGCTGCTCAATCTGAACGATCCTGAGAAGGTGAGATTCGCCCCTGGAGCCGACGCCAAGGCGAACATCGAGAAGGTCCTTCGTGAGAGAACGGGCCGCTTCATCTTGCTCGACCAGGACGGCCTGGAAGTCTATGAGATGAATTCCGTCGACGAAATCCCGGCGGCCGGCTCGCGCTTCTTGGGGGAGCTCATCCCGATGGCGAGCTTGAGGCTGGCGCCGCAGGTCTTCAGCGGCTCTCCCAGCGTGTGCGAGATCATGCGCACGCAGCCCAGCGCGCAGCCCGCCTCGCAGGATTTGTGCGCGTCGTTGGCCTTGAGCCGCTCGGGGGTCGCGGTCATCAGGTCGCGGGAGACTCCGCGCTGCTGGGCGCACCATTGGATGGCCCCGGCGGAGGTCACGTAGAGGAACTTGAAGCCGGCGAGGCACTTCCAAGGGCGGGAGAAGTCTCCCTTCAGCATCTCTTTCAAATGCTCGCCGTAGAAGTTCACGCCCTCGAACACCCCATATTTTTCTAATAGGCCGAGGTATCGTTCGCCTTGTATGGCGATCTTCCCGCCCTTGCCGTGCATGATGGAAAAGCCGAACGCGAACGGCAGATCTTTCAATGTGGCGCGGAACTCGTCGTAGTTGTTCAGGTTCTCTTCGTTCAGGACCGATTGGATCTCGACCTGGAACTTCGCCGTTTCAGCCAGGAGTGTCAGCTTGGGCAGAACGGACTTCAACGACTTGTCCGACCATTCGGTCGGACGGAGAGTGTCGACGGACACCTGCATGAAGTCGAGGCCGGAGGAGTTGAGGTCCGCGATGTTCTTCTTCGTGAGCAGGAAGCCGTTGGTGATGATGGTGGCCAGGTTCGAGCCGCCGCGCTTGGACTTCGCGTGCGCGACCAGCTCCGCGATCCGCGGGTGGAGCAGGGTCTCGCCGCCTAGGAAGTCGTAGACCAGCACGCCCAGCTCGTCGAGCTTGTCGATGCGGGCCTTCAGGGTCTCCAGCGGGACGACGGGGGCGCCGGGGGCGTACTCGTCGCAGTACGAGCAGGTCAGGTTGCAGTCGTCGGTGACGACCACCTGGGCGTACATCGGGCGCGAGTCCGCGACCCGCTTAGCGCCCGTGAGCACGAACTTCATGTCGACGGCCACGCGCCATTATACCATGCGCCAGGGCGACGTCCCCTGTTCAGGAGGTCGGCCGATCAGTTACAATCGCGGGATGCGGCGGCTCAGGAGTCACCATGTCGTGAGAGGCATGCTTCGCGATGCGCGTGTTCACATGGCGGCCGGTCTCTTTGTCGTGGCGTTCTTCAGCAACCTCAACGCGATCGTCGACCTGTTTCTTCACCCTGAGATCGCGTACCTTGATCCGGAACACCTTGTCGTGGGCGGGGTGACCGGTTCATCGGTCGCCGTGCTGCTCGTCATGCTGCGGGTTTGCGCGCGTCATTCGGAGCAGTCCTCGGCCAGAGTCGCGATGCTCGAAGCTATTTTGCCGATCTGCGCTCATTGCAAGAAAATTCGCGTAGCGGCTCTCGACGCGGCCTCAGACGAATCTTGGAGACCGGTAGAATTTTATTTCAGGAACTATACGGCCACCAAACTGAGTCATGGCATTTGTCCTGACTGCATAGAGCGGCATTACCCCGATTACTCGGAGGGAATCAGCTGCTGAGGGCGGCATTGCGCCGTACCGCCGGGCGTTTTTTATGTCTCGAACGACGATCCTGACGTGGTCGAGCCTGGCGGCGGGCAGCCTCGCCGGGGGCTTCGCGCGCTATCTGACGGCCGTCGCGGTGCATCGCTCTCTCGGGACGGCGTTCCCATACGGCACCTTCCTGGTCAACATGGCCGGCTGCTTCCTGATCGGCGTGTTCGACTGCCTGGCTCTCGAACGCTTCATGCTGGGCCCGACCGCGCGGCTGCTGCTGATGACCGGCTTCTGCGGCGCGTTCACCACCTTCTCGACGCTGATTCTCGACACCTCCTACCTGATGAAGGGCGGAGACTTCGGCCGGGCGCTGCTCAACGCGGTCGGCAGCCTGGTCGCGGGCTTGATCCTGTTCCGCCTGGGCACGCTGGCGGGAAGGCTGATATAAGCTTCTCGCGGCGGCGTCTCCGGCGTTCGTCCGTAAACGTTCTTCGCTGAGCTTCGCGGGCGATATCCCGTTCCTCGACCACTTCCCGCCAGGGGCGGGAGAAGCATACCGTTACGGATATCCGTCCTGCCATCGCCGCCGCGAGTCGCTCGCAGGTCGACAAGAGCGAATCTTTCCCGGACTCCAAACGGCTGATCGACGCTTGGTCGATGCCCGAGCGTCTCGACAGTTCCTTCTGACTATAGTATACGGATGAACAGGCCGAAATGTTCCGTTCCAAGTCCGGCTCGCTCCGGAAGCGCCCAAAAATAGTAAAATGGAAGTAGTCGCTCACGGAGGGGCTATGGGTGGTTTTGGCACGACGGAGATCATCATCATCGCGGTGGTCGCGCTGGTCCTTTTCGGGCCGAGCAAGATCCCGGAGTTCGCCAAGCAGTGCGGGCGCGCGGTCAACATGTTCAAGAACGGCCTGAAAGAGGGCATCTCGGACGACTCCCCCAAGAATGACGAAGCGGCCAAGAAGGACTCGCCCGCGCCGAAGGCCTGACCTGAAGCGGCCGGTCACCGTCTTCGCCGCCGGGTGCTTCAACCGCGTCCATCCCGCCCACCTGAGGCTGCTGCGTCAGGCGCGAGCCCTCGGCGACGTGCTGGTGGTCGTCATCTCCCACGACGCGCACAACCGCAAGCCCGGCGCCGTGCCGGCCTCGCGCCGCAAGAAATGGCTCGAGGACGCGCAGGTGGCCGACCGCGTGGTGGTCGGCGACCCTCACGGCTTCGCGCAGACCCTGCGCCGGGAGCGCCCCGACATCCTCGTCCTGGGCTACGACCAGAGCCTGCCCGACGCGGAGACCGAGCGGGAGGTCTCCCGCCTCGGCGTCGAGGTCGTGACCATGCCCTGGTATCCGGGAAAGGAAGACCCCCGGGTCTCCCGCTGCGGCTGAAGTGACCGCGCGCGAGCGCCGTCTCTACTCCTTCTTCGCGGTCAACTATTTCGCGCAGGGCATGGGGGGCCTGGCCTACGAGCCGGTCTCCTACCTGCTGAAGGACTCCCTGGGGCTGGGCCCGGCGCAGGCCGCGGCCTTCGTGACCTGGATGACCATCCCGCTGACGATCAAGCCTCTCTTCGGACTGCTGACCGACCTGCTGCCTTGGTCCGGGCGCCGCCGCGCCCCTCATCTGGCCGCGGTCTCCGCGCTCACCAGCGTCGGCTGGCTGCTGCTGGCCGCGCCCCGGGAGTACCGCTACGCCTCGACGTTGGCCCTGCTCGTCCTGATCAACGTGGGCTTCGTGCTGTCCGACATTGTCTGCGACGCGGTGATGGTCGAGCGCGGCAGGGAACGGGGGCTGACCGGTCCCTACCAGGCCGTGCAGATCGGCACGCTCTACGCCACGCTCATCGTCACGGGCCTGGGCGGGGGCTGGCTGGCCGCGCACGCCCCTTTTCGCGCCGCCTTCGTGCTGGC
>MGUL01000172.1:25983-26251 GCA_001800005.1 Elusimicrobia bacterium RBG_16_66_12 | reverse complement strand
CTCCACGGCGCCCGCGCCTGCCCCGAGGGCCATTTTCTCTGCATGCGCCTCATCACCGTCGACAAGGTCGAGCAGGCATGCCTCGCGGCCCTGAAGATCGGAGCCCCCGCTTGAACATCCTCCATCTCGAAGACGAGCCCTGGGATTCCGGCATCGCCCATTACGCCCTCACCCTCGCGCAGGAACAGTCCCGCCGGGGCCAGCGCGTCGAGTTCTGGGGCCTGACGGGCTCGCCCGTGCTTCAGGACGCGGCGGCGCGCGGGCTGAA
>MGUL01000172.1:25233-25939 GCA_001800005.1 Elusimicrobia bacterium RBG_16_66_12 | reverse complement strand
GGGAGATGTCGGCGTTCGGCGCGCAGGTCGTCAATGCCCACACGGGGTCCGCCCACGCGCTGGCGCTGCTGGCCGCTCCCGCTCAAGCGGCCGTCATCCGCACACGCGGCGACGCGCGCGCGCCCCAGGGCGGCTTCCTGGCGCGCCTGGCCTCTCGCCGCACCGCGGCCTTCATCGCGGCCAACACCGAACTCCAGGCGAGCCTCCAGGCGGCCTTCCCCGCTTCGCGCGTGCGCCTCGTCTGCCAGGGGATCCCGGGTCCCGAGGCCGTGACTCCGATGCCGTCGGCGCCGCACGTCGGGATGATCGCACGATTCGACCCGGTCAAGGGCCACGGCGTCCTGCTGGACGCGGCGCGGATCCTCACGAGATCGATCCCCGGACTGAAGGTCCTTTGCGCGGGCGAAGGCGCGAACCTCGAACGCTTGCGCCGGCAGCTCAAACCGATGGGCCTGGAGAACACGGTGGTCCTGCCCGGGCGGGCGCCGGACAAGTGGTCCTTCCTCGCCGGCTGCCGCGTCGGAGTGGTGGCCTCCACGAGCTCCGAGGCGGTCAGCCGCGCGGCTTTGGAATGGATGGCGGTCGGGCGCCCTCTGGTCGCCTCGCGCGTCGGAGGGCTCCCGGACCTCGTCGACGACGGCGTCACCGGATTGCTGACGCCCCCGGGGAACCCCCAGGCGCTGGCCGCGGCCCTGAAGTCCCTGCT
>MGUL01000172.1:17335-25212 GCA_001800005.1 Elusimicrobia bacterium RBG_16_66_12 | reverse complement strand
GCGATGGGCGCCAAGGCCCGCGCACGCTGGCTGAACGATTTCTCCCTGGAGCCGTTCTACCAGGCGACGCAGGACGTCTATGCCGAGGCGATCGACTCTCTATCACGTTGACGGCGAGCGCGGGTTCCGGGGCGGGGAGCGCCAGCTCCTGTACCTCGCGGCGGCCCTGCGCGCGAACGGGCGGCGCAACGTCGTGTACTGCCGCGCCGGCCGCGAACTGGAGGCGGAGGCGCGCCGCCGGGGATTCGAAGTCCGCAGCCTTCCGTTCTTCTGCGGACTCGACCTATACTCGGCCGCGCGCCTGGCCGCCGACGCCCGCCGGGAGGACGCCGTGATCCATTCGCACACGGGGCATGCCGCGGGCATCGGCGCGTTGGCCTCCCTGGCCGGGGTCCCCTTCGTCGCGCACCGCCGCGTCGACTTTCCCGTCGGGGCGGTCGCACGGGTCTTCAAATACGGCTGTGCGGCTAAGACCGTCGCCGTGTCCTCGGCCATCGCAAGGATCTTGCTGGCTTCGGGACTCCCGGAAGAGAAGATCGCCGTCGTGCCCGATGGGATCCCGGTGGGGGCCGAGGAGAACGCCTGGTGTCAAACCGACCCGGGCCGTTACAAACCGCCGACGACCGAGGAACGGAATCAATATCGCCGGATCCTCTCTGAAGAACTTCGAATCGATCCGGCGATGACTTGGATCGGGAACCTCGCCGCCCTCGTGCCGCACAAGGACCACGACACGCTGCTCGCCGCGGCGGTCCTCGTCCTCTTCCAGCGTCCGAACGCGCGCTTCATCATCGCCGGACGCGGGCCGGAGGAGCCACGTCTGGCCGCCGCCGTCGAGCGCCTGGGCCTGGCGGGCAAGGCGCTCCTGGTCGGCCATCGCGAGGACGCCGCGCTCCTCCTCAAAAGCCTCGACGTCTATGTCCAGTCCTCCTGGGGCGAGGGGATGGGCTCGGTCCTCATCGAGGCCGCCGCCTGCGGCGTGCCGCGCGCGGCTACGACGGCCGGCGGCATCCCGGAGGTCGTCGCGGACGGCGAGACCGGGCTGCTCGTCGAGCCTCGGAACCCGGAGGCCCTGGCCGGCGCGATCGTTCGCCTCATCGACGACCGCGCGCTGGCCAAGCGGCTCGTCGAGCGCGGCTTGAGCGGCCTGGGACGTTTCGGGCTGAAGCGCATGGCCGCGGATATGGAGAAGATCTATGACGCCGTCGCTTAGCGCCGTTCTGATCGCCAAGAATGAGGAGAAGGATCTTCCCGCCTGCCTGGAGAGCCTCCGCGGCCTTGTCTCGGAGATCGTGATCGTGGTCTCCGAGGACACGGGCGACCGCACCGGGGAGCTCGCGCGCGCCGCCGGCGCCAAGGTCATCCGCCGCGCCTTCGACGACTACGCCCGCCAGCGCCAGGCGAGCCTCGACGCCGCGACGGGCGACTGGTGCCTGTGGATCGACCCCGACGAGCGCGTGACCGCGCCGCTGGCTGCGGAGATCCGGTCCGTCCTCGCGGCGGCGCCGGCCGTCTCGGGCTACGACATCCCCTTCGAGATCGTCTTCCTCGGGCGCGTTCTCCGCTGGGGAGGACTCGGCTCCGAGTCCCATCTGCGGCTTTTCCGGCGCCGCGAATCGCGTTTCGCCGGCGGGGCGCTGCACGAGGGCGTCGTGGTCGAGGGACCCATCGGGCGGCTCAAGGGCGTCATCGCCCACGAGCCCTACCGCGACATCTCGGATTATCTCTCCAAGCTGGACCGCTACACGACGCTGGCCGCGCAGAAGCGCTTCGCGGCCGGCGAGCGCTTCGCCGCGCTGCACCACCTGATCCTGCCCTGGGAGTTCTTCGCGCGCGCCGTCTTGAAGCTGGGCCTGCTCGACGGCTATCCGGGGATGGTCTGGGCGGGCCTGTCGGCCTGCCACTCCTGGCTCAAGTACGCCAAGCTCCGCGGACTGGAGCGCTCAGCGCGCTGAGCCGGCGCCGCGCTTGAAGTGCCAGGCGGCTTTCTCCGGCTCGCCGCGCGCCGCCCACTCGCGTCCCAGCTCGTCGTGGAAACGGGGATAATCGGCGGGTGTGATGCCGGTCTGCTCCAGCACCTCGGAGAGCATCCGCCGGGAGTCCGAATCGCGGGGATAGAGCCGGACCTGCTCATCGAGGAGGAGGACCGCCTCGCCGACGCGTCCGACGCGGAGCAGTCCGTCGGCCAGGTTCTGGCGCCCCACGGCCGACAGGGCGTCGAGCTTGAGGACGTGACGCCACAGCGTGACGGAGTCGCGCCAGACCGCGATTTGGCGGCGAGTCATCGCCGACATCGCGAGGAGGATGACCAGGCAGGCCGCTGAGGCGGCGGCCGCGTGACGGCTCCAAAGGGCGCGCACGCCGGCGCCGGCCAGAACGGCCCAGGGCAGGCAGGAGAGATAGCTGTAGCGGTCGGCGACCGTGTGGTGCCCGAGCTTCAGGAGTCCCAAGGTCGGGGCGATGATGACGGCATAGGCCGCGAAGGCCGCCAGGAACGCGGGCCGCATCCGCCGCGTGAAGGCCGCCGCGCTCAGGGCGAGCGCGCCGATCAGCGCGGGCAGGCCGACCGTCGCCAAGCCCCACTCATAGAGCGGCGACAGGCGCGAGGGCCACAGGGTCTTGCCGGGATAGAAGAACAGGCCCAATACGCTCTGGAGCAAGCGTTCTCCCGCCGCGGCCGTGGCCAGCGGGACGACCGCCCCGCAACGCGACTGGGCGAGCAGGCCGACGGCGACAAAGAGGGCCGAAAGGGCGAAGAACGGCAGTTTGTCGCGCCAGACATCCCGCGAGGGGCGTTTCAGGAGGGCCACGTCCATGATGACGAGGACCAGGGGCAGGGGCGCGGCCGCCACCTTGGCCGACAGCGCCAGCAGGAACGATCCCAACGCGAGGATGCGCCAGCGCGCGGCGCGCGTCTCTCCGGGGCGCCGGCCTCTCAGCCAGAGATAAAGCGCGGCGATGAAGAAAAGTCCGCAGACCACGTCGCGGCGCTCGAAGGCCCAGGCCACCGACTCCGCTCTCATCGGGTGCAGGGAGAAGGCCAGGGCGGCCGCCGCCGCCCCCCAGCGGTCCTCGGCGGCCGGACGGCCCCGCGCAAAAAGCTCAAGCGCCAGCAAGGAGAGCATCGCGGCCCCGGCGCAATGGAACGCCACGCTGGTCAGATGATAGCCAGACGGGGCCATGCCCCAGAGGATGAAATCCAGCCCGAAGGTCATCCAGGTAAGAGGAGAGTAGTTGCAGAAGAAGATGGTCGTGAGCATCCAGCGCAGCTGCGTCCAGCCGAGGCCTCGATAGTGGGGGTTGGTCAGCAGGCCCAGGCCGTCGTCGAAGTTGACGAAGCCGTTTCGCAGGGTCGGCAGGAAGACCGCGGCGGTCGCCGCGACGACGGCGAGGGGCGGCAGCGCGGTCGCGAGGCGACGGCGGCCGGTCGGTTCGGTCATGCTCAGAGGGTAGAAAACTATGGCAGGGCAATGGGCCTTTCGGTGCCATGCGCTGGAGCTCTTGACCGGAAGGCATTAGGCCATAGGACCCTCTCGCGGCAAAGCCGTTAGGGTTATCTAATCCGATGGGAGGCGCAGCGCGTCATAGGACCCAGACGCAAGCGGGACCTTTGCCCCATGCGTGGCGCCGAGGCGGCGCATATACTTGCCATCAGTCGCGAGCGGCGCTCGCGCTTATGCTTTCACCTGACACCCGGCTGACCCTGCTGGCGCTCCTGGCGGGCTTCACTCTTGCCTGCTCCAATAAGGAGTCGTCATCGTCGTCGCCCGAATTAGCGCCTCCCGGCAGGGCGCTGATATCCGCCGGCAGGCTCGGGACTGAGGGGGAATTGAAGGCCGAGGCCGAGGTCAAGGCCTCCAGCGGGCCTGTGGAAATGACCCTGCGCCTGTATAAGCGGAGGATCCAGGCGGAAACGAGCGACACGCTCACCATCGGCTCTCTCTGGGTCCAGATCGAGCTCAGAAACGTCGGCAAGAAAAGGATCTTTGCCCATGAAGATTTCTTCTTTAAATCCGAGCCCATCCCCGATAAAAGCCAGAAAACGCATGGGATATATCTGGAGGTGACCGACGCGGAGGGAAAACCGGTTGATTTCTTGTTGACCTGGGACGTGATACCGGACTCGATCGATCTCGATCGCGAAATCCCCCCCCGAAAAATGACGCCGGCACAATTGAAAGAACGCGCGGAGGTGGAGGCTCTCGTCGCGGGCTGGAGAAAACAGGGGTTGTCCTTCGATGAGGTCGCCTTAAAGCTTATCGACTACAGCAGAGAAAGCGGCAACAAAAAAGATCTCGAGGAGCGCTTGGCCCGCGATTCCGTGCTGGATCCCGGGGCCTCGATCAAGAGCGTGGCCAATGCTTCCATTATTAACGAGAAGCGCCAGGCCATGCCTCCGAACGCCAGGAGCGTGTTCACCGAAGCGGCGAATTATTATTTTGAAAAGCCCGGCAAGCATCGCATCCGCGCGGTCTATAACCATCAAATGGAAAAGTTGTCCCGGCGGGAACGAGAGGCTCGGGATAAGGAATCGACGGAGCTTCTCGGCCACCCCCCACCTAAGGATCGATGGCGATTTCTGGACGAACCTCCTGAGGAGTGGGATGTCCGCTTTGAAACGCCGGCCATCGAGTTCGAGGTCCTGCCTTGAGAAGGTTCATAGCGCTATCGATCATAGCCTGTCTCGCCATCGGGAATGCGTTTGCCATCAGGCCCGCATCGAAAAAGGACTATGACCGAATACAAAAACATCTTGATGAGGCGGTGAAGATTCAGGCTGAGATTGTCACGCTGCAGGAAAAGCAGAAAAAACTCGGAAGAGAGTTCAGCACCACAGCACATTATGAGATGATCAGAATCTCTAATGAGATCGCCTCTGCTGAAAAGGATCGTGATCTCGCCCGCAATAAGGCGATCCACATAACACTCCTCGCCTACGGCGTTACCCCGGCCGACTCTTCGGGAAAGCCCGAGATGCTCAAGGGTATTGCCGTGACGAATGACGCCTCTAAGGGGTTGCTTCGCCATTGGCATGCCATTGCCGCGGACAATACCAAGGAACGCTGGGGGCAGGGCACCGATGGGGTTCTCATGAATGTTCCCCCCGCGAATTCCAAAACCATGGCCCTCACGGGCTCCGATGGGATCACGACGCTTTTTGAGCCGGCATTCGAAAACCCCGCCTATCTGGCGCTGATTCTTCGTCATGAAAGGGAGCATTTCAAGCAATTCATAACGCCCGGCAAGGGCGACAAATTGACTGACAACGAGCGGGATCAAGAGGCTTGGACGGAAACGCTCCGTATCATCAATGACAATGAACTCGGCCTCACGGATAAACAGAAGGCGAAATACAAAAAGATAGCTCACGGATCGCTCGGCCGCTATGCCGACCAGGTGGTCAAAGAGCGCCGCAAAATGAGCTGGTCGCTGGGCCTCTGGAAACCCCAAACGTCCCCTTACACGCTGCCGCGCATCCAAGGCGATTTGGAGGATATCGCTCAGCGCGCGAAAGAATTGGACGAGATCTTTGCCATGTCGGAGGCGCGCGAACTCGTCGCGCAGGCGCGCCAGGAACGCGAGGCGGCGCGGTCGGATGAGAAGCGCCGGGGTGACGCAATGTCTCGTTGTTGGGATGAAATGGGCGACATCGTTAAACGGAAGTGCTCCAAGGACGACTTCGATGCGGACCGTTTCCTGCGAGCCCGAGAATGCTACGAGACGAACGCTCGTCCAGGGTTTACGCTCACTGCCCCTGCGTTGGCTTTCCCGGTGTCCGCGATGGGGTGTGCTGTCGAGTTGTGGAACGAGCTAGAGAAATATCCGAATGCTTCCGCCGGTAACCTGGCGGCCGTGGCCCGGACCGTCGTGGCGACGGTGAATAATAAAGTCTACGGCTGCATGAATACGATGTGGCGGATCAGCAGGGCCGCCTGCGAGGCCGAAGGAAGCCTGACATCCGAGAATCTCGATCTGTTCTACCGGGCGTCCTACTGCATGGAAGCGAATAAGACATACTTCACGCCGCTCAGGGCCGAGCCAGGATTGTGCACGAGGGAACTTAAAGAGAGGCTCGAGCGCCAGCGATACTCCCTCGACGACGCAAATCGATTGGCGCGCGACATCTGGCGGTACTACAATCCCCCGGTTGCGCCGGGAACTCCTCCGCAACCGACCTACATCGAGCCCGATCCGCCCCGAGGCGGAGGACGAAGTCCGGGCGGCAGATGCGAAGACTACGGCAATATCCGCTGTCCCAAATAGCGCAGGCCTCCGGCCCAGCGCGCGCGTCCCCAAACGGGCTCCGAATTCGGTAAACTGATCTTGTCCGATGATCACCGAGTCCTTGGCTGTTTTGGGCGCCGCCGCCGCGGCCAGCGCCCGCTGGAACTGGTGGCGCCCCGTCGTCTCCGGCGGGATGCCGACGCTCATGTATCACAAGATCGGCGACGCCCCCCCCGGCTCCCGGCTCAAGAAGCTCTGGGTCGCCGCTGATGACTTCCGCCGCCAGCTGGACTACCTCAAAGAGCACGGCTACACCGCCGTCACGCCCTCCGACTGGCGCGACGCGGAGAAGGGTCTCGGGCCCCTGCCCGAGAAGCCGGTCCTGATCACCTTCGACGACGGCTACATGAACAACTATGAAATCGCCTATCCCCTTTTGCGCGAGGCCGGCATGAAGGGCTGCGTGTTCCTGGTCTACGAGACCCTGGACAAGCACAATGCCTGGCACGACCCCGCCTCCGAGCCCTGGCTGAAGATGCTGACTCGAGCCCAGGTCCGCGAGATGCAGGACTCCGGGGTCATCGAGTTCGGCTCCCACACCATGCGCCACCGCAACCTGGCCGCGATCCCGCTCGACGAGACGCGCTGGGAGCTGGCCGAGAGCAAGAAGCGCCTCGAAGACGAGCTCGGCCGCGAGATGGTCGCCTTCGCCTATCCCTACGGCGCGGGCGCCTACGAGCCCGAGGTCCGAGCGGCCGTCCGCGAGGCCGGCTACCGCTTCGATTTCTCCATCAGGCAGGGCATCTCCAAGCTCCCGTGGGTCCCGGAGGATGAGGCGGTGCGCCGTCTTCTCATCCGCGGCGACGACACGCTGTATGATTTCCATCTCAATATGACGCGCGGCAAAGCCCGCTTCTGATGGCCCCCCTCCAGGCGCCGCAGTCCATCCTCGTCGTGCAGCTGCGCCGCCTGGGCGACGTGATCCTGACCACGCCGGCCCTGGCGGCGCTTAAAAAACGCTACCCCGGCGCCAAGCTCGATTTTCTCGTCGAGGCCCCGGGCGCGCAGGCCGTGGCGGGCAACCCCGCCATCGACGAGATCCTGGTCTACGACGCCAAGGGGGGCCTCGACGCCTTGTCCTGGGCGCTGAAGATCCGCGCGCGCCGCTACGATTGGGTCATCGACTTCCTCGCCAACCCCCGCACGGCGCTGATCGCGGCTCTCTCGGGCGCGAAGATCAAGGCCGGGCCGGCGCATGTGGCGCGCCGCTGGGCCTACAACCACCGCATGGTCCAGCCCGCCAAGGCCTGCTACGCCGCCCTGGAGAAAGTGCATTGGCTTTTCGGGCTCGATGTCTCGGCCGCGGACGCGCCGGAGCTGCCTCAGATGTTCATCGCCTCCCGGCCCGATCCTGTCGAGAACGTCGTGGGGCTCGTCCCGCCCTCGCGCAGGGATACCCGCCGCTGGCCGGCGGCCTCGTACGCGCGGCTGGGCCGGCTGCTTCGCGACGGGCACGGCTGCAAGATCAAGGTCTTCTGGGGCCCCGGGGAGAAGGCGCTGGCCGAAGAGGTCGCGCGCGGCATCGGCGCGGGCGCCTGCGTCATCGCGCCGACGGACACGATCGCGGACCTGGCCAGGGAGCTCGCGTCCTG
>MGUL01000172.1:16909-17290 GCA_001800005.1 Elusimicrobia bacterium RBG_16_66_12 | reverse complement strand
GGCGTGCCGACCGTGACCATCCACGGCTCCTCGGACCCCGTTTCCTGGACCCCGGACCATCCCGACCATCGCAGCGTCCGCCTCGACGAGCTGGAGTGCATCGGCTGCCGCCTCAACGAGTGTCCCCATCACCTGGAATGCCTGCGCCAGTTGCCGGCCGAGCGAGTGCTGCCGGCCGTCCTCGAGCTTCTGGCCCGCGCGGAGGCCCCCGCATGAGTTGGGCCAAGCGGCGCGCGCGTCTCAAGAAGACCTTCCATGGGAAGGCCCTGCTCGGCGCCGCGTCCCTGGCGTACGGCGCCGGCGTGCTGGGGCGCAAGCTCCTCTACGACCTGAAGGTGTTCTCGCGCCGTCGCCTCGGCGCCAAGGTCATCTGCGTCGGCA
>MGUL01000172.1:16592-16881 GCA_001800005.1 Elusimicrobia bacterium RBG_16_66_12 | reverse complement strand
GTCCTGCTCGCCGCGGAGACCCTCCGCCGCCGCGGGCATGACGTGGCCATCATCTCCCGCGGCTACGGGCGCACGGCCCCGAAGAGGGACGTGACCGTGCTCCTCGACGGGCGGCACACGGACTGGAAGCTCTGCGGCGACGAGCCCTGGATGATCCATCAGTCCCTGCAGGGGCTCGGCGTGCCGGTCCTGGTCTGCCCCGACCGGGCCAAGGCCGGCGACCTGGCCGTGGAGATGTACGGCAGCCGGGTCATCATCCTCGACGACGGCTTCCAGCACCTCACGCTGC
>MGUL01000172.1:16253-16573 GCA_001800005.1 Elusimicrobia bacterium RBG_16_66_12 | reverse complement strand
CCTGGTCAACGCGCGGGATCCCTTCGGCGGCCGCCGCCTGCTGCCCCTGGGCGACCTGCGAGAGCCGATCTCCGCGCTGCGCCGGGCGCACATGGTCATCGTCACTCACGCCGATCGCGTGACCGCCGCCGACCTCGCGCGGTTGCGCGAGGACATCGAGAAGATCCATCCCGGAGTGCCCATCCTCGAATCCGCGCACAAAGCCGACCACATCCTGGACGTGCGCACCGAGAAGAAGCATTCCCTCGCGCATCTGAAGGGCCGGCCCGTCGTCGCCCTGTCCGGGCTGGGCGACCCGCTCTCCTTCGAGACGCAGCTCG
>MGUL01000172.1:15809-16150 GCA_001800005.1 Elusimicrobia bacterium RBG_16_66_12 | reverse complement strand
TCAAGGATTTCGTGCGCCTCCCCGACCGCTGGCGCGAGATATTGAAGGGCGAGGTGCTGATCCTGGGCATCAAGCTCGAGATCCTCAAAGGCCGCAACGCCTGGATCGACACGCTCGACGCCCTGGCCAAGAGCGCCGAGGCGTCGAGATGACCCGCCGCGCCGCCCTGCTGGCCCTCGCCGCGGCGCTTTCCGCGTGCGCCGTGCGGCGCATGGCGACGGACCCGGAGCCGACCCCGCCTCACCTGGCCGCTCCCGAAGTCCCCGTCGTGGCGGCGCCGCCCCCGCCTCCCACGCCCGCCCCGCTCGTCGCGACGCCTGCGCCGGCCTCTCGGGCGGAGC
>MGUL01000172.1:9942-15751 GCA_001800005.1 Elusimicrobia bacterium RBG_16_66_12 | reverse complement strand
GCCGCGCGTCTGGGGCCGCGTGGCCATCACGACCGAGATCGTCTCCCCCTCCCAGCTGATGGGCCCTGAGGTCCCGCCGTCCCCCGAGTTCCAGCGCCTGCCGGTCTTCCCCGAGAAGCTCGTCCTGCAGGTCTCCTGGGGCCTCCTGACGGTGGGAGAAGCCACCCTCGGGGCGGACAAGCTCGTGACCTTCAATGGCCGAGCCGCCTACCACATCGTCAGCGAGGCCCGCTCCAACTCCTTCTGCGACACCTTCTTCCCGGTCCGCGACCTCAACGAATCCTGGCTCGACGCGAGAACTCTGACCTCTCTCGGCTACTCCAAGAAGCTGCGCGAGGGACGCTTCTTCCGCGATGAGTGGGTGCTCTATGACCGCGACGCGGGCACCTTCGTCGCCCGCCGGACCGACCGGGACGGGCGCTTCGCCGTGCGCACCGGCACCATCCCGGCGCAAGTCCAGGACATCCTCTCCAGCGTCTATTTCGTGCGCTCCCGGGAGCTCAAGGACGGCGGGCAGGTCGTCGTCGACGTGAACACCCCCGACAATTGGCCCCTGGTCGTGAAGGTGACCGAACGCGAGAAGGTCAAGACCCCCGCGGGCGAGTTCCCGTCGGTCCTGGTTGAGCCGGCGATGCGGCGCGAGGGGCTCTTCGTGCAAAAGGGCAAGCGCCTGCGCCTGTGGCTGTCGGACGACGCCGCCAAGAGGCCGTTGATGCTGAAGGTCGAGGTCTTCTTCGGCCACGTCACGGCGGTCCTGCGCGAAATGATATGATACCGACCCGTAAGATGCGCGACCGCCAAGAGCTGCTGCGGACCATCGCCCGCTTCCCCGGGCGTCGCGTCCTCGTCGTGGGCGACCTGATGCTGGACCAGTATGTCCGCGGCACGGTCGGGCGCATCTCTCCCGAAGCCCCCGTCCCCGTCGTCCGCGTGACGGGCGAGACCCACATCCCCGGCGGGGCCGGCAACGTGGTCAACAACCTGGCATCCCTCGGCGCGGCCGTCTCCGTCGTCGGCGTGATCGGCGAGGACGAGGCGGGCCGCCGCCTGACGGAGCACTTCCGGGGCAAGGGCGTCGACGTCGAGGGCGTCTGCGTGGACGTCGAGCGCCAGACCACGCAGAAGTGCCGCGTGATCGCGGAGCGCCAGCAGGTCGTACGCTTCGACCGGGAGACGGTCGGCCCCATGACGCACGCGACCGAGACGCGCCTGCTGGCGAGTCTCGACGAAGAGATGTCGCGCGCCGAGGCCGTCATCCTCTCGGACTACGGCAAGGGCGTCATCGGGCCGAAGCTGCTCGCCCGCGCCATCTCCGAAGCCCGCCGCCGCGGCATCCCGGTCACCGTGGACCCCAAGCCCGAGCACTTCCGCCGCTACAGGGGGATCTCCTGCGTGACGCCGAACACGGCCGAGGCCTGGGCGTGCATGCGCCGCGAGCCGAAGCCCGGCCAGGATGCCCTCGTGGCGCTGGGCCATGAGATCCTGCGCACTCTCAAGAGCCGCTCGGTCCTCATCACCCGCGGCGCCGAGGGCATGAGCCTTTTCGAGGCCCACGGGAAGGTCTCCCATATCCCGACCGTGGCCCGCGAGGTCTTCGACGTCTCGGGCGCCGGCGACACGGTCATCTCGACTTTCACGCTGGCGCTTGCCGCCGGCGCGCCGCTTCTGCGCGCCGCCAAACTCTCCAACCACGCCGCCGGCATCGTGGTCGGCAAGCTCGGCACGGCCGTGACCGACACCGAGGAACTCTCGGAGGCGGTGCGGTGAAGGCCTGCCTGACCGTGATCCCGGCCCGCCTGGGCTCCACACGATTCCCCCGCAAGGTCCTGGCCCGCCTCTCGGGACGGAGCATGGTGGAGTGGTGCTGGCGATCCGCGGTGGCCGCCGGCCTGGGTCCCGTGCTCGTCGCCGTCGATTCCCGGGAAGTCTCCGACGAGGTCCGGCGCTTCGGCGGCACGGCCGTGATGACCCCCCGCTCCTGCCGGTCGGGTTCCGACAGGGTCTGGCTGGCCGCGCGCGGACGGCGAGAGCCCATCATCCTCAACTACCAGGGCGACATGCCACTGCTGCGTCCCGAGACCTTGCGCTCGACCGTGAAGGCCCTTTCGCGAGGAGTCGACATCGCCACCGCCGTCATCCCTCTCGGCTCGGAGCGCCGCGCGGACGATCCGAACGTCGTGAAAGCCGTGCTGTCCGACAATGGGCGCTGCCTCTACTTCACCCGGGCGAAGGCCCCCTCCTGCCGCGACGGACGCCGGGCCCGCCGATGGGAACACCTGGGACTCTACGCCTACCGCCGCGAGGCGCTGCGGCGCTTCGTCTCGCTGCCGCCGTCGGCGCTCGAAAAGACGGAGAGGCTCGAGCAGTTGCGCGCGCTGGAGGCGGGGATGGTGATCCACGCCGCCGTCGTCGACGAACCTCCCGTCGCCGTGGACGTCCCCGCCGATCTGCGCAACGCCGAAAGACTCCTCCGCCGAGGGAAAAAATGACCACGACCAAATACATCTTCGTGACGGGCGGCGTCGTCAGCTCGCTCGGGAAGGGAATCTCCGCCTCGTCGATCGGCAAGCTTCTCCAGGCTCGCGGCCTGGCGGTGACCATGCTGAAGTGCGACCCGTACATCAACGTCGATCCCGGGACCATGAACCCCTTCCAGCACGGCGAGGTCTTCGTGACCGAGGATGGAGCCGAGACCGACCTCGACCTCGGCCACTACGAGCGCTTCCTGAACAAGGAGATGCACCACACCAACAACTTCACCGCGGGCCGGGTCTATCAGACCGTCCTCGAGCGCGAACGCCGCGGAGACTTCCTCGGCACGACCGTCCAGGTCATCCCGCACATCACCGACGAGATCAAGAACCGCTTCCGCGCGGTCACGAAGGGCGTCGACGTGGCGGTCATCGAGATCGGAGGCACGGTCGGCGACATCGAGAGCCTCCCGTTCCTCGAGGCCGCGCGCCAGATGGGCCTGGAGGCCGGCAAGGACAACGTGCTGTACATGCATGTGACGCTGATCCCCTACATCAAGGCCTCCGAGGAGCTGAAGACCAAGCCCACCCAGCATTCGGTGCAGAAGCTGCGCGAGATCGGCATTTCCCCGGACGTCCTGGTTTGCCGCACCGAGAAGCCGCTAGGCCCCGAGATGCGCGCGAAGCTGTCGATGTTCTGCTCCGTGCCGAAGGAATCCGTCATCGAGGCGCCCGACGTGGAGAGCATCTACGAGGTCCCGACCGTCTTCCACAAGCAGGGACTCGACGACCAGATCCTGATGATCCTGCGCATGCGCACGCAGGCCAAGGACCTCGAGAGTTGGGACCGCGTCGTCGACCGGCTTAAGCACCCCAAGCGCGAGGTCACGATCGCGCTGGCCGGCAAGTACACCGATTACAAGGACGCCTACAAGTCCGTCAACGAGGCCTTGATCCATGGCGGCATCGCCAATGAGGCGAAGGTCCGCATCCGCTTCCTCGACACGACCGACCCGAAGATCCACGAACAGCTCTCGGATGTCCACGGCATTCTCGTGCCCGGCGGGTTCGGCGATCGCGGCATCGAGGGCAAGATCCGCGTGGCCCAGCTGGCGCGCGAGGAGAAGATCCCGTATTTCGGGCTCTGCCTGGGGCTGCAGATTGCCGTGATCGAGTTTTCCCGGAACGTGCTGAAGCTGTCCGGCGCGCACTCGACCGAGTTCGACGCGAAGACCCGGTATCCCGTGATCGACCTCCTCCCGGAACAGAAGTCCGTCAAGAACATGGGAGCCACGATGCGCCTGGGCACCTACGAGTGCACGCTGAAGAAGGGTTCTCTGGCGCACAAGGCCTACGGGACGCTCAACATCTCCGAGCGGCACCGCCACCGCTACGAGGTCAACAATAAGTTCCGCAAGCTCCTCGAGGACGCGGGCCTCTCGGCGGCCGGGATCCACGCTCCGAAGAACCTCGTCGAGATCGTCGAGCTCAAGGACCACCCGTGGTATCTGGCCACCCAATTCCACCCGGAGTTCAAGAGCCGGCCCGAAGCCCCCCACCCGTTGTTCCGGGACTTCATCGCCGCCGCCGTCGAGCGCGCCCAGACGAAGAGGTCCCATGCGCACGCGTGAGGTCCGCGTCGGCAAGGTCGTCTTCGGCGGCGGCCGGCCCGCCGCCTTCATCGGCGGGCCCTGCGTGATCGAGTCCGAAGCCCTGCTGCGCAGGGTGGGGCTGGCGATCCGGAAGGCCTGCGCGGCGCTCAAGGTCGGGTTCGTTCTGAAGGCCTCCTACGACAAGGCCAACCGGACCTCGGTGAAGTCTTACCGCGGCCCCGGGATGGAGGAAGGCCTGAGCATCCTCGCGAAGGTCGGCAAGGAGCTCGGAGTCCCGACCGTGACCGACGTGCATGAGCCTCAGCACGCGGCCATCGCCGCGCGCTACGTGGACATGCTCCAGGTCCCCGCATTCCTGTGCCGCCAGACCGACCTGCTGGTCGCCTGCGGCCGCACCGGCAAGGCGGTCAACGTCAAGAAGGGCCAGTTCCTCTCCCCTTGGGACATGCGCCACGCCGTGGAGAAGATCCGCTCGACCGGCAACATGAACGTCCTGCTCACCGAGCGCGGCGCCAGCTTCGGCTACGGCAACCTGGTCGTGGACATGCGCTCCTTCGAGATCATGCGCGCCTTCGGCGCCCCGATCATCCACGACGCCACGCACTGCGTCCAGCTTCCCGGCGGCAATGGCGCGACCACCGGAGGACAGCGCGAGTTCGTCCGTCCTCTGGCCCGCGCCGCGGCCGCGGTCGGGGTGGATGGGGTCTTCTTCGAGGCCCACCCGAACCCGGAGAAAGCCTTCTCCGACGGCCCGAACTCCCTCAAGCTCTCCGATGTCCCCGACTTCCTGCGCGAAGTCCGCGCTTTCGACGCCCTTTCCAAGGAGTCCCTATGAAATGCGTGAGCTGCGGCGTCGACAACAAGGACGCCGCCAAGATCTGCAAGAAATGCGGCCGCGACATGTCGGTTCCCGCGGCGTGGTTCCCCGACGCGCGCTGGCATCTGAAAACCCTGGGGATCATCTACGCCGGCCTCACCGCCCTCTACCTCATCGTCAACGCCGTGCTCTCCGGTCTGCCGAAGCCCTATCATCTGCGAAAGATCCCCGTCGAGATGACCCCGTGGCTGAACCCCGGCGGGAAGGTCCATCTTCCCGAGGAACAATTGAAGGCCCCGCCGCGGCCTCCCGCCGCGCCCGCCGCGCGGTGAAGAGCCTGGCCCTCGTCGCCCTGGCGCTCGTTGCCGCCTGCGCCCCGCGGCGAGAACCTCCGAAGGAGGAGCGCCGCCAGGTGATCGACGGACTGACCCTGAGCCAGTCCTCCAGCGGCAAACCCGCGTGGACCCTGCGCTCGCGCCTCGCCATCCTGCGCGAGGACGAGAAGCTCGCCGAACTGTCCGCGCCCGCCATGGACTTCTATCGTCTGGGCAAGGTCGTCTCGCGCGTCACGGCGCGCGGCGGCACGGTGAACACCGAGACCCACGACGTGCGCCTCTCGAGCTCCGTCGTGCTGGACTCGCTCGACGACCGTTCCCATCTGACGACCGAGGAGCTCCTCTACTCCTCTGCTCGCGGCCGCTTCGTGACCTCGGCCGACGTCCAGATCCGCCGCCCGGAAGGCGTCGTGCGGGGCCGGGGCCTTGAGGCAACGCCGGATTTGTCGGAGATCCGCATCTACGAGCAGCGCTCCGTCCTGAACGGGAAGGGACGATGATCCTCCCCCTCCTCCTCCTGGCGGCCGCTTCGGCCGCCGCCGAGCGAGTCTTGCCGACCGCGTCCGGCAAGAC
>MGUL01000172.1:6953-9888 GCA_001800005.1 Elusimicrobia bacterium RBG_16_66_12 | reverse complement strand
CGGGAGGAGGAGTTCGTGGGCGACGTCCGCTACGACGGCGCCGGCGCGCGCCTGACTGCCGACTGGGCCCTCTACAGGCACGCCTTGCGCGCCTGGCAGGCGCGAGGCAACGTCCGGCTCCACAAGACACTCGAAAACGGAGACCGGATCGAGGCGCACGGCGAGCGCGCCGCGCACGACGAGGCCGCCCTGACCGGGACGCTTGACCCGGCCCCCGGCGGCCTTGTCGGCTTCCTGCGCACCCCGGTGTCGGGCGAGCCCGATCGCGGCGAGGGCGGGAGGCTCTCCTGGGAAGGAGACAGCATCCTCACGCTCTCCCAGGGCGCGCGCATCTGGGGGCCGAGGCTGGAGCTCTGGTCCGACACGGCCCGCTACGAGCGCGCGGGCAAGCGCCTCGTCTTGGCCGGGGGCCGCCCCGTCCTGCACAAGATCGAGGGTGAATGGACCACCGCCCTGAAGGCCGACTCCATCGTCGCGGCGGAAGAGCCCCGCCGCATCGAGGCGTCCGGGAAGGTGGAGGGCTGGCTGATCTTCAAGAATCCGGAAAAGCTCAAGGAGCTCGCGAAATGAGGCTCGAAGCGCGCGACATCCGCAAGACTTACGGCGAACGCATGGTGGTCAAAGGGCTCTCCCTGCGCGTGGATTCCGGCGAGATCGTGGGCCTTCTCGGCCCCAACGGCGCCGGCAAGACCACGACCTTCTACAGCCTGGCCGGGTTCATCGCTCCCGAAGAAGGCTCCATCCTCATCGATGGGAAGGACGTCACGAGAGAACCCATGTACGCCCGCGCGCGCCTGGGCCTGGGCTACCTGGCGCAGGAGCCTACGGTCTTCAAGGGGCTGAGCGTCGAGGAGAACCTCCGAGCCGTGCTGGAGCGCACCGTCCCGAGCAAGCTCGATCAGATGCGCCGGGTCAAAGCCCTGCTGGAGGAGTTCGGACTCTGGGACCTGCGGCGCCAGAAGGCCTGGACTCTCTCTGGAGGCGAGAAGCGCCGGCTGGAGGTGGCGCGCGCGATGATCCGAGACCCCAAGATCATCATGCTCGACGAGCCCTTCGTCGGCATCGACCCCATCACGGTGGGCGAGCTCAAGGACATCATCCAGAAGCTCGTGCGTCACGGCATCGGGGTGCTCATCACCGACCACAATGTGCGCGAGACCCTGCCCATCATCGACCGCGCCTACCTGATCTACGACGGCCGCATCCTCGTCGAGGGCAGCGCCAAGTCCCTGCTCGAGGACCCCAAGGCCCGGGAGCTCTACCTAGGCATGGACTTCAAGATCTAGCTGACCAAAACTCGCGCCGGCGTGAGTTTTGATTTTTCCTGCACCCCCTCGAGAGCGGCCTCGCTGCAAGCGAAGATGAAAGTCCGGGCCCGCGGCGTTCTTGCCCGCAAAGAGCCCAGGTCCTGGTCGGCATCCAGAACCTTGCCATCTCGGTCCACGGCGACCCATTTGCCTCGGTACGCGTCGAGCACTCCCCAGATCGTCTGTCCCATGTGGACAGACTATGAAAGCCTCGTTTCGGACTTGTTAAATGGGGTCAGGCCTTTAAACTTTAAAGGCCTGACCCCGTCGTTCCTTAGGTGAAGATCTCGAGGTGGGCGTGCAGGCCGGCACCGCGGGAGCGGCGGACGGCGGCGTCAAAGAGCTTCTCGGCCTCAGCGGTGCGGCCTCGGGCGTGGACGACCTGGGACAGCGAGTGGAGCGAAAGGGCTTCGCCGCGGGCCTCGTCGCCGGCCGTGAAGGCGTCCAGGGCCGCGCGAAAGCGGCGCTCTGCGGAGGCCAGTTCGCCTCGGTGGAGATGGACTTGTCCGAGGCCCCAGTCCACGTAAGCGAGGTCGACGCGGTCGTCGAGCTTCGAATAGAGGGCATAGGCGCGATGGTAATGACTCTCAGCCTGGGCCCATAGACCAAGCTGCCGCAGGACGTTGGCCAGGCCGCAGTGCGCGTAGGCGCGGCCGAAGATGTCCGGTCCCGCGCCGAGGATATTCCCCGCCGCCGCGTAGGCTGAGCGCGCCTCCGCGAAAAACCCCCGCACGCGCGCGATGCCGCCCAAGCCGAATAAAGCGTAGACCTGGCCTTCTCGGTCGCCGGCCCGGCGGAAGGCGGCCAGAGACTCCTTGAAGTCCCGGTGCGAGCCCGCGAGATCCCCGGAGAATCGGCGCGCACCGCCCGCCGCCCATAGGAGGAATCCGACCGCGGCGTGGTCTCGGCGCAGGCGGGAGGACTTCAGCAGGGGCGCCAACGCGCGCAGCGACTGGGCGTAATGGCCCGCAGCACGATCCACGAGGGCGTCTTCCAGCGCCAGAGTCTCGCGCATGTCCGCGTCGCCTGTGAGGGCCGCGGCGCGCGCGCAGCGCATCGCCTGGCGCGCGGGGACGATCTCGCCCAGGCTTCGCGCGCAGCGCGCCAGGCCGAGGAACGCGCCCACGAGCAGGTCGAGGTCCTCGCGTCCCAGCGCCTTCAAGGCCGCGCGGTAGTCGGCCTGGGCCCGGCGGAAGAATCCCTGCGCGCGCAGCGACTCGGCGCGCAGGAAACGGGCCTCTCCTGCCAGGGCCGCGGGGAAGCCCCCGGAGAGCGCCGCGCGGGCCCGGTCGGGGCGTCCGGCGTCGAGGAAGTCTCGGGCGGCTTCAAGACGAGTGATGGGGTCGCGTGCCATGGGGCATGATATCAAACGCCGGGCGGGCGCCTGGAATCTTCTTATTGAAAAATAGTCTCAATAAGGGTATACTATCCGCGTGACGCTCGACCAGGTCGCCCTCGACGTGCCGGTCAGGATCGTCGGATTCAGCGCCATCGACGACGGCGAGCGCGCGCGTCTCTCCGGACTGGGAGTGCGCCCGGGGGTGACGGCGGCCAAGCTCATGCCGACCCCCCTCCAAGACCCCGTCGAATGCCTGGTCGGCTCCCAGCTCCTGGCGCTGGAGCGCAGG
>MGUL01000172.1:0-6945 GCA_001800005.1 Elusimicrobia bacterium RBG_16_66_12 | reverse complement strand
GCGCATCCGCGTGGAGCCGATATGAGGCGCGTCATCGCGCTGGCCGGACGCCCCAACACCGGCAAGACCACCCTGTTCAACGCCCTCACCGGACTGCGCCAGCGCGTGGCGAACTTCGCCGGCTGCACGGTGGAGAAGGCCGTCGGCGCGGTCACGCTCGCCGGAGAGGAGTCCGAGGTGGTGGACCTCCCCGGGACCCACTCGCTGCTGCCCGACACCGAGGATGAGAGGGTTTCCTTCCGCTTCCTCGCGGAATGCGCCGAGTCCGGCGACGACCTGCTGGTCCTCTGCGTGGCCGAGGCGAGCAACCTCTCCAACGACCTTCCGTTGGCCGCGGGCCTGAAGGCCGCCGGCTATCCCGTGGCCCTGGTCGTCAACATGATCGACGAGGCCCGCCACAACGGCATCGAAGTGGACGCGGAGACCCTCGCCGAGTCGCTCGGCATGCCCGTGACCCTGGCGTCGGCGCGGACCGGAGAAGGCCTGCGCGCGCTCCGGGGCATGATCCGCCCGAGCCCCCTGCGCGCGGACCTCTCGGAGGCCCTCGATTTCCGCGCGGCCCCGCTCCGCCTGCTCGAAGACCTCCAGGAGGCCGCCGTCCTCCGCGCCGAGAGCGTCGCCGCGGCGTCCGTCGGCTTGCCGCACCGCGCGCTCCTGCCTACCCTGGCGCGCTCCATCCGCATCGACCGCGTGCTGCTGCACCCCCTGGCCGGGCCTCTCATCCTGGCGTGCGCGATGTTCCTCCTCTTCCAGGCCCTCTTCGCCTGGGCGCATCCGCTCATGGACCTGCTGTCCTCTCTGCTGGCCTCCGCGTCGGAGTCCCTCCGAGGCCGACTGCCCCCGGGCGCCGCCGCCGGCCTCGTCTGCGACGGGATCCTTCCCGGCATCGCGGCTGTGGTGGTCTTCGTCCCTCAGATCGCGATCCTCTTCACCATGATCGGAGCCCTCGAACAGAGCGGCTACCTGCCGCGCGCCGGAGCGATGGTGGACCGCGCGCTGCGCCCGTTCGGCCTCGACGGGAAGGTCTTCATCCCCTTCCTTTCCGGGTTCGCCTGTGCGATCCCGGGGGTCATGGCCGCGCGCACCATCGCCAACGAGCGCCGCCGCCTCGTCGCGGTCCTCCTGACGCCGCTGATGACCTGCTCGGCGCGCCTGCCGGTCTACACTTTGATCATCTCCGCCTTCGTGCCCGCCGACTTGCGTCCCTGGGGCTTGGACGGACGCGGGCTGGTCATGGCCGGGATGTACGCCGTCGGCGTCGTGCTGGCCCTGCTGCTGGCCCTGGCGCTCAAGTGGACGCGCCTGTACGAAGCACACCCCATGCCCGTGACGGTCCTGCCCCCGTACCGCGTGCCGCGTCCCCGCGAGCTTTTCCACTACGTCCGCTCCCGCGTCTGGCACTTCGTCTCCCGCGCAGGCCGGATCATCTTCCTGGTCAGCATCCTGCTCTGGGCCCTGGCCAGCTTCCCCAGGACCCAGGTGCCCCTGGCCGGGGTCTCTCCGGAAGCCGCGGCGGCCGCGCAGATCCACGACAGCGCGCTGGGGATGGCGGGGCGGGCGATCGAGCCCGTCTTCGCGCCGCTCGGCTGGGACTGGCGCGTCTCGGTGGCCGTACTCTCGTCTCTGGCCGCGCGGGAGGTCTTCGTCGGGACCCTCGGGACGATCTACGCGATGGGTAAGGAGACGCACGGTTCGCAAGGACTGGTGCGGGCCCTGCGCGAGGCCAGGAAGGACGACGGCTCGGCGCGCTACGGCGTGCCGACGGCGGTCGGACTGCTGATCTTCTTCGCCATCGCGATGCAGTGCATCTCCACGATCATCATCGTGCGCCGCGAGACGGGCGGCTGGAAGTGGCCCGCGATCCAGTTCGCCGCCTTCTTCACGCTGGCCTACGGGCTGGCCTTCGTCGCCGTGCGCGTGCTGACGGCCCTCGGCGCGTAGGGGAGGGGCCAACACCCCGTCGAGCTCTGCCGACCGTGCTGGTCGGCCTTTGTCGGCTTCGCTCCATTTGCACAAACATGGCAAAATGTCGATTTTCCCGTTACAATCCATCCAACAACCGATTCACCAACCCGAATTATGCCGAACAGCCGAATTCAAAGTTCGACTGCAGAAGTCACAGGTAAAATCCGGTAATTCGACTTGCAACCATGGCTAAACTCCCAGAGCGAGGCTATACTTCCTCAGGCAGCACCCCATGAAACTCCTCCTCGCCCTGGCCCTACTTTTTTCCGCGCTTCCCGGCAACGCCGACGACGTTGCCGACCCGGCGACTGAGGGGCCGGGCGCGGCTGTCGCGGCGAAGAAAGCCCATCCCGACCTGCTCCGTCTTGAGCAGGAACTGACGCGCAAACTCGACGAAAAGCAGGACGGACGGATCACACCCGAGCAGTATCAAGCGTGGAAGAGCAAGTTTCGCGCGCGTCTTGACGCCGCGATGACCCGCATTCCCTCGTCGCCGGACAACATAGCGGCGCATGCCCGCATTACGGCGCAACTCGGGGTTGACTGGATTTTCCGTTCAATCAGCACCTGGGAAAACGGTCGAGGAGCTTGCGGCGGCGGGCCGATTTCGAAATGCCCAAATCAGCGTGACGACGGTTGCCGCGTTACTTGCCGTGGGTGTCCCTGTCGTGAAAAGTCCCGGAGAGGGCTATCATCATACAGCTGTGACGGAATATCCCCTTATGAGTCCGCATGCCGAGGCGATTAGCGCGGTCTTTAAGCAGCGACCAAATCCTGCACAGGTGAAAAGATGATTCGAATATACGCCGACTTCAATAGCACGGATGAGCAAAGCCGCGTGCGACTTAGCACGGTGGGATCCTTAAAAGATATCGAGAGACATCGTGGCAGCTTAAAGGAAGGATTGGAAGTCATTCTGTATATGACTGACGAATTCGAAGTCCGGGGAACTTTGACTTTTGATCAGATTTGGTTGGGCATTCCCGATTGGGATACCATCCACCACTACAAGACCAAAAAATAGACGGCACACGGCCGCAGGCACCTGTCCTCGGTCGAACCAAGCGCTTGTGCCGACGCGCGCTTCCTTTGTGGAGTTCCTATAGCGCGCGCGGCACAGCGTATCGTTGATAGGCCCACTTAGGCCTTGATTTGTGTGTATGTCTATAGTATACTAACACCGTGAGCAAAGCAGATTTCTCCAGATATCTCGGATTTGAGTGGGACACGCAGAACTCCGACAAAATCTGGCGAAAGCATAAGGTCAGCCCATTTGAGTGTGAACAGATTTTTTTCAACCAGCCCATAGTTGCTGCGCCGGACGAAGCGCACTCGCACACCGAGGCTAGATTTTATGTTCTTGGCCGCACCGATGCCGAACGCCTGCTGTTTCTCGTTTTTACCGCCCGCAAGAATTTGGTCAGAGTCGTCTCTGCTCGGGACATGAGCCGTGCGGAAAGAGAGGTCTACAAGAGCCATGAAAAATAGGATCCCGAAGTTTAAGGACGAAGCGGATGAACGGGCCTTCTGGGCCTCACATGATTCGGCGGATTATATCGATTGGAAAAAGGGAAAGAAGGCCATTTTCTCCAGTCTGCGCCCGTCCCTTAAGTCCATTTCTCTGCGTCTTCCTGAATCCATGATCGAAGAGCTTCGGTTGCTTGCGAACAAGAAGGACGTGCCTTATCAGTCGCTTCTGAAAGTGTTTCTGTCAGAGCGTATTGCAAAGGAACTTCGGCCCCACCTGCTCGGAATCAAGCCTTGACCAGCCCGCTACCACAACTAGAGTCCGAGAAGCGAAAACAACAAACGGCGGGAACGAAAGTCAGGGCGCCGCTGTCCGGGTCTAACCAATGGATAGAGCGGCCGGCGGCTCGGTGCGGAATATCTTGATAGCCGCCGATGGAAAACACTTACAGGGCTACCTCAACGAGTTCGCTTTCAGGTTCAACCGGCGCCACAATCTCTTCGCCATGCTGGGAATCTCAGGAAAGGTCAAGGGGCCTACGCAAGCAACCCTCTACGCCGGAACTTCCGGCCACTCCGCCCGACGGGAAGCGGGGGCAGGGGCACCGTCAACTCGCCGATAAGCAGGTTATCTTATTGGCGGAAGGCACGCGAAGAAATGCTCGGTCGAAAGCGCTGACCTGCAAATACGCCTGACTCGGCGTTTTAACCTTTCCGCTTCGCGAAATCCGCCATGAAGTCCGTCAGGGCCTTCACGTCGTCCAGGGAAATCGCGTTGTAGAGCGAGACGCGCATGCCGCCGGAGGCGCGATGTCCTTTCATCCCGACCAGCCCCTCCTTGGCCGCCGCGCGCAGGAAGGCCTCGTCGAGCTCCGGCGTCTCCCGATGGAAGACGACGTTCATCAGCGAACGGCTGGCCTTCTCGACCGGCGAGGTATAGAAGTCCTTCAGGCGGTCCAGCGTGCCGTAGAGGAGCTCGGCCTTGGCCTTGTTGCGCTTCTCCATGCCGGAAGCTCCGCCATTGGCCTTGATCCACTTCAGCTGCAGGCCCAGTAGATAGACGGCGAAGGTCGGCGGGGTGTGGTAGATGGACCTGGCGTCCAGGTGGACCTGATAGCTCAGGATGTCGGGCAGGCCGGTGCGCGCCGTCTTGAGCCAGTCGCGGTCGACGACCGCCAACGCCAGCCCCGCGGGCCCCAGGTTCTTCTGCGTTCCGGCATAGAGCAAGGAAAATTTTGTCACGTCCAGAGGACGTGACAAAATATCCGAGCACATGTCCGCCACCAGGGGCACTCCCTTCGGGTCCGGCCAGGCGTGCCACTGCGTACCGAAGATCGTGTTGTTGCTGGTGAGGTGCAGGTAGGCGGCCTTCGGATCGACGGAGATCTCCTCCGGACGCGGCAAGCGGACGTGTTTGCCGTCGGCTCGGGCGGTGTCGCAAGCCTTGCGGGCCTTCCCCACGCGCCCGGCCTCTTCATAGGCCAGCCGCGCCCAATGCCCGGTCACCAGATAGTCGGCCGAGGCCCCGGGCCGCAGGAAATTCATCGGCAGCATCGCGAACTGCAGGCTGGCTCCCCCCTGGACCATGACCACGGCGTGGGTCTTGGGAAGACTCAGCAGTTCGGCGAAGAGGGCCAGCGCCTCCTCGTGGACCCTGTCGTAGTCCTTGCCGCGGTGGCTGTGTTCCAGGATGGAGAGCCCCGTTCCGTTGAAGTCGAGCAGCTCGCGCCGGGCCTGCTCCAGGACGGGCAGGGGCAGCATCGCGGGACCCGCGTTGAAGCTGATCTTTCTCATCGAGCCTCCTTGAGCAGCCGCGCCGCCGACTCGGTCACGATGCGCGTGGCCGACGGGCCGATCGAGTTGGTCTCCTCGTAGTGATGACCGGGAAGGCGGGGCAGCATCAGCTTGGAAGGACGGATCTTGAAGTCGTAGCCGGGCGCCAGATAGCCAAGCTCGTCGTTCGCCAATCCCACGAGCATGGGAACCGGAGCCTTGACCAGGTCGCGCAGGTAAGGCCCCTTCGGCGCGCGCGAGACGTCCGGCGGGTCGGGATTGCCGGGGCTCGTCAGCGGGCGGCCGAAGGCGTACTTCCCGTCGTAGCCCCCCACGGCCAGCTCAGGGAAGGCTTCCCCGGGCAGCCCCAAGAGAAGGGCGGGACCGATACGGAGGAGCGAGACCTCGCTCTCGACCCAGGGCTGGGCATCGGCGGTCAGGCCGACGAAGAGCTGGCGCAGGGGCAGGCTCCACTTCTTCCACGGCGCGAGCGGCCGGCCCTCGGAGTCGAGCAGGAGATGACCGAAGGTCAGGGCGGGCAGGGCGAGGCGGTAGCGGGAGTTCTCCACCGGCACGAGGATGCGCTCCGAGCGGAAGGAGAGGCGGCCCGCCCCGGACGCGGTCTTCAACGCGAGAGCGGCGTCGGCCACGGCGGTGCCGATGCGCGCGGCTTCGTAGAAGTTCTCGGACTTCGCGTCGGGCGTCATCAAGCCGCCGATCATCCCATTGAGGAACAGACACGCGCCGCCGGTCTTCGCCTCGACGCGCGCGCAGAGCGGCCCGGGGAAATCCGCCGTGATGAGCCGGTTCTCCGGGCCGAGGACCTCGGGATGGCAGGACCAATTGACGATGGTCGCGACCGCCTTGCCGTCCGCCCCCGTCAGGCGCAGGACGGCGAGATCCGGATCGATCACCTGTGGATCGCGCGAGTCTCGGCACAGCCCGCGCGGGTCGAGCTCGCCCTTGGCGCCGGCGGCCTTCACCGGCCGCAATTGAGTCTCCAGAAGCTTCAGAGCCTCGGCGATCGTATTCTTGATGCGGCCCTGGTAGCAATGGTCCACGCCGGAGAGGCCGGGAAGGCGGCCCCAGAGTCCGAGGGTGTCGGGCCCGGAATGAGTGTGCGTGGCATGAACGAAAAGCGAGCGCCCGGCGGCGTCGTAGCCGGCGCGGCGGCGCAGGTCTTCCACGTCGTTATGCTCGAAGCCCAGCAGGTCCAGTCCCGCCAGGGCGACGACGTCTTTGCCCTCGCGCAGGACGATGAGCCGGGCGTAGAGAGGGTCGTGGACGCCCGAGGGCTTTCGTCCGGTCGCGCCGAAGCCGGCCAGGAGCGCCTTTTCAGTCCTCAGGTCCGGGGTGATGTCGACCTTGGCGGCCGCGGCCTCAAGCGCCGAGGCGGGCCGCGAAAGCGCAGACAGGACGCAGATGGCAAGCGACGCAGTCCGGGCGCACGCGGCAGTTCTCCTTGGCCAGCCGCACGAAAAGGGCGTGGGATTCCGCATAGAGTCCTCTGTCCTCGGGCAGGCGGCGGACCAGGAAGTCCCGGGCCTCGTCGTAGGAGGGTTCCCGCCACCAGCCCAGACGCTCCCCGATGCGCCGCGTGTAAGCGTCGACCACGAAGGACGGGCGCTGTCCCGCATAGAGCAGGATGGAGTCCGCCGTCTCGGGGCCGATGCCCCACAAGCCTAGCAGTTCCTCCCGGCGGCGCGCCACGGAGCCCGATGCGAGCCAGACGCCGGTGCG
>MGUL01000171.1:27807-35614 GCA_001800005.1 Elusimicrobia bacterium RBG_16_66_12 | reverse complement strand
GAAGAAAGCGGGGCGGCGGCCTGCTCGGCCAGGACCCGGGCGGAGGCCGGAGACTGCGCGGCCGGAGCGGCCTGGACGGCCGGGACGGCCTTGACGACGGACAGGGACGCGACGGGAGCGGCGGCGAGAGGCGCGACGGCCAAGACCGGCGAGAGGCTCGCGGCCGGGGCGGAGACGGGAAGGACGGGCGCGGACGGGGCGGCGGGTCCCGAGACGATCTCGGGTGCCGCGACCTTCGCGGCCCACAGAGGCGCGGCCATGGACACCGAGACCGCGAGGAGGGCAATGAGTTTCATCGGTGACTATTATGGATCGAAAGAGGCCGCCTTGCCAGGGGTCTTAGGTCCCAGAGGGGAGGGGACCATCCGCCCCCACCCGGGGCTAATGCGGCAGCATCCCCGTCGCCGCCAGCAGGGCGACGGCCACGCCGACGAGGGACTCTCCCGCGATGAGGCCGGAGCTGACGGTGATGATGTAGCGCTCCGCGATCTTGGGCCTCGTCTCCTCCAGGACCAGCGCGATCAGCGCGCCGATGAACATGGACAGGGAGTTGAAGAAGGGGATGACCATCGAAAGCCCCAGGCCCGTCGCCGACGGGATGAACTTCTGGTATTTCGGGAAGGTCTTCTCGATGACCGGGATCATGATGCCCAGAAGTCCGCCGACGATCATGCCATTGCGGGCCGTCGGATGCAGGGCGTGGATGCCGCTGGCCAGCAGCTTGGCCACGGCCGCCCAGACCTGCGCGGAAGGCGCCGGCCACTGGTCGGTCCCCAGAGCCGCGGCCGTCGGCACGAGCAGGTAGAAGGCCGGGACCACGATCAGCGTGCCCGCGAAGATGCCCAGGAACTGGGCGATGAACTGCTTGCGCGGGTTGGCGCCCAGGATGTAGCCGCTCTTGAGGTCGGTCAGCAGGTCGGCCGAGGCGCCGGCCGCGCCCGCCGTCACGCTGGCGGTCATCAGGTTCGTCGCGATGTCGGCGGGCGCCAGGAAGCCGAAAGCCAGCTGGGTGATCTTGCCCATGGCGCCGATCGGAGTCGTGTCGCACTCGCCGGTCACGCGGCAGGCCACGACGGCCAGAAAGAAGGTCATGAGGACCGCGATGATCCCCATCCACCAGCTCGTGCCGAAGGCGAAGTAGAGCACGGCCACGCAGCCCAGGCCCGAGAGCGCGGCGCCCGACAGGAACCAGGATGTCGGGACCTCGATGGCCTCCATCGCGTCCTCGGTCGCGGTGTTCTTCCTCTTGGCGTGCGCGGGAGCGAAGAGGGCCGTCACGCCGCCGAACGCGCGCACGATGGTCTTCCATTGGAGCAGGAACATGAACAGGCCCGAGGTGACCATCATCGAGGCCCCCGTCCACGTGCTCCAGGTGACGATGGCGCGGTAGCCGAGCTTGGTTGCGTCGATGGCGCCCAGGCTCACCATCCACGGGGCGAGCACGCCGTAGTTGATGCAGGCGCCGAGGAGCAGCGACCAGGCGATCTTCCAGCCCATGATGGCGCCGGCGGCGAGCAGGATGGTGCTCATCTCGAAGGAGATGGTGTACTTGGAAAGGGCGAAGCCGCCGATGGAGCCGGGGAAGTCGATCATGCCCGGGATCGAGAAGGGCTTGCCCGCGTCGCGCAGCCAGGCGATGACGCCGCCGATGGCGGCCGAGACGCCCAGGGACTTGGCCTTCAGGGCCGCCTCCGCGCCCTTGGAGTGGAGGCTCTTCAAGGTCTCGGCGGCGGCGATGCCGCTGGGGAACTTGAGCTGCTCGACGTTGATCATCTGCCGCTTCATCGGGATGGCCATGAACACGCCGAGGGCGGCCAGGAAGAATGTCCAGGCGGCCAGCGTGGGCCAGGGCATGTGGTGGCCGGTCACGATCAGGTAGGCCGAGATGGCCGAGACCATGGTGCCGCCCGTGGAGTAGCCCGCCGAGGAGGCGGTCGACTGCATGCAGTTGTTCTCGAGGATGGACATCTCCGTCGGAAACCAGCGCGGGAAGGCCGCCATCATCGTCTTGTGGATGGCGTAGGAGAGGATGCAGGCCGTGATGGCCACGCCCAGCCCCCACCCCGTCTTGAGGCCGACGTAGAGGTTCGAGAGGGCCATGAACGCGCCGAGGCAGGAGCCCATCAGGACCGCGCGCGCCGTCAGCTGGGGCATGTCGTCGCCCTGGTAGACCTTCTTGTACCAGCGCCGCTCGAGCTGCTCCGGCGTCAGGCGCGACTTGAGGTCGGGATGGTCCTCGGGCAGGTCGAGGAACTCCTCGCCCATCACTTCCACTTTGGGATCGCTCATGGGAGCAATCATACTACACGACGGGCCTCCGGCGTATCTGGAGATTCCAGTCCCCGTTCTCGCCTCGTCCGGCCCAGTGCTCGAAGCCGTGCGCGCCGAGGATCGAGTAGAGTAGGGTCGGCTCGAAGTCCGTCCGGATTCCCAGGACCCGCCCCGGCCCCAGGCGGTCCAACCCTTCCATGATGGCCCGACAGAACCCGTCTCCCGGGAGAAACTCACGGATGTCCAACTCGACGTCCGGCGGCTCCTTGATCCACGCCGGGCGCCGAGCCCGAGCGCTCGACATGTCCGCTGAATCATCCATGCACGTCGCCGCTCCGCCCCCGCTGCACTACAAGCCAAGATGTAAGACATGTTATGTTACGATTTCATGGAGAAAATATCAAGAAACCGCTTTCCATGACAGGAGCCGCATGGAGATTTGATCTACAATAGGCGCCCATGGAGCTGCGTCGCGTCACGGAGTTCTACCACAAGCACGAGCCGGTGTGCACGGTCGCTCTCTTCGTGGCCGGGTTCCTCTTCGATACGCTGGCCGTCGGGCGCATCGACAAGCTCCACAACATCATCCATCAGGCGACCTACCTCTCCCTGTGCGCCTTCTTCACCAGCCTCGAGCTGAGGGAGCTCTACGGACAGTTCACCCCGCCCGCGCGTCTGAAGAGCGCCTGGCGCTACCACATCGGAGCCACGCACTTCATGCTGGGCACCCTGCTCAACATCTACACCCTCTTTTACTTCAAGAGCGCCTCGATGGGGGCCTCCTTCGTCTTCCTGGCCCTGCTGGCGGGCCTGCTGGCCGTCAACGAGCTCAAGCCTTTCGAGAACTCGGGCGTCATCCTGCGCATGACGCTCTTCAGCCTGTGCCTGGTCTCCTACTTCACCTATCTCGTCCCGACCTTGGTCGGCTCGATCGGAATCCTGCCCTTCCTCGGCACGCTCGCCGCCTCGACGGCCTGCATGGCGCTCCTGGCGTGGCGGCTCAAAGGCCGCCTCCCCGACCCGGAGCGGACCCTCAAGCGCCACCTGATCATGCCCTACGCGGCGGTCGCTCTGGGCTTCGCGGCGCTGTACTTCCTCAAAATCATCCCCCCCGTGCCCCTGTCCTTGTCCTCCATCGGCGTGTACCACGACGTCCGGCGCGAAGGCGACAAGTTCGCCCTGACCATGACGCGCTCGCGCTGGCGGTTCTGGCAGCGCGGCGACCAGACCTTCGCGTCGCGCCCCGGCGACAAGATCCACTGCTTCATCAGCGTCTTCTCACCCACCCACTTCAAGGAACGTCTTCAGGTGCGTTGGCAGTTCAAGGACCCGGAGGAGGGCTGGCAGGACGCCGACGTCATCCCGCTCGACATCACGGGCGGGCGCGACGAGGGCTGGCGCGGCTACACCATCAAGGCGAAGCACAAGCCCGGCCGCTGGCGCGTGCGCGTGGAGACCTCCGACCGCCGCGAGCTGGGCCGCATCTCGCTGACCGTCGTGCCCGACGAGTCTCGATCCCCGGCGAAGCCGCGCGTCGTCTGGCGTTAAGAAACGGTGGGGTCAGGCCTTTAATTTTTAATGAGCGACGCTCATTAAAAATTAAAGGCCTGACCCCACCTCACGCTTTGACGAGCTTGATCTCGAGCGGCTTGACGGTCGCGTTGCGCACGCTGACCGCGGCCGCGACTTGGCGGGCGGCCTCGCGCAGGGCCTTGGCCGGGAGGCTGTCGGGGTGCGATAGGACGATGGGGGTGCCGTTCTCGCCGGCCTCGCAGACGCGCGGGTCGAGAGGAATCCCCCCCAGGAGCTTGATGCCGTATTTGCCCGCCAAAGTCTGCGCGCCGCCCTCGGAGAAGATCTTGCTCTCCTTCGAGCAATGCGGGCAGACGAAGCCGGACATGTTTTCGATGGCGCCGAGGATGGGAACCTTAAGCTGGCTGAACATGGCCACGGCCTTGCGCACGTCGGAGAGCGCGATGCTCTGCGGCGTGGTCACGATGACGGCGCCCGCGAGGGGCACGGTCTGGCACAGGGTCAGCTGGACGTCGCCGGTGCCGGGCGGCAGGTCGATGACGAGGTAGTCGAGCTCCCCCCACTTCACGTCCTTAAGGAACTGCCCGATGGCCCCGTGGAGCATGGGACCGCGCCAGATGACCGCCTTATCTGGATCCATCAGGAAGCCCATCGACATCACGCGCACGCCGTGGTGATAGGCGGGCTCGATCTGCTCGTCGGGCCCGACGACGGGCTGGAAGCCCTGCACGCCCATCATCTGCGGCTGGTTCGGACCGTAGATGTCGGCGTCGAGCAGGCCCACGCGCGCGCCCTCGAGCTTGAGGGCGACCGCGAGGTTGGCCGCGACGGTGGACTTGCCCACGCCGCCCTTGCCGGCCGCGACGGCGATGATGTTGCGCACGCCCGGGGGCAACGCGCCGCCGATGCGGGCGTCCTTGTTCACGTTCGCGGTCATCTTGATCTTCACGTCCGTCACACCGGGGACTTTCTTGACCGCCGTCTCGGCCTCCAGCTGCATCATCCCCTTCAGAGGGCACGCCGGGGTGGTGAGCACGTAATCGAAGCTCACCGTCCCCCCGCACACGGCGAGGTTCTGGACCATGCCCAGCGCCACGATGTCCTTGTGGAGCTCGGGCTCGATGCAGGTCGACAGCGCCTTCAGGACCTCGTCTTTGGTCGGCATGGGTCTCCTCACATCAGGAACAGCATCTCCCGGTACTTCGGCAGCGGCCATGAATCCGCCGGTATCAGGAGTTCCAGGGCGTCCACGTCCGTCCGGATCTTCTCGAACCACGGCTTGACCTTGGTGCAGAACGCCTCGGCGCGCGCCGCGGCGTCCTCGACGCGATCGGCCTCCTCGAAGGCCTTGTTCAGGGAAGCGGCGCCGAGCAGCGCGCTTTCCACGCGGCCGGCGACCTCGCGCAGCAGCGAGGCCTGGGCCGCCACGGCCACGCCCAAGGACTTCTGGGCGGCGACGGCCGCGGCCAGGCGGTTCTGGTAGTCCACCGCGGCGGGCACGAAAAGCGTCATCGTCATCTCGCCGACGAGCTTGGCCTCGATGGCGATGTCCTTGGCGTACTTCTCGAGGAGGATGTGGTAGCGCGAGTGGGATTCCTCCTCGGTAAGGACCCCCAGCTTCGCGAAGAGCTCGACCGACTTCTTGAGGTCGAAGCCCTTCAGCGCGGCCGGGGTGGTCTTCTCGTTGGGCAGGCCGCGCTTCTTGGCCTCCTTGACCCAATCCTCGGAGTAGTTGTTGCCCTCGAAACAGACGGTCTTCGACTGCTTGTACTGCTTGCGCAGGACCTCGAGCACGGCCTCCTTGAAGGCCTTGCCTCCCTTCATCGCCGCGGCGATCTCCTTCTTGGTCTCGAGCAACTGGTTGGCCACGATCGTGTTGATCGTCGCGACCGGCACCGCGCTGTTGGCCGACGAGCCGACCGCGCGGAACTCGAACTTGTTGCCGGTGAAGGCGAAGGGCGAGGTGCGGTTGCGGTCCGTGTTGTCCTTGAGGACCGGCGGGATCTTGTCGATGCCGAAGGAGATCCACATCGGGTCCGTGCCCTTGGTGGTCACGCCCTTCTCGAGATCCGCGAGGACCTTGGTGAGCTGGGCGCCCAGGAACACCGACATGATGGCCGGCGGCGCCTCGTTGGCGCCCAGGCGGTGGTCGTTGCCCGACGACGTGATGGACGCGCGCAGCAGCAGGCTGTGGTCGTGCACGGCCTTCACGATGGCCGTCAGGATGGTCAGGAACTGCAGGTTCTCCTGAGGGGTGGCGCCGGGGGACAGGAGGTTCTTGCCGGTGTCCGTGCCCAAAGACCAGTTGTTGTGCTTGCCCGAGCCGTTGACCCCCGCAAAGGGCTTCTCATAGAGCAGGGCCGCCAGGCCATGTCGCGCGGCGATGCGCTCCATGAGATCCATGACCAGTTGGTTGTGGTCGACGGCGACGTTCGCCTCCTCGAAGATCGGCGCGCACTCGAACTGGTGCGGGGCGACCTCGTTGTGGCGCGTCTTGAGCGGGATGCCAAGTTTGAAAGCTTCGCTTTCAAAATCGGTCATGAACGCGAACACGCGGTCCTTGATCGACCCGAAGTAGTGGTCCTCGAGCTGCTGGCCCTTGGGGCTGGCCGCGCCGAAGAGCGTGCGTCCGGCCAGCAGCAGGTCGGGGCGGGACTTGAAGTACTCTTGATCGACGAGAAAGTACTCCTGCTCGACGCCGAGCGTCGAGAAGACCTTCCGGGCGTCGCTCTTGAAGAGTTCGAGGATGGAGAGGGCGGCGGTGTTGAGGGCCTCGATGGAGCGCAGCAGCGGCGTCTTCGTGTCCAGGGCGTGGCCCGTGTAGGAGACGAAGCAGGTCGGGATGCAGAGGGTGGCGCCGCCGGTGTTTTCTAGAATAAACGCAGGGGAGGTCGGATCCCACGCGGTGTAGCCGCGGGCCTCGAAGGTGACGCGCAGGCCGCCCGACGGGAAGGAGGAGGCGTCCGGCTCGGCCTGCACGAGCATCTGTCCCGTGAAAGTCTCCAGGACGGCGCCCTGGCCGGTCACGTCGATGAACGCGTCGTGCTTCTCGGCGGTGGCGCCGGTCAGGGGCTGGAACCAGTGGCAGTAGTGGGTCGCGCCCTTGGAGATCGCCCAGGTCTTCATCGCGGAGGCGACGGCATTGGCGGCCTCGAGGTCGAGGCGCTCGCCCTTCTCGACGGCTTCCTGGACCTTGCGGAAGGTCTCGCGGGGGATGAGCAGCTTCATCGTCTCCAGGCCGAAGACGTTGCAGCCGTAGTAGTCGGAGATCTTCGGGGCGGAGGGGGTCGCGGGGAGGGTCTTGGCGTGCTTGTGGGTCATCTCGGCGTGGGCTCCGTGGGGCATGTTCTGGTCTCTCTCCATGCGCGGTGTACCGGCATCGGACGGGGAGTTCCCCGTCGGAGTCATGTTAGGATTTAAGGCGGCCGCCTGTCCAGATGCCGGCCCCGCCGCGCCGAGACTCAGCCGACCTCTTCGACCTCGACGGCGGCGTGCCTCCCGGACGACGGGAGCGGCTCGGAATTGAAGCGCGGCGAGTGCTTGGTGATGAGAGCCCCCGCGATGTCCTGGAGCTCCGAGAGATCGGAGATGTCCGCGGACGCGACGTAGTCGAAGTAGATGTCGGGCGACGCGCCAAACAAGTCCTTGATGGAGGGAGATGCGGCGCCGTCGAGGTGGCCCTCGAGAGACGCGTACACCGATTTCTCTGCGACGGCGACGAACAGGACCTTCGGGTTGCGCTCGGCGTCGAAGGTCACGAACTCGTAGACGCCGGGCTTATGCGGCGCGTGCGACTCGAGCGCGTCCGGCTTGAAGCGGAAGCACCGAGGGGACATGGCGATGCGGAACTTGCGGGTCGTCATGAGCGCCAGATCGCCCGGCCGACGAAGAACGGCCCGATGCTCGCCAGATACTGAGAGGTCTGCACGGTCGGGCGCATCGTCTCGACCAGCGCGGAGAGCGGAAAGAGCTCCTTGCCGATCAGGCCGATCACGAAGTCGTT
>MGUL01000171.1:25620-27794 GCA_001800005.1 Elusimicrobia bacterium RBG_16_66_12 | reverse complement strand
AGGCCGTGGCAGGCCAGCCGGATGTCCGAGGCGAGGCCTGCCTCGCCGAACCGGCGGCCGATGACGCCGTGCTCCTTGAGGATCTGTTGCTGCTCCGGGCGCGGCAGGCGCGAAAAGGCGCCGGTGCGGCGCAGCGGGTACCAGACCGCCCACGGGGTCGCCGGGTCGAGGACCATGCGGCGCGGACGGTGGAGAAGCCACTCCTCCAGGCGCGGCTCGTAGCCGAGGGAGTAGGTCCGCCCCAGCATGGAGAACTCCGGCTTGAGAGTCAGGTCCGCGAAGGGTGTCGTCTGAAGGGCGCCGCGCGTCCGCGTCACGAAAAAAGACGGGTCCTCGGACATGGAAAGCACGGCCACGCCGGTCGGATCGTTGGCTTCCTCATAAAGGACGGCCTCCAGGCCGGAATCGGCCAGCACGCGCGCCAGGGCGTCGGAGTTCCGGCAACCGGAGAACGCGGTCAACTGCATGAAGAGCCGCCGGTCGGAGTATTGGGTCTGTCCGTCTTGAGGGCCGCCTTTCTCGCGCAGATCGATGGCGGGTTCTTCCACTCAGGCGAGGAGGCGGTCGACGGTGGCCACGAGATCGTTCATCTCGAAAGGCTTCTGGACGAACTCGTCGACGTTCTTGGAGAGAAAATCCTGCTGGGCGCTGGACAGCTTGCGGCCGGAGATCGCGATGATCTTCATGTCCTTCGTCGCGGGGCTGGACTTGAGTATCTGGCAGACCTGGAAGCCGTCCATCACGGGCATCATCAGGTCCATGATGAGAATGTCGGGGAGCTTCTTGCCGACCAGCACGAGAGCGTCGACGGGGTTGTTGGAGACCTGCACGGAGAAGCGGTCGCTGAACTTCGTGAAGCCCTTCTCGATGAGGCGCGTCATCATCGGCTCGTCGTCGAGGACGAGGACCTGGCGGTGCACGTCCTCGATGTCGGCGGGAACCGGCATGTCGTACTTCTTCATGAACGGCACCAGCTCGGAGAGCGGGATGCGGCGATGGCCGCCGGGAGTCACGCGGGCCTTGAGCTTACTCTTGTTGACCCAGTTGATGACGGTCGTATGGAATACGCCGCACAGCCGTGCGACTTCGAAGGTGGTGAAGGTCCTCTCGCCGAACTGTTCGTTCATATTTGGAATATTAATACTTTGCCTCCGCAAGCGCAAGCACTTGGCAAATGTTGTAAAATGTTCCCGCTGGTGCGATACCCAAGTGGTCTAAGGGGATGGTCTGCAAAACCATTATTCGCGGGTTCGAATCCCGCTCGCACCTCCAATTTGCCCGCATGATCAGTAGGCGATTCCCTTTCGAGCCGCCTGCGACTTGAGCGACTCGACCAGCCGCGCGTCGAAGGAGTCCGTCTTGCGGGCGCCGGACTCCTTCCTGAGCCAGACCTCGCGTTTCTTGGCCAGCTCCACGACCTGAGCGCGAAGCGCGCCGCGTTCGGCCATGACCTTGTCGAGGCGGGCCTGTCGCTCGCCCGTGGAAAGCCCCTTGAGCGAATCCGGGAGCTCCTCTTCCTTGATGTCCTTGAGCTCCACCCGGTTCTCCGCGACCGCTGAAGCCAGATCCGCCTCGGCCGAGAAGCCCGCGCGGGTCTTGTAAACCGCGCGCTCCGCCGCGGCCGGCGCCGCCGCCATGCCGCGAACCGAGACCGCGAGGAACATGTCCTTCTTAGCTTTGGCGCGGCCGGTGCCGTAAGCCAGGCCCGTGTCCTCGAGCTTGCCGGAGAGCTCCGCCAGCGGAGCGTCGAACGGCGTGGCGACGGCCACCATCCCTCCGTCCTGAGGAACCGGCAGAAGGCGTCCCTCCCCGGAGCGAGCGACACGGTCGAAAGCCGCCATCATCGAAGCGTCCGAGCCGCACGGGACCGTGTTGACGATCAGCCCCCGGCGCACGGCCTTCTCCATGACCGCCGCCAGCTTCGGGGCGTCGGTGTAGTCCTCGTGGGGCGGAGCGTCGCCCACCAGATAGACGGCCTTGAAGGCCTTGGGATCATGGCTCCAGGAGACCTTGTCCACGGCGTCGGACAGGGCCGCGATGACATGCTCCGGCCCGTCGCCGCCGCCCCCGGCGCGCAGGGTCATCAGATCCGAGTAGGTCCGGTCGAGGTTGTCCGACAGGTCGAAGACCTTGGTGACGTACTCGTCGCCCTTGTCCCGGTATGCGACCAGGCC
>MGUL01000171.1:24742-25525 GCA_001800005.1 Elusimicrobia bacterium RBG_16_66_12 | reverse complement strand
CCATGCTTCCGGTGGTGTCCAGCACGAAGACCACCTCGACGCTCGGATGCGCCGCGGCGGCTGCCTGCGCCCGCGCGCTGACGACGGCCGCGATGACCAACCCGGCCGCGATGACCAACCCGGCCGCGATGCCCATCATTCGATTCTTCATCTGTCTCCCCCTTCCGGTTTATGACCGCCTGGGAATGCGACCCCGGCCAGCCCCGAATGTTCCGGTCCGAAGGGCCCACAAAATACCAGGGTCCAAAGGCCCATTTCCTCTTGACTCCCCTCCCGCCGTTTGTTGGAATCAACCGTCGGACATTCCCGGTTCCTGGCAAAGGAGGTCACACCCAATGAAGCGAGTCCTCGTGACGTGCGCGGCGCTGTTCGCCGCGGGGCGCCTGGCGCTCCCTGCGTGCGCGCAGGTGAACGGAGAGGTCATCTACGGGTCGGACGACCGCATCGACCTCTACCAGACGCGGAGCGGTACCCTGCGCTCTCTGGCCGACTCGACAGTGGCGCTCTTCGACGCCTCGTCGGTCCTGACGCGGGGCGACAAGGCGAAGCTGACGACCAATCCGTACGGCACGGGCATGGGCCTGTGCAAGGATGAGCCCTTCTACGAACAGGTCACCGGCGCCTTCTGCTCCGGCTCCCTCGTCGCCCCCGACATCATCATGACCGCCGGCCACTGCGTGAAGTCGCAGAACGCCTGCGCCGGGACCAAGTTCGTGTTCGGCTTCGCCGTCAAGGAAGCGGGCAAGATGCCCTTCGAAGTCCCCGCGAAGGACGTCTACGGCT
>MGUL01000171.1:24386-24719 GCA_001800005.1 Elusimicrobia bacterium RBG_16_66_12 | reverse complement strand
CAGATCGACGACGGCCAGGATTGGGCCTTGATCCAGCTCGACCGCAAGGTCGCGGGACACAAGGTCCTGAAGCTCAACCTCACCGGGAAGATCGAGAACAAGACGCCGCTGGTGGTCATCGGCCACCCGGCGGGCCTGCCCACCAAGATCGCGGGCGGCTCGGATGTCCGCGACGCGTCCAAGGACGGCTACTTCACGGCCAACCTGGACACCTACGGCGGCAACTCCGGCTCCGCGGTCTTCAACGCGAAGACGGCTCTCGTCGAGGGAATACTCGTCCGCGGCGAACAGGACTACGTCTACCGCAACGGCTGCCGGGTCTCCAATGTCTGC
>MGUL01000171.1:14081-24294 GCA_001800005.1 Elusimicrobia bacterium RBG_16_66_12 | reverse complement strand
CTGGAGCCGCAGATCGCGGATATCATGGCGCGCTTCTCGGCTGAGTCGCTGCCCTGAGCGAGCCCGGGCCCGACGCGCCGCTTCCCGCCCTGAGAACGCGGCTGGAAGCGATGCCGGCCGTCGAAGACGGAACGCAGGTCTACGTCCTCCGGGACCTCGAGGAGCTGTCGGATAAGCCCCTCGCGCTGTCCGGAGGCGGGATGCTCCTCGTCTCCTTCTTCGACGGCCGGCGCACGGCGGCGCAAGTGCGGGAGCTCTTCAAGAAGTCCTCCGGCGCCGACGTCGAGCTCTCGATGGTCCGCGAACTGGCTCAGGCCCTGGAAGAGGCATCCTTCCTCGAGACCCCCGCCGTCGCCGAGAGGAGAAGGAAGTCCCTCGAGAGTTTCCGAGCCTCTCCCCGCCGCGCCGCCGCCTTCGCGGGCCAATCCTACCCCGCCGAGCCCGCCGCGCTCGCGCGGGAGTTCGACGCCTACTTCATGGCGGAGAACGGCCCCGGCAAGCGGCGGGAGGCGGAGCCGTCGCGCCCGGCCCCTCTGGGCCTGGTCGCGCCGCACATCGATTTCCCGCGCGGAGGCCCCGCCTACGCCTGGGCCTACCAGGCGCTCTCCGAGCGCCGGCCCCCGGACGTCATCGTCGCACTGGGCGTGGCGCACTCGAGCCCCGACGCCCCCTGGACCTTCACGCCGAAGAAGTACGAGACCCCCTTCGGGCCGATGGAGGTGGACTCGGCCCTCTACGACGACCTGGCGGCCAAGGTCTGGTACGATCCGCGCGCCGACGAGTGGGTCCACAAGAGCGAGCACTCCCTGGAGTTCCAGGCCGCCTGGCTGCGCCACCTCTGGGGAGAGCGGACCCCGCCCTGGGTCCCCATCCTCGTCTCCAGTTTCGAGCGCTTCTCCCCGGAAGAGGCCCCGTCGCAGATCCCGACGATCGAGAAAGCCCTCAAGGACCTCGAGGAGGTCGTGCGCCGTCACGCCGAGAAAGGGCGCCGCGTGATGGTGCTGGCAGGCGTCGACCTGGCGCACGTCGGACCGCGCTTCGGCGACGAGTTCGAGGTCACGCCCGAACTCGAGAGGAAGGTCGAGTCCGAGGACCGCCGATCGCTCGTGGACGCGATGGCCCTGGACGCCGACGGCTTCTATCGCAGCGGCGTCGCGGGCGAGCGCTGGCGCAAGGTCTGCGGCCTCTCCGCGCTCTACACCGGCCTGCGCCTGATCAAGGGCCTCGAGAACGCCTCGACCGGACGCCTGCTCGCCTACGGCCAGGCCCCGGACCCCGCCGGGGGGCTGGTCTCTTTCGCCTCCGCCATCTTCGACGCCCGGTAATTCGTTTAATGACTACGCCTTGCATTATTGCAGACAATCTGCTATACTGTCATTGGAGGCAGGGAGGTCGTGGACTCCACCTCCGGATGAGCCCTCCAGAAGAGGGCCGGCGGTGAGTGAAGGACCGGATGCGCTGAATGCCCGGACAGTGAGGGGCGATAAGTAAGCGACCGGAGCGGAAGTAAAGCAGGGCGGCCAGACAGACCGCCCTGCTCCTTTTTTTTCAGTCGGGGTGAACCCACATCCACACCCCCATCCCCACGAACATGAGCGCGGCGCACCGCTTCAAATACAGCTCGGGGATGAAACGCGAGGCCGCCTGGCCGAAGAGCACTCCGATGGCGGTCACGGCGACCAGCGCGGCCCCGGCCCCCAGAAAGACCGAGAGCGGCTTGCGCGTGGAGCCGGTCAGGCTGACGACGGCGAGCTGGGTCTTGTCGCCGAACTCCGCAAGGAAGAGGGTCGCGAAGGTGCTGAGGAATACGCTCTTGTCCATGGGCCTCCGCCCCGTGCGGGGCGAGACCGATTATAGTTATTTCGGACCGGGGAGCTCGCCGGGCGCCGGATCGTGGGCCTGAGCCCAGACCGCCTCGAACTCTTCCTGATAGGCGGCCAGGTCGCCGCCGTCGGCCGTGAAGAACTGGCTCTCGAAGTTGAACTTCTCCGCGTTCCGCGAGAAGTTGAATGACCCGGCGGCCAGCATCTCGCCGTCATAGATCATCATCTTATGATGGAGCACGCCCGCTCCGCCGCGCCCGGCGCTGAGCTTCAGAGTCACGCCCGCGGCGACGAGAGACTGGATCGCGGGCGAACGCCGTGACTGGGAGACGTCGGACACCGCGCGCACCGCCACGCCCCGCGCCTTGGCCGCGATCAGCGCGTCGGCCACGGCCTGGGAATAGAAGCTGAAGATGGCGACGTCGACGCTCCGGCCGCAGGCGGAGATCGCCTCGAGCAGCCGAGCTTCGACGCCGCCTTCCGGCGAGAAGGCGACGCGCGGCCAAGTCTTGTCCTTGAAGGGCACCGACGGCGACGGGTCGGAAGGCGGCGTCCCGAAGCCGGCGCCGACCGGGTCGGCCGCGATGGAAGGATCGGCCGGCTGCGCCAGGCCCCACATCCATTCCCAGTAGGAGGAGTAGAGCGCGGCCAGCGAAGGGTCCGAGCGGAAGATCGCGTTCTCGAAATTGCTCCGGTCGGCGGCCCGCGTCCAGTTGAAGGAGCCCGTCTCCAGCAGGGTCCCGTCGAAGACGGCGAACTTGTTGTGCATGATGCCCCAGGAGCCCCCGCCCTTGAGGAGCCGCGTCTCCACCCCCGCCGCCACGACCCGCTGGAACTCGGGCGAAGGACCCGACGCCGGCCCCGCGTCCCCCGCCCCCGGGGTCGCATGGCCTTTGTCGAAGACCAAGCGCACGTCCACGCCGCGGGACTTCGCGCGCACGATGGCGTCGGCCACCCCGGGCAGGTTCAACTCGTAGAGGGCCAGCAGCAGCCGGGAGCGGGTCGCGTCGATGGCGGAGACCAGGGAATCGGGGATGCGGTCCGTGCGGCTGAAAGCCCGCAAGGGCAAGACCGCGCCGCCGAAGGTCACCGTCTGCGCGGGCGCCGCGGCGGCGGGAGCCTGGGCGCGCCGTTCAGGACGAGGCGGCAGGACGAGCGCGCCGGAAGCGCCGCGCGCGGCCCCGTCGAAATCGACTGCGGGGGCCTGGGCGCGCGCCAAGGAGGCGAGCGCCGCGATGAGGAGCGCCGAAAAGAGCGTGCGGGAAGGCCTCACGCCTCCCAGGATAGGACCTCGGCCTCATCTTGACATGGGTCTAAAGACCTACGGCCCCGATTCTGGGACAAGGATGGTCGGCTGCGCCGGCCAGGAAAGGCCGTCAGCGCGGGGCGCCGAACTCGCAGGTCAGGGACACGCGCTGCGTGGTGCCGACGTCGTTGATCATCTGGAAGCCATAATCAAGGATGATGCTCCCCGTCGAGTAGCCGGGGAGTTTGATTCCCAGACCTGCCGTCCACCGCGACTGATTGCTCTGGTCCCATTGATAGCCCGCCCGCCAGCCGGCAAAGCTGCGGCTCCAGTATTCAAAGCCCGCTGCCACGCCCTTCTTGTTCTCGCGGTCCGCAGTCCCGTCGACGGCGACGGTCAGGGCTTTAGCCCCGATCGCCGGAACGGAACTCTGCCAGGCGCCTCCCAAGCGATAAGTGAGGGGAAGCGGATCCGTCTTCTCCTTGTATTTGAGTCCTGAACCAAGATTCTGGACGACCAGTCCCCACCGGAACCCGTGCTCCTTCCTCAGGCTCAAGCACCCGAAATCGAACACGGTCGTCCTGGCGGAATACTGCTCGGCGAGAGTGGATTTCCAGTGGCGGACAATCGCCCCGACATGGAACTCGTTGCCCCCCGACTTGATCAAACCATAATCCTCGGTGACGCGCGCGGCGTACGCCAGGCTGACGACCATGTCGTTGCCCGCGGAGATGGTTCGGCTGTCCTGGAAAGCCCCCCCGGCGTCCGTCCGGACCAGTTCCATCTTGCCCAGCTGCGAGGCGAGGATGGAGACCCCGACGGCTTGCTTGAGGCCCTTCCGGGCGAAGAGCGTGCCCGACAACGTCTCATTATAACTGAGAATGGGCAAGGCATAGCCGATGAACTCCGTCTCGATGTCCGCGAGTCCGTGGTCGTACATCATGCCCAACTGCTGGCGCTTGAGCACGGCCAGCCCCGCCGGATTCCAATGGATGGCGGCGACGTCGTCGCTGACGGCCGTGAAGGCCCCTCCCATGCCCATGGCCCTGGCACTGGCATAATTTTTAAGGATGCTCCCCGAGGTGGCGCCGGCATTGGCGGCCGACACCCGGGCGGGGTGAGAGCAGACCAGCAGGCCGCAGAAGAGCCCCAGCCAGGGACGAAGGTTAATTGACCAGGATCGTTTTCTTGGTCTCATTGATGCCCGGAGCCCGGATGCGGATTAGATAGAGCCCGCTCGCGAGAGACTCGCCTCTCTCGTTGCGTCCCGACCACTCCCAGGTCCGGATGCCGCCGGCGACATCCTCGTCCGCCAAGGTCTTGACCAGGGTCCCTTCCGTGGTGAAGACCTGGATCTTGACGTGGCCGGGATTCCTGAGCGTCACGCGCAGCGTCGCCTTCCCCCCTTGGGCCGGATCGAATACCCCGTTCCAAACGGCGGCCGCTCCTCCGGCGGGCAGGACGTCAAACTCACGGAAGCCCCAGGTCACCAGGGTCTTGGTCGTGACGAACACCGTGTCGTCGAGCGCGATGCGAAGCTTCACCTGCGAGGCCATGGGATAGTTGAGCGAGAGACTCCCGATCTGGACGCTGCCGGCGACATTGACCTGCCCCGCCACGTTGAAGGTCACGGTGTTGCCCACACCCAGCTCCCGGTCGAACTGGTCCGCCAGGAAGACCCGGACCTGAGGCGGGGCGAAATCCGAAGAAATCTGGACTGAGAAGGCGGTCACCGCGTAGCCATTCTGCACGTAGGGGTCGTTGGGCAGGACGGAGAATCCGAGCACATCAGGGACGATCGCGGCGGCCTTCAGGACGTTGAGGCGACCCGCGCCCAATTTGCCGACCATGGTCGGGTTCTGGGCGTTGATGCTGTCGGCGCCGCTGGTCAGAAGGCTGCGGACAGAGGCGGCCGCGGCGCTCGGCGCTCGGGAGTAGATCAGCCCCGCCGCGCCCACCACCATGGGACAGGCCATCGAGGTACCGCTCATGCTCACCGTCGACCCGGCCATGGAGGTGGACAGGATGTCTTTCCCGGGAGCACAGATCGTGATCCAATTCCCCCGATTGGAAAATGAGGCCAGTTGGTCGTTGTGGTCGGTGGCGCAAACGGCGATGACGCTCGGATAGGCCGCGGGGTAGAAGAGCGTCTCGACGCCGTCGTTGCCTGCGGCCGCGACCACAAGCACGCCCAAGCCCACGGCATAGGCGACGGCGTTGCTGAGGATGGGATCGTCCGTCGCCCCGCCCAGGGACAGGTTGATGACCTTAGCGCCGTTGTCAGCGGCGTACTGGAGGCCGCTGGCGATCGCTGAATTCGGGCAGCCCGCGCCGCCGCAGACCCTGACGGGCATGAGGCTGGCCTGCCACATGATCCCCGTCGTCGCCGTGGCGTTGTTGCCCGCGGCCGCCACGATGCCGGCCACGTGGGTCCCGTGGCCTTCGGTGTCATCGGGATCGGCATCGTTGTCGATGTAATCGTAGCCGGCGATGCGGTTGGCGACGAGGTCGGGGTGGGTCTTGGAGACGCCTGTGTCCAGGATCGCGATTTTGACCGGGGCGGAGCCCGTCGTGCGGTCCCAGGCGAAGGTGGCTTTGATGTCCGCGCCGGAGGCGCCTCCAGTCTGGCCCGTGTTCTTGTGATGCCACTGCTGGGTGAAGTCGGGGTCGTTCGGCGTCGTCTCAAAGAGAGTCGAAAGGTAGTCCGGCCCCGCGTACTCCACGAGGGACTCCGACTTCAGACTCTCGGAGAACTGCAGGACGTCGACAGACGGCGGAGTCTCCAGGACGCTCCAGCCATAGAGATCGGGCACGGCGATGTCCTTCTTAAGAAGGGAAGAGTAGCGGACGGTCGCGTGATCGGAGATGTCAGAGAAGACCTTTCTGAAGCTGACGACCCCGTACCGCGAGAGGAATCCTCCCAACTCATCGGGGAGTTGGGAGAACTGGGCCGCCGCGACCCCCGCGGTGACCCCGGCGGGGAGCCTGCGGAACTTCACGACGACGCGGTTCGGCACATAACCCTGCGAGGAACGCGCGGACTGGGCGAACGCCGGACTCGAAAGAATCGCCAGCGCAAGTGCGGCAAGGCGACCTCGGAGGAGAATCTCCACCGAACGGTTTGTAGCATTTTCGGCTGGGAGCACGCTCAATCAAGACTTGTCCAATGCAGGCTGAGCCTCAACGAATGGCGCCGGCCTGGACGGAACGCACGCCGGACTGCTACGATGCCTCCGTGAAGCTCCGGGAGTGGTCCGTCTACATCCTCCGTTGCGCAGACGAGAGCCTCTACACCGGCATCGCCAAGGACGTCTCGGCCCGCTTGGCGGCGCATAATTCCGGGCGGGGCGCGGCCTACACGCGCGCGCACCTCCCCGTCAAGCTCGTCTACAGGGAGAACGGCCTCACCCGCTCCGCCGCGCTGACGCGCGAGGCCCGCATCAAGGCCCTCGAGCGCGCGGAGAAGCTCTCCTTGATCAAGAAAGCCGGCCGCGTGCTGGCCGCCGCGGCGCTCCTCCTCGTCTCGGGCTCCGCCCTCGCGGTTCCGGTTTTCGACAAGGAGAGCCCCGTCGTATTCTCCTCCGCCGCGCCCCAGGCCTTCACCGCGGTCGGCGGGACGGCGTACCCGCTGCGCATGTATTTCATACGGCAGAGCTCTCGGACCGAGGTCGGCTCTGCCGCCTCCGCCGACGGAATCGCCTGGGCCGAGGAGGCCGGAGGGCGCCTGTCGACGGGGACGCTTCCCTCCGTCTCGGCGAGCTCCATCACCGGATGCGGCGTCCTGCCCCTGGCTGCAGGCGGCTGGCGCATGCTCTACTCCATCATCTCGACGACCGCGGCTTTCCGTATCCACAGCGCGACCTCCGCCAACGGCCTCGATTGGGCCAACGAGACCACCTCGCGTTTCGAGGGCGCGGGAGGCGCGACCTACCTGGCCTCGCCGAAACTCGTGAAACTCTCGGACGGGAGCTGGCGGACCTACTACGTGGCCGACCAGACCGGGGGAGGGAACTTCGCCAACGGACGGGTCTACACCTCCCGGTCCACGGACGAAGGCCTCACCTGGGGAGCCTCTTCCGTCGTCGTCTCGACGCTCGCCTACGAGATCGGCGCGTCCCTGCTGACCGACGGCCGCGTCCGGCTGTTCTACACCCACCCGCTCTCCGGCGCCTCCAGCGCGACCGTGGTCTCGAGCGCCCTGTCGAACGACGCGCTGGGCGACTCCTTCTCCGTCGAGGCCGGCTATCGCCTGTCCACGGCCGCCGTCTCCGGAACGATCGGCTTCCCGGCGCCCGTCCGATCGACCGACTCCTTCCGCTGGCGCCTCTACTACGATTTCGCGGACCCCGGCGTCCTCTCGACGGCTTCCATCCGCACCGCGCTGACCGGAGCCCCGGCCCCGGCCTCGCTGACGCCCGGAACGGTCATGAAGACCGGAGGGGTGACCTCCATCACGGTCGCGGGAGAGATATTCTCCACGCCCGCCCCGACCATCAAGCTTTCCATGCTGGGCCAGACGGACCAATTGCCCGCCAGCCTGACCCTGACCGACGACCAGACCCTGAGTACGACGTTCAACGTCTTCGGACTGAAGACGGGATTCTGGGACCTCACGGTCACGAACGCGGACGGAACCGCCGCGACCTTGAGCAACGCCCTCTTCGTGGACTTCCCCGGAGGGACCGTCACCCTCGTCAACAACCTCCTGCGCCCGCGCACCGGCGGCTCGACGAGCATCGACGTCACGACCTATAACCCCGGGAAGGTCGTGGCGCGCATCTACTCTCTCGACGGCAGGCTGGTGCGCAGGCTCGATGAAAGCGAGCGCCCCGAAGGGTCCTTCTCGCTGTCCTGGGACGGCCGCAGCGACGACGGCGGCACGGCGGCCAGCGGCCTCTACATCCTGCGCTTGACCGCGCCTAAATTGGACGCCAAATCCAAGATCGTCGTGATCCGATGAGACGACTCCTTCTCCTCGCCGTCCTCTCGCTGGCCTGCGCGCGCCCCGTGCGGGCCTCCTCCGCGGGCTCGACCGGAGGCGTCAGCCTGCGCCGGCCGGTCTCCGCGCGCGTCGTGGGTCTGGCCGAGTCCTTCGCCGCGGCCGCGGGAGGGGCGTCCTCTCTGGGAAGCAACCCCGCGGGCGCGGCCGGGGCCGCCCGACCGGAGCTGGAGAGCACCTTCACGAGCGGCGTCGTCGACGACGCCTTCGGGTTCCTCGGCTACGCCCATCCCACGCGCCTGGGCGTGGCGGCCGCCGGTCTGGCCTACTATGACGCGGGCAACGTCGAGCTGACCTTCCCGGGCGGGGCCAAAGAGACGCGCACGGCCCAGCGCGACATGATCTTCCAAGCGGGCGGGGCCAAGACGCTCGGCGCGGGCCTTTCGGCCGGAGTCCTGGCCAAGTTCTACCGGTTCGAGCTGGCCCAGGAAGCGCGCGCCTCGGGCTGGGCCGCCGACGCGGGGCTGCAGTGGGCCGCCCCCCTTGAGGGGCTGCGCCTGGGCGGAGCGATCCAGAACCTCGGGCAGGCGGTGAAGTTCGAATCGGAATCGGACCCGCTGCCCTTGACGGCGCGCTTCGGCGCGGCGTGGACGCTGAGCGTGAAACCGGCGGAACGGACGGAATCGTACTACACCGGCACGCGTCTGACCCTCCTCGCCGACGGCGTGAAGATCCGCGACGAGGCGGCCTACCCGTCGGTCGGCGGCGAATTCTGCCTGGAGGTCGGCGCCGCCACCGAATTGGCCTTGCGCGGCGGCTGGATCTTCAACCACGCCTCCGACGGCGCCGCTTTCGGCCTGGGACTGCGCGAGGGGCGCTTCGCAGTCGACTACGCGCTGGCGGCCAAGGGCATGCTGGGCAACATCCACCACGTGTCCCTGGCCGTGCGCTTCTAGTCGTCGATGAGCCGCCGCCGGCGCGCCAAACGTGCGGTCCTCCCCTGGCTCCGGGCCGGCGCGGCCCTCCTGCTCGCGGTCGTCCTCGCTTCGGCCTGGTTGGCGTTCCAAGCCGAACGGAAACTCTCCACGCTGGCCCTCGGCGGCTTGGGCGAGAGCTTCTCGACGCGCGTCTGGTCGGCGCCCTTCGTCGCGCGCGACGGAGCGCGCGCCGAGGCCGGGCGGCTGGTCGAGCGCCTCGAGCGCCTCGGCTATCGCCGCGCGGCCATGGCCCCCGGCAAAGGCGAGTACCACTGGGAAGCCCCCGAACTGCGCGTGGGGCTGCGCGGCTTTTCCGCTCCGGGCGCCGCCCAGCGCGAGGGGCTCTTCATCCTGCGCCGCGACGACGACGCGTGGCGGATCAGCGATCTCCTCGGGGAACGAGTCGAGACCTTCATGCTGGAGCCCGAGCTCGTGACCGAGCTCTCCGGCTCCAAGAAGGTCCGGCGCGACCCGCTCTCCTGGGAGCAGATCCCCCCGGCCCTGCGCGAAGCCGTGGTCGCGGCCGAGGACAAGCGCTTCTGGTCGCACTGGGGGGTGGATCCGCGCGCGATCCTCCGGGCGGCGTGGGCGAACCTGCGCGGCCATGACCTGCAGGGGGCCAGCACCATCACCCAGCAGCTGACCAAGAACATCTTCCTCACGCCGCGCCGCACGCTGAGGCGCAAGCTGTCCGAAGCGGTCCTCTCCCTCTACCTCGAACGCCGCCTCGACAAACGCCGCATCCTGACGCTCTACCTCAACCACATCTATATGGGGCAGGACGGCTCCTCCAGCGTGATGGGCATGCGCGCGGCCGCGCGGCACTACTTCGCCAAGGACACGCCCGACCTGACCCTCGCGGAGTCCGCGGCGCTGGCCGGGATGATCCGCGGGCCCGGGCTCTACAGCCCCTTCCACGACCCGGCGGCTTGCCGCGCGCGCCGCGACCAGGTTCTGCGCCGCATGCATGAGGACGGCTCCATCAGCGAACGGGAGATGCGCGCCGCTCTGGCCGAGCCCGTCGGCTCGGTCCGGGGCGCCGGAGAGGAGGAACGCCGCGAGCATGCCTACTATGTCGCCGAGGTCCTGCGCGAACTCCTCCCCCGCTACGGCGGCGACGTGCTCTACCGCAACGGCCTCTCCATCCACACCGCGATGGACCCGCTCCTCCAGTCGTACGCCCAGAAAGTCGTGCGCTCCACCCGGCACCAGGCCGCGCTCGTCGCGC
>MGUL01000171.1:10366-14058 GCA_001800005.1 Elusimicrobia bacterium RBG_16_66_12 | reverse complement strand
GCCGGAGACGTGCTGGCGCTCTCGGGAGGGCGCGACTTCGCCGAAAGCCAATTCAACCGCGCGACCCAGGCCCTGCGCCAGCCGGGCTCCGCCTTCAAGCCCTTCGTCTACGCCGCCGCCCTCCAGATCGGCCTGACGCCGGCCACCATCCTGCGCGACAGGCCCCGGACCTACCCGGGGAAAGGGGGCGGCTGGTCGCCTGCGAACTACGACGGGATCTACCGGGGCACGGCCACGGTCCGAGAGGCCCTGGCCCACTCGCTCAACGCCGCCGCGCTGGACGCGGCCTCCCGTGTGGGCCTCAAGCGCGTGATGGAGGCCGCCCGCGCTTGCGGGATCACGAGCCCCCTGCGCGGCGACCTGGGCCTGGCCCTGGGCGCTTCCGAGGTGAGCCTGTTGGAACTGGTCTCCGCTTACGGCCCCTTCGCGGCGGAGGGCCGCCGCGCGACGCCGCGCCTGGTCACAGCCGTCCTCGACAGCGAGGGCGCGGTGCTGGAGGCCCCGCCTCCGGAGGCGACGCCGGCGCTCGAGCCGACCGTGGCCTTCCTGATCACGTCCCTGCTGGAGAGCGTGGTCAAGGAAGGGACCGCGCGTTCCCTCCAGTCCCTCGGATTCACGGCCCCCGCGGCGGGCAAGACGGGCACGACCAACGACGGGCGCGACGCCTGGTTCGTGGGCTACACCCCCGCTCTGCTGGCCGGGGTCTGGGTCGGCGACGACGCCAACCGCGCCCTCCGGCTCACCCGCGCCAAGGACGCCCTCCCCCTGTGGGCCGCCTTCATGAAAGAGGCCGCCGCCGACCGCCCGGGCGGGGCCTTCGCGCGCGCCGAGGGCGTGGTGGAGATCACGATCTGCCCCGAGTCGGGGATGCTGGCGCGCTCCGGCTGCCCGCGCAAGCGCCCGGAGCTGTTCCTCGCCGGCGCCGAGCCCCTGCGCGAATGCGCGCTGCACCGGGGCGGGCTTCGAGGCTGGCTCGAACGACTCACTCGGAGGACGAACTGAATGGAGAAAGATGCGCGACAACTTTTTCGCGAGTCCGACGATCTGGCGGCGAAGCTGGCCGGCGAGTGGGCCGGCCGCGCGAAGAGCATGCCGGTCTCGGACCCGGCTTCAAGCGATCTTCTGCATCTGCCGGTCTACGACTGCGCGACGGACCTCTTCGAACTGCCCTGCACGGCGCCCCTCAAGGAACTGGCATCACCTGAACTGCCCGACCTCTTCGGAGGCTGGGCGGATGAAGAGGCCCGCCACCGGACCGGCGTCATGATCGGACGCCGCTCGCAGACGGTCGTCGACGGCGGCGTCTTCATCGACCTCCTGTACAGCCAGACCCCCGAGCCGGGAGCTTCCGTCTCGAGGCTGGTGCGGACGGCGGAGGACGGCTGGAGCGTGATCCGTTGGCGCGCGGGCATGCGTCCTTCGGCGGGCGAGCTCGACCCCCAGTTCCGTGTGGAGGAACTCGCCGAGGAGCCGAGTCGCTGGCTGGCCCGGCAGACGGCGACGCTCGCGCGTTGGCGCGGCGATCCCGACTGGATCCGAACCTGCCGGCTCTGCGCGCACCAACCGCCCTCTTGACGGAATGATGCCCATCTGTTATCCTATGTTAGGATTATAGGAGATTAACATGGGAAAACTGATTGCGATTTCCCCCGTCGGGAAGAACGGTCAAACGGTCGTTCCCGCGGCGATCAGGAAAATGTTCAACATTGACGCGGATCACAATCTGGTCGGTTTCTACATCGAGGATGATCATGTGGAGTTGGCTCCGGTCGCCGTCGTGCGCGAAAAAGCGGACTACTCGGACGCCGAACTTAAGAAAGTCGAGAGGCTGGGGAAAGCCCTGGGTGGGAAGAAATTCACGGACGGCAAGACCGCCAAGAGCTATCTCAAGTCCCTCTGACCCGTGGAGGTTTCCTACGCTCCCGCTTTTCTCCGACTCCTGGGCAAACTGGATCCTCAAGTCAAGGAAGCGGCCAAGGAGGCAACCGCCCGAGTCATCGACTTCTATTTGTTCGGACACAAGACGCACGGCCTGGGAATCAAGCGTCTCCGCACGGACATCTGGGAAGCGCGCGCCGGTCTGCGAATAAGAATCCTGTATCGGCTTTCGGCGCAAAGCCTTCACTTCATCTTGGCGGGGACTCATGATGACGTGAAGAGATTCCTGAAGAAAGCCTAGAAGGTTAAAGCCGCGGATTCATGCGTCCATCCGGATCGAAGGCGCGGCGCACCTTCCGCGTCCAGGCGTTCCACTCGGGAGGGCCCTGGGTGGAGACGGAATGCGGGACGTCGAGCGGGAAAGCGTACAGCTTGAAGGTCGCCTCCAGGATCACGCCCAGGCGGCCCCAGGAACCCAGCACGAAGCGGGACAGATCGTAGCCCGCCACGTTCTTGACGACCTTGCCGCCCAGTTCCACGACGTCCCCGTTCGACAGCAGCAGGCGCATCCCCAGCAGGTCTTCGCGGATCCCGGGCCAGGGCCTCGTCGCCAACAAGCCGCCGAGCGTGCCGCCGACCTTGGGCAGGCGGAGGCGGCAGCCCTGGCTCTCCAGATCCCGGTGAAGGCCGTGAAGAGAGATGCCGGACTCGACGGTCAGCGTGTAGTTTCGCCGATCGAGGTCCACGACGCGGCTCATCCCGGTGGTCAGAAGCTCCACTGCGCCCTCCGGAGTCGGCTCGGGCCGGCGCGTGGAGGCGCCGCGCACGCGGAAGGATGCGCCCCTTAAAGCGCCTTCCTTGACCTTCTCCACCAGGAGTCGGGCGTGTTCGGACAACGACGGCGACGGCGGCCTGAGGAAGGCGCGGTCGGTTCGAGATTGGCCGGCCAGAGGCAATATCTTGTCGGGATTGGCGATGCCCTCGGGATCGAGGGCTTCCTTGACCCGCCGGAACAATGCCAGGGTCTCGGGGGTAAAGAGGGATGACATGGCGTCGCGCTTGTCGAGGCCGATGCCGTGCTCGCCGGAAAGAGACCCGCCCAGCTCCACGCAGGCCTGGAGCATCTCGTGGCCCGCGGCCATCACGCGCGAGGTCTGCTCCTCGTCGCGCTCGTCGTAGATGATGTTCGGGTGGATGTTCCCGTCGCCGGCGTGAAAAAGGAGATAGGCCTTCACCTGGTGCTTGACCGCGATGAGCTGGATGCGGCGCACGACCTCGGGGAGCTGGTCGCGCGGGACCACTCCGTCCTCGACGAGGACGTTCGGGGCGAGCCTGGCCAAGGCCGCGTAGGCGCCGCGGCGCCCCTCCCAGAGGCGCTCGCGCTCGGCGGGGTCGACGGCGGCGCGCACGCTCGCGGCTCCGGCCTGACGGCAGAGGCGCTCGACGGCCTCGGCGTCGCGGTCGCAGGCGAGACGCTCGCCGTCCAGCTCGATGAGGAGGATGGCGGGGTCCTTGGGATAGCCCAGGTCGCGCCCCACCTCGACGGACTCCACCGTCGGGCGGTCCATGGCCTCGAGGCACTTGGGCAGGATCCCCGCGGCGATGATGGCGCTGACGCACTCCACGGCCGCGTCGATGGAGGAGAACCCCGCCAGGATCGTGCGCGTCTCGGCGGGGATCGGGGTCAGCTTGACCCAGATCTTCGTCAGGATGCCCAGCGTCCCCTCGGAGCCGACGAGCAGGCTCGTCATCTCGGGGCCGCCGTCCTCGTGGGAGAAGCGCGCGACGGAGCCGTCCGGCATCACCGCCTCGAC
>MGUL01000171.1:3471-10342 GCA_001800005.1 Elusimicrobia bacterium RBG_16_66_12 | reverse complement strand
CCCCGTACTTCAGGCAGCGCGGGCCGCCCGCGTTCTCGGCCGCGTTGCCGCCGACGGTCGAGACCCGGTAGCTCGCCGGGTCCGGGGCGTAGAAGAGGCCGACCTTCTCCGCTTCCTTCTGAAGATCGAGATTGACGACGCCCGGCTCCACGCAGGCCGTGCGTCTGGAGGCGTCCACGGAGAGAATCCTGTTCATGCGCGCCAACGAGATGACGAGCCCTCCCTTGAGAGGCACGCAGCCGCCCGAGAGGTTCGTGCCGGCTCCTCGAGCGACGAAAGAGACCTGATGAGCGGCGCACCAGGCCACGGCGCGGCGCACGTCCTCGGCCGAGCGCGCCAGCAGCACGCCCTCGGGGCGAGCGCGCGTGAGGGTCCCATCGTACGAGTAGACCGCCAGGTCCATATCCGAGGTCAACAGCGAGCCGGCGCAGACGAGGGCCCCGAGCTCGGCGAGCGCGGCCATGCGCTCAGGCCTGGGGAGGCGCCGGGGGCGCCGCGGGCGCGGCCGCGGGCTTGGGGATCGGGAGCTTGAAGTAGAAGAAGGAGCCCACGCCCAGCTCGGACTCGATGCCCATGTCGCCGCCGTGCATCTGCACGATCTCGCGCGCGATCTTCAGGCCCAGGCCGAAGCCAGCCTTGCGCATGGTCTGGGCCTCCTTCGTCTGGAAGAAGCGCTCCCAGACGCGGGGCAGGTCCTCCTTGGAGATGCCGATGCCTGTGTCGCGCACGCCGACGGTGACCCAGTCGGGCTGCAGCGTCGCCTCGATGAAGACCTTCCCCCCCTCCTTGGTGTACTGGACCGCGTTCGTGCAGAGGTTCTGGATCACCTGCCCGATGCGGTGCGGGTCGCCCTTCATGGGCGGCAGCGCGGGCGGCATCGAGGCGGAGAGCTGAAGCTGCTTGCGCTGCGCGACGACGTCGACGCGGGACTTCACGTCGGTGATGACCTGCGCCAGGTCCATGTCGCCGATCTCGACGCGCAGCTTGCCGGACTCGATGGCGGCCAAGTCCACGAGGTCGGAGACCAGCAGGTCGAGGGTCTTGGCCGCGGAGTGGATGTGCGAGGCGCACTTGAGGTCGTCGGGCTTGCCCTTGAGGCGCATGCTCAGGACCTCGGCGTAGCCGAGGATGGCGGTCAGGGGGTTCTTGACGTCGTGCGCGACGGTCGCGAAGAACTTGGTCTGGAAGCCGTTGACCTGTGCGAGCTTGCGGGCGGAATCCTGGACTTCCGCGAGGAGGCGGACGTTCTCCCTCAGCAGGAAGAGGCGCTCCAGCGAGCGCTGGATGGAGAGCACCAGGCGCGAAGCGTCGACGGGCTTGAGGATGGCGTCATCGAGGCCGAGTTCGACGGCGCGGCTGACGCCCTTGAGCGCATCCTGGACCGGGAACTGGTCCACCATCAGGATGATGCGCAGATCCTTGTCGCGCTCGCGCATCTTCAGCGCCAAGTTGGCGCCGGCCAGCTTCGTCGCCTCGAGGGCGCTGCCGCCGATGGCAGCCAGATGGAAGGGCTTCTGCGCGGCAAGCTTGAGGGCCTCCTCGCCGTTGGCCGTGGTCACGACCTCGTAGCCCAAGGCCATCAGCGTCTCGGTCAGAAGCGAGAGCGTGGGCATGTCGTTGTCGACGAGGAGCAGACGCTCCCTCTCGCGCGGGGCGGACCTGGCCGCGGTCAGTCCGTCGGCGAGGACCTCCGCGATGCGCGCGGCGAGCTCCCGCGGCAGGACCGTGGGCTGTCCGCTCTTGATCGAGGCGGCCGCGGCGCGCAGGGGGTCGAGTGAGGTGATGAGATAGGCCGCTCCATTGGGCATCACCTGGCGCAGCTTGGCGTCGAGTTGGAGCGCCTCGGCGTGCGTGCCGGCGAACTTGGCCACGGCCACGTGTCCCCAGGTGGCGGACTCCCCGTCCGCATCCTCGCGGGCCCCTGAGAGGCGCTCCCAGAGGCCCCGGGACTTGGGGTTCATCTTGGCGCGCGCCTCGTCGGCCTTGCCCGTCTGCACGCGCAGCATGTCGATGACGCCGATGAAGTTGTCCAGCTGGAAGAACTGGACGCCCGCCTGGCGCATCGCGTTCTGGACCGCCTGAGTGAGGTAGAGCGAGGGCTCGACGAGGAAGAGGACGGGGACCTCAACGGCGCGGACCTGGTCCATGAAGCCGCGGGGCAGGGGCCAGGGGACGCGCCGCAGGGGCGCGGCGACGGACGGCGAGAGGGGCGCGGCCGGCTCCAGACCGAAGAGCGCGAAGCCCCCGCGTTCATGGTGGAGCCTCGCCAAAGACTCGCGGTCCGCCGGGGGGACCTTCGAGAAATCGGCGACGACGGCGATGAAGGTCTCGGCGCCGAGCTTCAGGGCCGCCTGGCGCGCGTCGACGGCCGAGATCAGCTCATACTCGTGGCCGACCATCGAAGGTGTGAGCTCCGTCAGGAGCGCCGGGTCGGCGGCGATCAGAAGGACGCGTCCCTTTGGGTTCAAGCCACGCCCTCCGGCTCGAGCCGAGCGGTGAAGTGCGCCAGACGCTGAGAGGCCGAGATCAAGCGCAGGGGCTTGATCGTCTTGGCTCGGGAAGAGACGTCGGCCATGACCTCGATGAGGAAGTCGATGTGGCTCTGGGTGTAGACGCGGCGAGGGATGGCCAGACGCACCAGCTCCATGCGCGCCGGCTGGAAGGCGCCATCCTCGCGGCGGCCGAACATCAGAGAGCCGATCTCGACGGAGCGCACCCCCGCGGTCAGGTAGAGCTCGCAGGCCAGGGCCTGGGCGGGATAGCCCGCGGGGGGGATATGCGGCAGGAGCCTCTTGGCGTCGAGGTAGACCGCATGCCCGCCGGGCGGCTCCACGATGGGCACGCCGGCCTTGCGGAGGCCCTCGCCCAGGTACTCGACGGAGCGGATGCGGTACTCGAGATAGTGCTCGTCGAGGACCTCGCGCAGGCCGACCGCCATCGCCTCCAGGTCGCGTCCCGCGAGACCCCCGTAGGTCGGGAACCCCTCGCCGAGGATCAAGATCTCCCGCGCGCGGGCGCTCCACTCCGGATCGTTGACGGCCAGGAAGCCGCCGATGTTGACGAAGGCGTCCTTCTTGGCGCTCATCCAGCAGCCGTCGGCGTAGGAGAACATCTCCCGGGCGATCTCCGCGGCGGAGCGGGAGGAGTAGCCGAGTTCGCGACGCTTGATGAACCAGGCGTTCTCCGCGAAGCGCGCCACGTCGAGCAGCAGAGGGATGCGGTGATGCCGGGCGATCTCGCTGACGCGCCGGAGGTTGCCCATGGAGACCGGCTGGCCGCCCAGCGAGTTGTTCGTCAGCGTCATCACGATCATCGGGATGCTCGCGCTGCCGAGCTCCCGAATCTTCGCCTCCAGCGCGCGCAGATCCATGTCGCCCTTGAAGGGCGCCGGGTGCGCGAAGTCCAGCGCCTCGGGCACCGGGAGGTCGATGGCCGTCGCACCCGAGGCCTCGACGTTGGCGCGGGTCGTGTCGAAATGGGAGTTGGCGATCACCGTCTTGCCGGGGCCGCCGACGACGGAGAAGAGGATGCGTTCGGCGGCGCGCCCCTGATGGACCGGCATCACATGGCGGTAGCCGGTCAACTCGCGCACGGCCTTCTCGAAAGTGAAGAAGCTGCGCGCCCCGGCGTAGGATTCGTCGCCGCGCATGACGGCGGCCCATTGCTCGGCCGACATCGCCGAGGTCCCCGAGTCGGTGAGCAGGTCGATGAGGACCTTGTCGGCCGGCACCCCGAAAAGGTTCCAGGACGCGGCGCGCAGGACCTGCTCGCGCTCGGCGCGGGTGGTGAAGCCCAGAGGCTCCACGCTCTTGATCTTGAACGGCTCGATGATCGTCCGCCAGGTTTTATCCATCAATTCGTCTCGGAGCCCGGATGGTGCGCGCACTCGGCGCAGGAGCAGAGCCTGCGGAGCATCTCGAAGGTGTAGATGCCGGTGCCATGCCCATCCGAGAAGGCGAAGCTCAAGGCGTAGCTGCCCACCACGTCCGCGCGCGTGGCGACCAAAGTGTCGGGGACGCTGGCGGGGTCCAATAGGGCCTCGCCGGTCCACTCGTCCTTGCAGGCGGCGCAGGGGCAGTGACGACGCAAAAGCGCGAAGCCGAGGGCCGTCTCATGGCCGTCATCCCAGACGATCTTGAGCTCGGCGTCCTCGACTTTCTCGATGGTCCTCGGCGTGAAGTTCAGCATGCGATGCCTTTTATTCTACTATATACCTCATGAATACGATTCCCGCCACCCTGTCCCTGCTCCTGGCCGCCTCCGCCGCCGCGATCCCCGCTCCCGCCGACCGGGAGATCGTCAAGGTCAACGGCACGCCCCTCCGGCAGGGAGAGGTCGTCGAGCGCCTGCTCAAGCGCTACGGCCCCCAGATGGTCGACGAGATGATCGACGAGACGCTGCTGCGCCAGGCCGCCAAGCAGAAGGGCCTCAAGGTCGACGAGGCCGAGGTCTCGCGGCGCCTGGCCAAGCTCGAGGAGCAGTTCGGCACCCGGGAGCTCTTCATCAGCCAGATCGAGCAGGCAGGGTCCTCGCTCTCCAAGGTCCGCGCGGACCTCTCCGAGGAGCTGCTGCGCGAGAAGCTGGTGATCACGGCCCGCGGCGTGAAGGTCGGCGATGACGAAGTCAAGAAGGCCTTCTCCGAGAACAAGGACAAGCTGGGCCGGCCCGAGGCCGTGCACCTGAGACACATCCTCGTCAAGACGGAGGCCGAGGGCAGCGAGATCATCGCCAAGGTCAAGGCCGGCGCGGACTTCACGGCCATCGCGAGGGAGAGGTCCATGGCGGCCAGCGGCAAGGCCGCCGGCGGAGACTACGGCTTCGTGGCCCGAGGGATGCTCCCCCCCGAGATCGACGCGGTCGCCTTCGCGCTCAAGCCCGAGGGGCTCAAGATGGTCCCGGGACCGCGCGGCCAGCACGTGCTCCAGGCGGTCGAACTCCGCCCCGCCAAGACGGCGGTCCTCGATGAGGTCAAAGAGGACCTCCGCGAGATGCTCCTGGCGGAGAAGATCAAGAAGGAAGCGCCCGACTACCTCCAGGAACTGCGCCGCAAGGCCGACATCAAGTCCTCCGAAGCGCCCCCGGCTAAAGCCGCTCGCTAGGCCCAAGGACCCGAGGGCCGAAGGGCCCTCTGACACGCCGATGCTGGGCCCTATGCCTCTGAGGGGGATTCCCGGCGGTTGGTAAACTGGCCTTGATGCCTCCCTCAGCGAGGACGCTTCTCGCGCTCGCCCTCGTCCTCCCCGGCCCCTCTTGGGCGCAGACCATCGTCACCCCCGCCGTCCGGGCGCCGTCGTCCGCGGTCCCAGCGGCCCCGCCGTCCCTCTTCCTCTCGCCGTCCGCGCCGTCCCTCCGCGCCGCGCCGAACCTGGCGCCGCCCCTCCCCGCTCCGGCTCCGGGGTTGCGGGCATCCGAGGCTCCGGCGCCCGCCGCCGCCTTGCCGGTCGGGCGCGCCGCGGCTTCGGTCGAGACCTCCGAGGACGGAAGCTCCCGCGCCTCCCGGTTCTTCGACCAAGCCGCCGCCTACGAACACCTGGGCCGGGAGGCCCCCGAAGCCCTTCCGGAAGAAGCCGTCCACGCCCTGCGCGCGGTCCTCACCCCGGCGCCCGAGACCGCGGGCGATGATGGAGGAGGCCCCAGCTACCCCAGCCGGAAGGTCAAGTTCAACGGCCTGGAACTGCCCTCCGTCGTCTTCCGCCCCAACACCTCGGTCGAGGCCCTCCTCGTCGAGGCCGTCAACGCCTCCAAGAAGACCGTCACCCTGGCGCTCTACGAATTCAGCTCCCGGGCCGTCTTCAAGGCCCTGCAGCAGGCCAAGCGCCGCGGGGTCAAGGTCCAAGTCATCGTGGACGACTCCAATTTCTTTCCTCGCAACGAACCCGGTGCCGACTACCGCAAGCGCCGCAGCGAGCAGCTCTGGGGCCTGGTGCGCGACGGCTTCGACGTCCGCGTGCTGCGCGGCGTGACGAAGTACGGCATCAACCACAATAAGTTCGCGGTCTTCGACGGGAAGCTGGCGGAGTTCGGCTCCTACAACTGGTCCTTCACCGCCGAGCACAACCACTACGAGAACGCCAATTTCTCCGCCGAGAAGACCCGCGTCTCGGCCCTCTCGCGCTACTGGAAATATCTCTGGCTCCAGGCCGTCCCCCACGACCGGGCTCAAGGCCACGATTGGCCCGCGACCGTCCCCGCCCCTCCGGCCGAGGCGGTCCCGAGCGTGGCCTTCAACGGCGTCAAGCTGCCGGCCTATGTCTTCACCCCGGGAGACGAGTTGGAAGATACCTTGGTCTCGGCCCTCGACGCGGCCCGGACCTCCGTCGACTACGCGATGTTCGCGCCGCGCTCCACGAAGGTCGCCGAGGCGCTCAAGCGCGCCGCCGCGCGCGGCGTGAAGGTCCGCGCGGTCATCGACGAGAGCCAGTCCCGGAGCGAGTACTTCAAGCCCTACGCCGAATGGCTGGCCTTCCACGGCGTCGAGGTGAAGACCCTCTCGGGCCCGAACGGGGCGGACGGCGATTTTCCCCTCGCCGAGAAGATGCACCACAAGTTCATGGTCCTCGACGGCAAGCTCGCGCAGGCGGGCTCGGCCAACCACACCAAGCGCGCCTCGATGGACAACTACGAGAACGCCCATTTCCTCAACGACAAGACCGATGTCGCGGCCTATACCTTCGCCTTCAGGCACATGTTCGCCATCGCCGCGGCCCTGCCGCGCCCGGGGTCGGCCTCGATCCCGACCGACGAACAGCTCAAGCGCGACGTCGAGAGCCCCCCCGATCCCGCGCCGCCGCCCCCCGCGCCGCCGCAGGTCCCGCTGCCGGCCGCCGAGACCCTGACCTTCAACGGGACCGCCCTTCCGGTCAGCGCCTTC
>MGUL01000171.1:0-3413 GCA_001800005.1 Elusimicrobia bacterium RBG_16_66_12 | reverse complement strand
GAGGACCGTGCGCATCGCGATCTACCAATTCGAGCAGCTCGCGATCCTCGACGCCCTCCAGCGCGCCAAGGCCCGCGGGGTCAACGTCTCCGTCGTGATCGATCGGGGCCATGTCTACACCACCGGCATCAGCCACGAGGGCGGGCCGCGCAAGCCACGCCCGCTGGTCGTGGAACTCGTCAAGTCCGGATTCGACCTCCTTCTTCTCAAGGGGCAAGCCAGCGGCATCATGCACAACAAGTTCCTGATCGCCGACGGCAAGCTCCTCCAGGCCGGCTCCTACAACTACACGGAACAGTCCGAGACCGACCACTTCGAGAACGTCTTCTTCACCGACGACAAGGGCCGCGTCCGGCACTATCTCCGCTATTTCGAGTACATGAGACGTCACGGAGAAGCCGTCGACTTCGACAAGCTCGACGACATCCTCCGCTTCGGCTTCGTCGCCGACCGCGACTCCAAGTTCCCGCCCCCGCCGGCCGACGCCGAGAGCCCCGTCCGGCTCAACGGCGAGAGCTTCCCCCGGCAGATGTTCTCCCCCCAGGGCGGCATCGAGGAGGCGCTGGTGCGCGCCATCGACGCGGCCCGGGCGACCATCGATATCGCCATGTTCAGCTTCTACTCGCGCACGATCGCCGACGCGCTCCTCACGGCGAAAAACCGCGGGGTGCGGGTCCGCCTGCTGCTCGATAAGAGCCAGACCTCCCTCTCCAAGCTCGACGATTGGTTCTCCTGGCACGGCTTCGAGATCAAGCTCTCCCTCGGCCCCGACGACAATCGGGACCCGCTCTACCAGAAGATGCACAACAAGTTCGCGGTCTTCGACGGGAAGATGGTCGAGACCGGCTCCTTCAACTACTCCCCCAACGCCGAGAAGAACAGCTTCGAGAACTCCAACTTCTTCGACCTCCCGGCCCTGGCCTCTCGCTACGCCGCCTTCTTCGAGCGGCTCTTCCAGCACGGCTTCAAGGCCCCCAAGCCCCGCCGCGAGCCGACCTGGGCGGTCTGACATGAAAACCATGCCCCAACCCTTCGACTTCGCCAAGGCCCCGCTGCTCGTCATCTGGGAAAGCACCCGCTCCTGCGCGCTGGCCTGCCGGCATTGCCGCGCCGACGCCGACCTGCGGCGCGACCCGAACGAACTCACCACGGCCGAAGGCCTGGACATCCTCCGCCAGACCAAGGAGATGGGCACGCCGATCTTCGTGCTCTCGGGCGGAGACCCCCTCGTGCGCGAGGACCTGGAAACGCTGGTCAAGGCCGGCAAGGACATGGGCCTGCGCATGGGGACCATCCCGGCCGCGACTCCCTCTTTGACCCGCGAGCGCCTGCAAGCCCTGCGCGACGCGGGGCTCGACCAGGTCGCGTTCAGCATCGACGGCCCCGACGCCGCCTCGCACGACGCCTTCCGGCAGACGCCGGGCGCCTTCGACCGCGTGATCCAAGGCGTGAAGTGGGCCCAAGAACTGGGCCTGAACATCCAGATCAACACCTGCCTGGCGGCCTGGAACTTCGCCAGCTACGACAGGATCGAGGCCCTCGTGCGCTCGCTGCCCATCGCCTTCTGGGAGTTCTTCTTCCTGATCCCGGTCGGACGCGGCGCGCAGCTCGGGGGGCTGGAGCCCCAGCAGTTCGAGGAGGTCTTCGAGAAGCTCTGGCGGCTCTCCCGTCAGGAGGACTTCGTCGTCAAGCTGACCGAGGGCCAGCACTTCCGCCGCTTCGTGATGCAGAAGGAGGCCGCAGCGGGCGCGGGCGCCGCCGAGCGCACCGTGCACGCGGTGGCCCGCAGCGCCAGCCTGCGCGCCGGCATCCGTCTGCCCAAGCGCGCGGTCAACGCCGGCGACGGCTTCATGTTCATCGACCACCTCGGCGGCATCTGCCCCTCGGGCTTCCTGCCCGAGGTCCGCGGCAACGTCCGCAAGGACAAGCTGGCGAAGGTCTACCAGGAAGACGAGCTCTTCTTGAAGCTCCGCGACCACGACAAGCTGATCGGGCGTTGCGGGGCCTGCGAGTTCCGGCAGGTCTGCGGCGGCTCGCGCGCGCGCGCCTACGCGGTCACCGGCAACGTCTGGGAGACCGATCCGGCCTGCGCCTACCAGCCGGCGAGATGACGCTAGCCTTCCTCATGATGCTGGCCGGGGCCGTCTCGGCCGCCGCCCCCCGGAAGGTCGTTTTCCAGACCCCCGACGGCTGGACGCTCTCCGCCGACTACCACCCTCCTCGCCGCGGCGGCATGGTCCTGGTCCTCGCGCACGGCGTGGGCTCGTCCAAGCGCGAATGGGAGCGCTTCGCCGCCCGCTTGTCGTCCGAAGGCGTGGGAAGCCTCGCCGTGGACCTGCGCGGCCACGCCGAGAGCACGAAGGGCCCGAACGGCGAGAGGGACTTCAAGGATTTCGACGCGACCGGCGAATGGGTCAAAGCCGTCGCGGACCTGCGCGCCGCGGCCGCCTGGCTGGAGGCCCGCGGCGTGAAGCCGTCGCGCATCGCCTTCGGCGGCGCCTCCATCGGCGCCAACCTGGCCTCCCAGGTCTCCGCCGACCGCGAGAAAGCGCCCTGCCTGCTGCTGCTCTCGCCCGGTCCCGACTACCGCGGCGTGCGGCTGGCCGCCAGGCCCGGCCTCAAGGTCCTCGTCGCCGCCTCCCCCGCCGACCTCTACTCCCACCAGACCCTCGAGCCCTTCTCGAAGATGAAGGGCGCCGAGACGCTCACCACTCCGGCGGGACACGGCGTGCAGGTCTTCGACGACGCGAGGACCCTCGACCGCATCGCCGTCTGGATAGGCCGCTGCTCGGTCGCGACGAAGCAGGCGAAGTGAGCCTGCGCGGCATGCCTCAGCCGAGCATTTGCTTGATCGTCTCCGACAACAGCGGGAAATTGACCGGCTTCGCGAGAATCTTGACCTTGGGCAGCCGGCCGAGCTCGGCGGGGAGCTTGGCGGGGCTGACGCCCGTCAGGATGATCACGGGCAGGCCCGATCCCCAGGCTTCACGCCGGATTTTCTTGATGACCTCGAAGCCGTTCATCTCCGGCAGATCATAGTCGATAATCGCCAGGTTCGGCTTCGAGGTCCCGGCCTTGCCCAAGGCCTCGGAGGGAGTCGCGGCGCGGACAACCGTGTGTTTGTCGAGCGCGAGGAACTCCGAGATGAGGAATACGATGTGACTGTTGTCATCCAGAACCAAGACCGTGGCCATGCCTTTCTCCTGTTTTCACGAAATGCCCCGTCGCAATTCAGCTTGGATTATGGGGTGCGTTCCTTGGTCTGTCAAGGCCCGTGGACCTTGACAGCCGCCGCCGCCCGGCTACACTGAGGTGGTGAAACGCGCGGGCGTGGCCGGCGCAATCATGGTTGTCGCGCTGCTCTTGGCCGGTTGCGCGCAAAAGAAGCGGCTCGCCCTGTATGTCGAGCAGGA
>MGUL01000170.1:2303-5344 GCA_001800005.1 Elusimicrobia bacterium RBG_16_66_12 | reverse complement strand
GCAATCGCCTCTCTGTAGGGTGGTGGTCTGGGCACGGTTAGACGACAGGCTCACCCATCAACATCCCCACGTAGTGTTCGCTCGGTTTGGGAGGAGAGACGGCCCGGAAAGGCTTGTCTTCCGGATTCTCAATCAGGGGCTCTCGGGACTTCCACAAGTCTCGCGATCGACCGTGCAGCCAGTCCACGGCTCGAATACTGGCTACCCTTGACAAGTCCTTGCGCGCGCACTAGTCTCTAGTTGAGGAAGTTCCCGAAAACCTCGTCAGAAGGACAGGATGACTGGCCCGATAGGGGTCAATCTCACTGGCAGCCGCCGCGTTCCCGGGGCCACCCCAAGGGCTGCGAGCCCGGCCCTCCTTCCGCGCCCCCGCTAGCCGGCCCCGCCCGAGATGGGCGAAAAGGATACTGACGATGCGAGCCGTCGGCCATCGCCATGCTTCTCTGACCATCCCGCTGCTGGCGGCCCTCGCCTTGTCTCTCGCGACCTGCGGCGGAGCCGAGGATGAGGGCACGCCCGAAGGCACGGCGGCGGCCGCTGCCAGCGCTACGCCCGCGGCTCCGGCCACCACTGCCCCCAGCGGCCAGTTCGGGCCGGGTGTCAGTGACACCGAGATCATCATCGGGGCGCATAGCCCCTTGACCGGCGCTCTGGCCGCGATCTACGCGACCATTCCCAAGGCCACGACCGCCTACTTCAACTACATCAACGACACCCAGGGCGGAGTCTGCGGCCGCCAGATCGTCTACAAGGTTGAGGACGACAACTACGACGTCGCCAAGGCGCTTGAGGTCACCCGCAAGCTGGTGGAGCAGGACAAGGTGCTGGCCATCGTGGGGGCCTTGGGCGCGCACGGCAGCGCATTCGACTATTTGAACCAGGCCGGCGTTCCCGACCTACTCCTCTCCACCGCCAGCCACCGGTTCGTCTCCGACCCCCAGACCTACCCCTGGACGGTTCAGATGATCCCCGACTACACCCTGGAGGGCATCTACTTCGGTCAGTACATCTCAGAGAACCTGCCGGGAGAGAAGGTGGCCGTCCTGTATGAGAACACTTACTTCGGCATCGAAGACCTGGCCGGCCTCAAGCAGGGGCTCGATCCCGCCAAGAACCAAGTTGTGTCGGAGCAGCCATGCGACCCGGCGGCCGTGGACATCCGCTCCCAAGTCACCAACATGAAAGACAGCGGCGCCGAGGTGGCGGTGCTCCTGGTCACACCCGGCTACACCGTCCAGGCCGTCAAGGCCGCCGACCGCCTGGGCTGGCGGCCGCAAATCCTGGCCAGCTACGTCAACTCGGACGACATGATGTTCCAGTTCACGTCTCCGCAACTCCTGGAGGGGATGATCACCTTCCAGGCCGTGAAGATGGCAGCCTGGAAGGACGACCCGGCCATCGCCAGGCACTACGAGATCATGAGCAAGTACGGCGGGCCCGCTCCCAGCAACTTCACCGTCTACGGGCAGGCCCTGGCCGAGCTGGCGGTAGAGGTCCTGAGCCGGGCCTGTGATAACCTCACCCGCCAGGGTCTGATGGATGCAATCGAGTCCATCCGCGGCTGGCGGTCAGACCTCCTGGTGGAGGGTGTCGATATCACTGTCAGCGATACGGATCACACGGCCTTGGACACCGGCCGAATGCTGCGCGTCGTCGTGGAGAACGGGAAGGGCCGGTTCGAGTACTTCGGCCCAATCTACTACTTGAGAGAGTAGCCGCGTGCTCGATCCACGGTCTGGCTGTAGCCAGGCAATAGTGCGTCGAGTGATGGCGCTGTCAACGCGGCCCGAGCGCGGTGATACATTGTCTCTGACCCCGGCACACGTTGACTATTCTTTGCGAATGAGGAATAATCCATTGCGTTGAGGGGAGGCTTGGAGGTCGTGGCCCAGGAGCTTCCCGAAGGCACCGTCACCGTCCTCTTCACCGATGTCGAAGGCTCCACCGCCCTTACCACCCGCCGGGGCGATGAAGCTGCACAGGAGATACTGCGCACCCAGCGGGACTTGGTGCGTCAACAGGTCGAGCGGCACAGCGGCCACGAGGTGAAGTCCCTGGGCGACGGCTTCATGGTGGCCTTCGCCTCGGCGCGGCGCGCCGTGGCCTGCGCCGTCGCCATCCAGCGGGCGCTGGAGGAACACAACCGCAGTCAGCCACTGGAAGAGCAGGTGCTCCTTCGCATCGGCCTGAACACCGGCGAGGTGATCCAGGAGGAGGCGGACCTCTTCGGCCAAGCCGTGAACGCCGCCGCCCGGATCGCAGCAAAAGCCAGGGGCGGCCAGATACTGGTGTCCGAGGCCGTGCGGGGTGTCCTGGGTCGTCCCAAGGATGTCGAGCTGGTCGACCGCGGCCGCTTCCGGCTCAAGGGCTTCCCCGAGCGCTGGCGCCTCTTCGAGGCGACCTGGCAACAGGGGCGCCCGGCCACTTACGTCCCGTCGGCCCTCCCGGAGCGGACACCGTTCGTGGGACGGGAAGAGGAGCGGGCAGTGCTGCGGCGCTTGCTCGACCAGGTAGCTGGCGGGCGTGGTGCCCTCGTCATGGTCGGCGGAGAGCCCGGCGTGGGCAAGACGCGCCTGGCTGAGGAACTGATGGCCGAAGCGCGGCAGCGGAATATGACCGCCCTCATGGGCCGCTGCTGCGAGACGGAGGGAGCGCCGCCATACATCGCCTTCGTAGAGATATTTGAGGCCGCCGCCCGGGTGCTGCGGCCGGAGACCCTGCGGGAAGCCCTGGGCGACCTGGCGCCGGAGGTGGCGAGGCTTATGCCGGAGCTGCGCCGTCTCTTCCCCGACATCCCCCGGCCCGCCGAGCTCTCGCCGGAGCAGGAACGCCGCTACCTCTTCAACTGCATCCGGGAGTTCATGGAGCGCGCAGGGCGTGCCCAGCCTCTTTTCCTGGTGCTGGAGGACCTTCACTGGGCCGACGACTCAACCCTGCTGCTGATCCAGCACGTCGCCCACCAGATCAACGAGATGCCGGTTCTGATGGTGGGGACCTATCGGGATGTCGAGCTGGACGTAGCCCGCTCCTTGGCGAGTGCC
>MGUL01000170.1:1785-2293 GCA_001800005.1 Elusimicrobia bacterium RBG_16_66_12 | reverse complement strand
GTCCGCCAGCGGCTGGCCCATCGCGTCGCGCTGAAACGGCTGCCGGAGGCTGGCGTCACGGCGATGCTCCGCGCCCTGAGCGGTCAGCAGCCACCACCTGTCCTCGTGCAAACTGTCTACAGCGAGACCGAGGGCAACCCCTTCTTCGTAGAGGAGGTGCTCAAGCACCTGGCCGAGGAGGGGAAGCTGTTCGACGCTCAGGGGCGCTGGCGGTCCGAACTGCCCGTTGGTGAGCTGGACGTGCCTGACAGTGTGCGCCTAGCCATCGGTCGCCGTCTCCAGCGCCTGAGCGAGCGATGCCGTCGCATTCTGAGTGCAGCCGCCGTCATCGGACGCGGTTTCAGCTTCGAGCTACTTGAGGCGCTGGGCGAGGCGGACCCAGACACGGTTCTGGATGCCATCGACGAGGCGGAGCGGGCCCACCTCATCGCTGCCGCCCCGGACGGCCGCGCCCATGCGGGCGCCCGTCTGGGCGAGGCGCGCTTCGCCTTCGTCCACGAGCTAATCC
>MGUL01000170.1:384-1777 GCA_001800005.1 Elusimicrobia bacterium RBG_16_66_12 | reverse complement strand
CTCGTCAGCGGCCTTTCCCTGCCCCGCCGGCAGCGGATCCACCTGCGGGTGGCGGAAGCGATGGAGCGGGTCTATCCCCAGACCCTGGAGGAGTACGCCGCCGGCCTCGCCCACCATCTATATCAAGCGGGCGCCGTCGCCGGTCCCGAGAAGACCGTGCGGTACCTGGCGCTGGCGGGAGACCAGGCGATAAGGGCGGTAGCCTACGAAGAAGCCGAACACCTCTATCAGATGGCCCTCGAGGTCCTCGACCGCAGCCGGGAGCCGGATGAGAGTCGGCGCTGCGAGCTGCTCCTGGCCTTGGGTGAGGCGCAGCGCAGGGCGGGCAGATATGACAGGAGCAAAGAAACCTTCCGGAGCGCAGCCAATATAGCTCGAGACCTAAGGAGGCCGGACCAGCTCGTCCAAGCGGCCGTCGGATACGGAGGGCCGGTACTGGTTCCGGTGCACGATCCTCTTGAGATTGACCTGCTGGAGGAAGCTCTGGAGACCCTCGGGAACGCCGACAGCGCTCTCCGGGCCAGGGTTCTGGCCCGCCTGTCCTTGGCCCTCTACGGCACAGATGCCTGGCAGAGGGAGGCATCGGTGGGCCAGGAGGCCGTCGACTTGGCCCGGCGCATTCGAGACCCGCGGGCGTTGATCGTGGCGTTGCATGCACTGCAGTTCGCCTTGTTCCGGCCTGAGGCGGGGCCGGAGGCTGTCCACCAGCGCCTCCTTCTAGCGGACGAAATGGCGCGGTTGGCCGACGAGACCGGCGAAGCAGAAATGGCCCTCGTCGGCCACGGCTGGCTCTTCATGGATTCGCTGGAGCTGGGGGACATCTGCACGGCGGACAAGGAGATCGAGACCTGGGCCGGCCTGGCCGAAGAGCTTCGCCAACCGGTCTACCAGCACTGGGCGACACACGTCCGCGCGATGCGGGCGATAATGGATGGGCGGTTCGAGGAGGGTGAGCGTCTGGCTCTGGAGGGCCTGGCCATTGGGCAGCGGGCACACTATCAGTCCGCAGCCGGCGCGGAGCAAGCCATGTTTGGGGGACAGGTTTTCGAGCTTCGTTTTCTGCAAGGGCGCCTGAGCGAGGTGGAGCCGACCGTCAGAGCTTCCGTTGCGGAGTACCCTGAGATTGTCGGCTGGCGGGCGGCTCTCGCCTCTATACATAGCCAGCTCGGTAGGGAGCAGGAGGCTCGAGCAGAGTTTGAGAAGCTGTCCGAAGGTGACTTCGCCGCATTGCCTCGCGATATGGGCTGGCTGATCACTCTAGACCTTGTGGCGGAGGTGTGCGCCTACCTCGGCGATGCTTGCCGCGCCGCAGCCCTGTACGAGCTCTTGCTCCCGTACGCCGGCCATAACATCATTGTGGGCGCCCCTACGGTGATCTGCCGCGGCTCCGCGT
>MGUL01000170.1:0-374 GCA_001800005.1 Elusimicrobia bacterium RBG_16_66_12 | reverse complement strand
GGGTCTCCTGGCGACCACAACGGGCCGCTGGGACGACGCGGGGCGTCACTTCGAGGACGCGCTCCGGATGAACGCCAAGATTGGGGCGCGCCCCTGGCTCGCTCGGACCAAACATGACTACGCCGCCATGCTGATCCGCCGCAACAGTCCCGGGGACTGCGACAAGGCGTTCCGCCTCCTCACCGAGGCCATCGCTGTGTATGGCCAGATCGGTATGCCCAAGCACCAGGAGATGGCAGAAGCGCTGCTACGTGAGCTATAGAGGCCCTGTCAGGCATCCGCTGGACCGATAACGAAGATTGGGCGGCAGTTTCGACCCACCTTCGGCGACTTACGCTGGCGTAGCTGCAGAGTCCAACCCGGCAGAGTCCCCT
>MGUL01000169.1:12113-12489 GCA_001800005.1 Elusimicrobia bacterium RBG_16_66_12 | reverse complement strand
CGAGCAGACCGTCGAGTACCTCTTCAAGGTCGAGGCCCCCAAGGCCCCGCCGCCCCCGCGCATCCCCGAGACCCCGCCCGCCGGAGAGGCCGTCGACGGCATGGTCGAGGAGCCGCCGGTCTCCGCGCCCGTCAGGCCGTCCGCTCCCGCCGGGCGGGGCGTCCTTTCCGGCGCGGCCGCGGTCCCGGTCGAGATCCAGAAGATCGGCCGCAACGACCCCTGCTTCTGCGGCTCGGGCAAGAAGTTCAAGAAATGCCACGGGGCCGGCTCGAACGACTGAGCGCGGCCGCGCTCGGGGCCGCGCTGGCGGCCCTGGCGCTTCCTCCATACGGTCTTTGGGTGTTGGGCTGGCTCGGCCTGGCACCCCTGTTCCTGG
>MGUL01000169.1:11658-12043 GCA_001800005.1 Elusimicrobia bacterium RBG_16_66_12 | reverse complement strand
CGTCGTCCTCCACTGGATCTACCAGACCTGCCTGTTCGCCCGCATGCCGGCCGCGGTCGCCGCCCTGGCCTGGCTCTTCCTCTCCGTCTTCCTCGCCCTGACCTGGGCGCTGAGCGCCTTTCTCGGACGCTGGCTCATGGGCGAAGCGTCCCGCGCCCTGCGGCCGTGGCTGTGGGCGCTGGTCTGGACGGCGGTCACCGCGGCCTCGGAGCGCTGGACGCCGCGCATCGCGGTGGATCTGCCGGCCTACACGCAAAGCCCCAACCTCTCGCTGCTCCAGTCGCTGTCCTGGGGCGGGCCGCACCTGCTCGGCTTCGTCGTCGTCCTCTTTAACGCAGCCCTGGCCGAGGCCTGGCTCGACGCGCGGGCCCGCAAGCGCGGGCCA
>MGUL01000169.1:4082-11550 GCA_001800005.1 Elusimicrobia bacterium RBG_16_66_12 | reverse complement strand
GCTACCGCGCGCGTGGAGATACTCCAGCCGTGCGTGGACCAGTACCAGAAATGGGACCGGGCCTTCATCGACGCCGTCCTGGCGAATCTCGGCGGCCTGCTCTCGGCGCCGCGGTCCCAAAAGCCGGCGCTGGTGGTCTGGCCGGAGACCAGCATCCCGCGCTGGGTCGCGCGCGGCCTGGCCGCGGCCGAGGGCGCGCGCTGGGCGAAGGCCCTGGGCGCGCCGCAGATCGTCGGCATCATCGCCGGCCCCGAAGGCGGGACCGGCCCCGCCAACGGCGTCCAGCTCGTGGCCTCCGACGGGAAGGCCGCGGGCTTCTACGCCAAGCGCGAACTGGTCCCCTTCGGGGAGTACGTGCCCTTTCGCGGCCTGATCCCGCGCTACGTCATAGAAAATTGGCTGGCGGTGCTCGACCAGCTTGGCGACATGTCCGCCGGGGCCGCGGACCAGCCCCTCTTCTCCACGCCCTTCGGGCCGATGGCCGTCACCATCTGCTATGAAGCGATGTTCCCGCGCTGGTCGCGCCGCGACGCGGCGCGGGGGGCGCGCGTCCTCGTCAACGTGACCAACGACGGCTGGTACAAGGACACCTGGGGACCGTATCAACACTTCGGGGCCAATGTCATGCGGGCGATCGAGACGCGCATGACCGTGATTCGCTCCGGAAACACCGGAATCTCCGCTGTCATCGATCCTTACGGCGTCGTGACATCGAGATTGGATCTGAACGTCAGAGGCCGCTTGGATGCGGACGTGCCTCTGGGTGATTCATTCCCCGACCGGTCCTTCTACGTCCGGCACGGCGACTGGTTCGGCACGCTCTGCCTGGCCCTGCTCGCCTTGGCGTTCTTACTGAAAGCGCTTCTGCGCTAGGCGTGCTTGGTCTCGAGGGCCGAGATGCGCTTCTCGTGCTCGTCGAGCCGCGCGCGGTTCTTGGCCGACGAATAATCGAAGTCGTCGACGCGGCCGGTGAAACCGTCCATGCGGGAGTGGAACTCGTCGCGGGTCACCATCTTGTCTTTGAGGTAGCCGCGGATGTCGGCCAACTCGGCGGTGTGATGCGCCAAGGCGATATGGATGGGGCGGAATGTCTCCCGGATGTCGGCCAGTTCGGCGGTGTGATGCTCCAGGGTGAGTAGGACCGGCCGGAACATATCCCGCATCTCTGCGCGAAACGCCATGAACTCATCCTTCAGAGAGCTGACGTCGCCCTTCAGAGAGCCGACATCGTCCTTTAGTAGGCTGATGTCGCCCTTCAGGAGTCCCAGGTCTCCCTTCGTCGCCGGCTCGTGTGTATCGGGTCTCATCTCGTCGCTCATTATAACCTCCCCGGTCTTCGGCCCACAAGGGTCCTGGGGCCCCCACATCCTCGGATAAGCAGGCGTCTGCGACGGACAACTTTTCACCCATCGGGTGAAAAATGTCCCAATGAGCCCTGGGCGCCGGAACGACTGCAGTTATCCACAGAATTATGCCGGCATAAAACGGTGGATAACTTCAGCCGAGCCCGCTATTTTTGAGGACAGCTCCAGTCGATCCGGTCCTCACACGCGTGGCGGCTTATCCGAGGATTGGGGGGAGAGGGGGGGACAGGGCTCTTGCGTTTCGGGAGGGCCGGGGTTAAGATAGGCGGGTGAGGCGGCTTTGAACGGAATGCTGGCTAATTCTTCCTACCTCGTGATAGCGGGGTGAGGCGGTTTTGAAGCCCCGCTTGGTCTACTCGTCCCGCTGCGAGGTCTCCTACGGCGATCATGACTTCGTCCCCCGCAAATTCTCCTTGGCCGCCAAGAGCCTGGAAGGGGCGACGGTCCTCGTCGAGCCCGACGAGCCCAGTCGAGAAGATATCCGTCTGGTCCACGATGAGGCCTGGACGGAGAAGATATGCTCGGTGAGCCTCACCGGGGAAGACCTGGCTCGTCTTGAGCTGCCGTTCACCGAGGAGATTTCGCGCGCGCACCGACTCGCCGTCGGGGGGACGCTTCTGGCGGCACGACACGCACTGGAATGCGGGCATGGTCTGCATTGCGGGGGAGGTTCCCATCATGCCTTCCGCGATCATGGCGAGGGCTATTGCGCGCTCAATGACATCGCCATCGCCATCCTGAAGCTCCGCAAGGAGGGGCGGATCGCCCGGGCGGCGGTCGTGGACCTGGACGTGCACCAGGGCAACGGCACGGCCTCGATCTTCGCGGGGGATTCCGACACCTTCACATTCTCGATGCACCAGGCCGATCTTTATCCCCAGCCGAAGCAAAAGAGCTCTCTCGACGTGGAGTTGGCGGCGGGGACGGGCGACGCCGAGTACTATGACCGTCTTCGTCACGGCCTCGGGGCGGTCATGGACTTCAAGCCTGACCTGGTGGTTTATCAGGCCGGAGTCGATGTATGGGAGAAGGACAGGCTCGGTGGATTGAAGCTGACCGAGCGGGGCGTGCTCGACCGGGATATGGCGGTGCGCGAGGCGTGTCTCCTCCACCACGTCCCAGTGGCGGTCACTTTGGGCGGCGGCTACGGCCCCACGCACGAGGACACGGCGCGCCTGCACGCCCGGACCTTACGGCTCTTCGGCGGGTTGGGCGCCGTTCTCTAATTTCCTAGAATAGGCCTGATGTTCACCGAGACCGCCGGAAAGATCGACGAGATGCGGGCCCTGCTCGCCAAGGTCGCCAAGCTGCTGGACCTCCCGAAGCTTCGCCGCGAGGTCGAGGCGCGCGAGGCCGAGGCGGGCGAGCCCTCTTTCTGGACCGATTCGGCCAAGGCCAAGAAGAAGTCGAAGGAACTCAACGACCTCAAGAAGACCCTGGCCGAGTACGACAAGACCGAGAAGACCTTGGACGACCTTCACGCCCATTGCGAGCTGGCCTCCGAGGTCCAGGACGAGGCGGAGATCAAGGAAGTCTCCCGCGGCATCCTGGACGCCGAGAAGCTGCTGCGCGCGATGGACATCCGGCTCAAGCTCTCCGGCGAGTTCGACAAGGACGACGCGATCGTCAGCCTCCACTCCGGCGCGGGCGGCCTGGAGGCCTGCGACTGGGCCGAGATGCTGTGGCGGATGTACCAGCGCTGGGCGGAGAAGAGCGGCTACGAGGTCCAGATCACCGAGTTCTCGAAAGGCGACGGGGCCGGCCTCAAGAGCCTCTCCGCCTTCATCCGCGGCCCCAACGCCTACGGTCTGCTCAAGGGCGAGATGGGCGTGCACCGCCTGGTCCGCATCAGCCCCTTCGACGCCAACAAGCGCCGCCACACCAGCTTCGCCTCCCTCGACGTGGTCCCCGACATCGAAGACGAGATCGACATCCAGGTCAACGACGCGGATATCGAGCTGGACACCTTCCGCTCCGGCGGCGCCGGCGGCCAGAACGTCAACAAAGTCGAGACCGCGGTGCGTATTAGACACAAGCCCTCAGGGCTTGTGATCGCCTGCCAGACCGAGCGCTCCCAGCTGCAGAACCGCATGAACGCGATGCGCATGCTGAAGGCCAAGCTCTACCAGATCGAGCTGGACAAGAAGCGCTCCGCCGTCGAGAAGCACTACGGCGAGATGGGCGACATCGCCTGGGGCCACCAGATCCGCTCCTACGTCTTCATGCCCTACCAGATGGTCAAGGACCTGCGCACCGGCTGCCAGACCTCCCAGATCGCCGGCGTGATGGACGGAGACCTGGATCCCTTCCTCGAGGCCTACCTCGGCTGGCTGGCCGCCGGCAAGCCGCCCCGCGTCAAGTCCGGCGCCGAAGAAGAGTAGCAGCCCTTTTACGGAACAATTTCACCTGTTGATGCGTATAAGAATGGATGACCTCCACTGCATTGGTGTTGCCGCTTGAGCGTCGGATTTGGAATATCCGCGGAAGACGAGTCATGTTGGGCGCTGATCTCGCGGAAGTATATGGCGTTCCCACAAAGCGGCTGAATGAACAGGTCAAGCGCAACCGCGGTCGGTTCCCTCGGGATTTCATCTTTCAGTTGACGAGGAGCGAGGCCCAGCGTGTTCTGCGTTCAAGGTCGCAATTTGCGACCTTGAACAGAGGGCAGAACATCAAATACTTGCCGTTCGTCTTTACGGAGCATGGGGCGGTCATGCTGGCGAGCGTGCTGAATTCCCCGGCCGCCGTCAACGCCAGCATCCAGGTGGTCAGGGCGTTCGTCCGGCTTCGGGAGTTGATCTCCGAGCGCGATGGCCTTGGGCGAAAAGTATCCGATCTTCAGCGGCAGGTTGATGGGAATTCGGATGACATTAGGCGCATCTTTGATGTTCTTCAGGAGCTTGTCGAATCGCCCGCTTCATCAGAGATCAAGCGGATCGGTTTTCTGCCATAGTGTGCGCAGAACTTGAGGCGCCAATCCGCTGCGGCCCCCCCCGATGGTCGGTTCGTTGCGCCGTAACTATCGTCAGTCAGGGGCGCGGTGGAGGGGGACATGGCTCGAACGCTGTTCTAGATCGTCCGCCTCAGGCGGCCCTCGCGGCTCAGAGGGCTCAGCGCTTCGAGCGGCGCTACCAGATGCTCGTCTCGTTCGGCCGGAAGTTGGGGGGAGTCGTGCGCCTGCGCCCCCTGCTCTGTCTGCTCGCCGACGAGGTCCGGCGCATCGTCGGCGCCGCCCGCTGCAGCATCTTCCTCGTCGACGAGCGGGGCAGGGAGCTCTGGACGCCGGTCGCGCACGGGCTGGAGGGCAAGGACCTGCATCTGCCCTTGGGCGCGGGGATCATCAGCCATGTCGTCTTCGGCGGCAAGGCGATGCGCGTGGCCGACGCTTACCGCGATCCCCGCTTCGACCCCTCCGTGGACCGGATGACGGGATTCAAGACGCGCAGCATCATGGCGGTCCCCTTGAAGGACCGCGAGGGGCGGACCTTCGGCGTCTTCCAGGTCCTCAACAAGCGCCGCGGCGACTTCGACGCGGAGGACGAGGGCCTGCTCGACATCCTGGCCTCGCTGGCCGCTTCGGCCGTGGAGAGCGCGCGCCTCTACGAGGAGCTGCGGGACTCCCACGTGGAGACCATCCAGCGCCTGGCCCGCACGGCCGAGTACCGCGACATGCATGACACCGCGGCGCACCTGCGGGCCATCGGCCGCTACTCGCGAATCCTCGCGCGCGGCTGCGGCCTGCCGGACAGCGAGGTTGAGAGCATCGAGTGCGCCAGCCCGCTCCACGACATCGGCAAGGTCGGAATCCGGGACGCGGTCCTGCTGAAGACCGGCCCCCTGACGGCCGACGAGACCGAGGAGATGAGGAGGCACACCACGCTCGGTTGGGAGATACTGTCCCGGGCGAAGAGCCCCCTGCTGAGACTGGCCGCCGAGATCGCCTTGTCGCACCACGAGCGCTTCGACGGCCGGGGCTATCCGCGGGGCCTGAAGGGCGACAAGATCCCCGTCGCCGCGCGGATCGTCGCCGCGGCGGACGTGCTGGACGCGCTGACCGCCGAGCGGGCCTACAAGCGGGCTTGGAGCTTCGAGGAGAGCGCGCGCTACATTCTGGAGGAGGGAGGCAAGCAGTTCCATCCGAAGGTCGTCGCGGCCTTCGGGAAAGCCGCCGATGCGATGCACGAAGCTTGGGAGGAGCGCTGCCGCCCGCGCAATGGGGCCGCTTCGAAGCCATGAAGGCCAAGATCCTGGTCGTCGAGGACGACGAATCGGTCCGCTCGGCGGTCGTGCGGATGCTGACCAACGGCGGCCACGAGGTCGAGTCCGTCGGTTCCGGCGAGGACGCGATCTCCCGGCTGGAGGAAGGCTTCGACGTCGTCGTGACCGACCTGAGGCTGTCCGGCGCCATCGACGGCAGCGAGGTCACGCGGCGCTTCCGCGCCTCGGGGGTCACCGACGTGATCATCATGACCGCCCACCCCCGTCTCGAGAGCGCGATCGAGGGCATGAGGAGCGACGCCTACGACTACCTGATCAAGCCGGTCTCCGAGGACTACCTGCGCTCGGTCGTCCGGCGCTGCCTGGAGAAGCGGAGCCTTTCCGCGGAGCTGGCCCGCGAGAAGGACCTGCGCTCGGAACTGCGCCGCGCGTACCTGGAGCTGTCGGTCTTGAGCCGCGTGCGCGACATCTTCGGCCAGTTCGCGACCCCCGAGGTCGCGCGCGTGGCGATGACCCATCCGGAGGACTTCTGGCTGCGGGGCGAGCGCCGGCGCGTGACCGTCCTTTTCGCCGACGTGCGCGCCTTTACGACCTACGCCGCCTCCGTTCCGCCCGAGCAGGCGACCTCCGACTTGAACGAGATCTTCACCATCCTGCAGGACACGATCAGCAAGGAGGGGGGGATCCTCAGCAAGTTCCTCGGCGACGGGGTGATGGCCCTCTACGACGCCCCGATCAAGCTGGAACACCACGAGGCGGCCGCGGTGCGCACGGCGGTGAAGACCCAGCAGGCGATGGAGGTCCTCAACCGCCGGAGGGCGCAGCGAGGCCTCAAGACCCTGGGTCTGGGCATCGGGATCAACACGGGGGAGGTCGTCGCGGGGTGCCTGGGAAGCAAGGAGCGGACCGAGTACAGCGTGATCGGCTCGCCGATCAACCTGGCGGCGCGCCTCGAGAAGATCGCCCTGCCGGGGCAGATCCTGGTGGGCTCGGGGACCCTCGAGGCGGTCCGGGGCGAGTTCGAGTTCCAGGATCTCGGCATGATGAGCTTCCACGGGATCAAGGAGCCGGTCCCGGTGACCGCCGTCCTCGGCCAAAAGAAAACAGGCGCCCTCTCCGAGGGCGCCGGGAGTATCCCATGAGCGCCTTGCCGACGGAGATCTTGATCGTCGAAGACAGCGCGGTGGAGGCCGAGCTTCTGCGCCGCTGTCTGGACAGGGCGGGTTACGGGGTCGCCGCGGCGAAGAACGGCGACGAGGGACTGCGGGCCGCGCGCGAGCGCCGCCCCGCCCTGGTCATCAGCGACGTCCTGATGCCGCTGATGGGCGGCTATGAGCTGTGCCATGCGATCAAGCACGATGAGGCGCTGTGGAACGTCCCGGTGATCCTGCTCACGGTGCTGTCGGAGCCGGAAGACATCATGCGGGCGATCAACAGCGGCGCCGACGGCTACAGCGTCAAGCCCTTCGTCGAGGCCGACCTGACGGAGCGCATCCGCGCCCTGCTGGCCGCGCCGATCCGCCGGAAGCCGACGGAGGAGCGCCGATCGGAGAAGGTGGAATACAACGGGAAGTCCTACACCGTCAGCGGCGACGGCCGTCAGACGCTCAACCTCCTGCTCTCGGTCTATGAGGGCACCCTGGCCCAGAATCGCGACCTAGCGCGCGTCCAGACCCAGCTCAGCTTGTTGAACGAGAACCTGGAGACGCAGGTGCGCGAGCGGACGTCCGAGCTGGAATCGGAGAAGGAGGATCTGGAGCGCTCGTTGGCCGAACTCAAGCGCACCCAGGCGCAGCTCCTCCACGCGCAGAAGATGGAGAGCGTCGGCGTGCTCGCCGGCGGGGTCGCCCACGACTTCAACAACATCCTGATGACGATCATGGCCG
>MGUL01000169.1:3466-4049 GCA_001800005.1 Elusimicrobia bacterium RBG_16_66_12 | reverse complement strand
GAAGGACCCCCGCTGCGCGGACGTCGCGGAGATCGAGGCCGCCGCCGCGCGCGCCGCAGCACTCACCCGCCAACTGTTGATCTTCAGCCGCAAGCAGGCGGTCCGGCCCGTGGCCGTGGACCTCAACGAGCTGATCCGCAACCTCGAGAAGATGCTGCGTCGTCTCATCGGCGCGGACATCGAGCTGGAGAGCCTCCTCTGCCCCGAGACGGCCTTCGTCCTCGCGGACCCCGGCCAGCTGGAGCAGGTGATCATGAACCTGTGCGTGAACGCCCGCGAGGCGATGCCGGAGGGGGGCAAGCTCACCTTGAAGACGGAGATCGTGAAGGGGGGCGCGCCCTGCCCGTCCCATTGCCGGGCCGGCGAGGCGGCGGACTGCGTGCGCCTGGAGGTCGCGGACACGGGCTGCGGCATGCCCCCGGAGGTCCTGGCCCGCCTCTTTGAGCCGTTCTTCACGACCCGGTCGGCGGGCAAGGGGACGGGCCTGGGACTGTCGACGGTCTACGGCATCGTCACCCAGGCGGGGGGCGACGTCGCCGCGCGCAGCGACGTCGGCCGGGGAAGCGCCTTCACCGTCTGCCTG
>MGUL01000169.1:3056-3404 GCA_001800005.1 Elusimicrobia bacterium RBG_16_66_12 | reverse complement strand
GCCTGCCGCGGCCCGGGGCCGGGAGACCGTCCTCCTTGTCGACGACGACGAGACGCTCCTGCGCCTCTCCGAGAGGGTCCTGCGGGAGCGGGGCTATCGCGTGCTGGCCGCCCGCAACGGCGAGGAAGCCCTCGCCCTGCTGAAGGACGCGGGCGGGCCCGTCTCCCTGCTTCTGACCGACGTCGTGATGCCCGGCATCAGCGGCGGCGAGCTGGCGCGGAGGGCCGTCCGGCTGCATCCGAGGCTCAAGGTGCTCTTTGCCACCGGCTATATCGACCACGACCGGCTCGAAGCGGTCCAAGCCCTGAAGGGCGAGGTCCTGCAGAAGCCGGTCCCGCCCGAGGTCCT
>MGUL01000169.1:2682-3005 GCA_001800005.1 Elusimicrobia bacterium RBG_16_66_12 | reverse complement strand
GCCCCTTTCTGATCTTCGATCTGGACGGCGCGCGCTTCGGCGTGGACGCCCGGCTGGTGCGCGAGATGGTCTGGCTGCCCGAGCTGACCCCGGCCGAGGAAGCTCCGCCCTACGTCGCCGGCCTCTTCAGCCTGCGGGGGCGGATCGTCCCCGTCGTCGACCTCCATCTGCGCTTCGGCCGCCCCGCCGCGCCTTACCGCCTGAGCGACCAGGTCGTGGTGCTGGAGCTGGACCGGTCGCTGATGGGCCTGATCGTCAGCGAGGCGCGCGAGGTCGTCGAGCTTTCCGCCGAAGCCGTCCAGCCTCCGCCGGAGTTCGACGCC
>MGUL01000169.1:792-2647 GCA_001800005.1 Elusimicrobia bacterium RBG_16_66_12 | reverse complement strand
GAGACGTCCTCGTGACCCTGCTGGACGCGGGCCGCCTGGCGAGCCCGCCGGAGGGGGCCGCGGAGGCCGCGGCCGGGCGCTCTCCCGACCGCTTTTGCCCGCAGGCCGCGCCGGAGGAGCGCGCGGCATACCGCGCGCGCGCCAAGGCGCTGATGGAAGCCGCCGCCGCGGCGGAGGACGCCCGCCGGCCGCTGGCGGTGGTGGGGCTCGGCGGCGAATGCTTCGGCATCGAGCTTGCGGCGGTGCGGGAATTCTGCGACATCGCCCAGCCCACCCCGATCCCGTGCTGTCCGCCGCACGTCCTGGGCGTCGTCAGCCTGCGCGGCGATCTGCTCACGCTGCTCGATCTGCGCGCCGCGCTCGACCTGCCGCGCGCGGCGCGGGCCGGCGGCAAGGCCGTGGTCGCCCTCCTCGGCGATCAGGCGGTGGGCTGGGCCGTGGATGCGGTGCATGACGTGATCTATCTGCGCGAGGAGGAACTGCAGGCCGCGCCGGCGGCTCTGCGCGAGCGGCACGGCGCCGAGGTCAAGGGCGCCGCGCCTTATGCCGGCGGGATGATGACGGTCCTGGATCTGCCCGCGCTGCTGGCGCGCAAGGACTGGGTCGTCGACGAAACCGTGTAGAGGTTTGCGGGGGGAATGTTATGTTCGAGGACATGAAGGTCTCGGCGAGATTGTACTTTCTGGTTGTTTTTTCATCGGTCCTCCTGATGGCCGTCGGCGCGGGAGGTTTGAGGGGGATGAAGGCGACCGACGACGCCCTCGAGACCGTCTATAACGACGGGGTCGTGCACTCCGGTCTGCTTTCGAAGATTGAGATACTGCGCGGGGAAAACGTGCGCGAGGTCCTGCTGGCCCAGTTCCATGACCCCAGGCTTCCGGCAAGCAGGATCCATGGGGCGGATCATCCCCTCGCCAGGCATGCCGATGCCGTGGCGGCCAATCGCGCGAAGAACGACCAGCTATGGGAGCAATTCATGGCGATACCGATGAACCCCAAGGAGAAGAAACTGGCCGAAGTCTACGCCGCGCGCCACGATCAATACCGGACCGAAGGCCTGGACCCGGCGCTGGCGCTGCAGAAACAGCGGAGGTTCGACGACGCGAGCCTGCACTTGACGAACAAGCTCCTCCCGGCGTATAAAACCGCGGAGCAAACCTTTCAATCGCTGATGCAGTTCCAGGGGGGGGTCGCCAAAGATACCAAGGATCAAGCGGACGACCACTATGACCGCCTCTGGAACCTCTCCGTCGCCGGCATCGTCGGCGGCATCCTGCTGGCGGCGGGACTGGGCTTCCGGATCGTCCGCGATATCTCGGAGAGGGTAACGCGGTCCGTGTCCGCCATCGCCGCCTCCGCCGCGCAGATCGCCGCGGCCGTCGCCCAGCACGAGCGCGCCGCCGGCCAGCAGGTCGTCGCGGCCGGCGAGACGTCGGCCGTCATCGAGGAGCTGTCCGCGTCCTCGCGCCAGTCGTCCGAGCAGGCGGCGAGCGCGGCGTCCGCGGCGGAGAAGGCCGGCGCGGCGACGGCGCAGGGCGGCGAGGCCGCCCGCCAGGCGGCGGCGGCGATGGGCGGCCTCAAGGACAAGATCGCCGCGCTGGCCGGCCGGATCCTGCGCCTGGGCGAGCAGACCGGCCAGATCGGCGCCGTCGCCGCGCTGGTCAAGGACCTGTCCGGCCAGATCAACATGCTGGCGTTGAACGCGGCGGTGGAGGCGGCGCGCGCCGGCGAGCACGGCAAGGGCTTCGCGGTGGTGGCCGGCGAGGTGCGCAAGCTCGCCGACCAGAGCAAGAAGTCCGCCGAGCAGGCCTCGGCGCTGGTGGCCGAGGTGCAGAAAGCGGCGGACGCCTCGATC
>MGUL01000169.1:0-749 GCA_001800005.1 Elusimicrobia bacterium RBG_16_66_12 | reverse complement strand
GGCTGGCCCAGAAGGTCGCCGAGCTGTTCGCCGAGCTGTCGGGCCTGGCGGGGGGCGTCAACGAGAACGCCCGCCAGGTGATGCTCAACGCCAAACAGCAGGCCGCCGCCCTGAGCCAGGCGGCGGAGGCGGCCGGCGGCATCGCCGCCGGGGCCAGGGAGACCGCCGCCGGCCTCAGCCAGACCAAGGTCGGGGTGCAGAATTTGGATGCGACCGCCCAAACGCTGAAAGCCATGGTGTGAAGACGATGGGAGGACGGGGAGGGAGAATATGATGGGGCTGAACGTTCCGCTGCACTCCGCGGTCGAGGTGTTCGGCGCCTTCGCGGCCATCGCGACCGCGGTCCTTCTGGCGCTCCTGCAGAAAGAGCGGCAGTTCGCCTCCCAAAACGTCTGGGCGGCGTGCGGACTGCTCGGCATGGGCGTCCTGGACGCCTTTCACGGCGCCATCGCCCCCGGAAACACCTTCGTCTGGCTGCGCAGCGCGGCGACCCTCGTCGGCGGATTTTTCTTCATGCTCGCGTGGCTCCAGGACGGCCGCGCGCGCACGGCGGCGGACAAGACCCTGCCCGTCCTGACGGCGCTGACGGCGGCGCTGGCCGGCGCGTTCTCGATCGTTTTCCCGAACGCTTTGCCGCTGATGATCGAGCGGGGGGAGTTCACCGTCGCCGCCGGGTTGATCAACGTCGCGGGAGGACTCTTCTTCCTGATCGCCTCGCTCCGTTTTTTCCTCGGCTGGCGGACGGGAGG
>MGUL01000168.1:6228-6530 GCA_001800005.1 Elusimicrobia bacterium RBG_16_66_12 | reverse complement strand
CAGGCGATGAGCGGCATCATGAGCTTCGTCGGTGAGCCGGGCGGAAACCCGGTCTCGACCGCCGTACCGATCTCCGATCTCAACGCCGGGACGTTTGGCGCGCTGGGCGTGGTCGCGGCCTGGGCGCACCGGCAGAAGACCGGGGAGGGGCAGCGAGTCGAAGCAACGCTGCTCGACTCCGCGCTCGCTTATACGGTCTGGGAGTCGGGTCTGTATTTCACGCTCGGCGAGGTCGCCACGCCACGCGGTTCGCGCCACCGCCTGGCGGCGCCGTACGAGGCGCTGAAGACCGGCGATGGGCA
>MGUL01000168.1:3166-6219 GCA_001800005.1 Elusimicrobia bacterium RBG_16_66_12 | reverse complement strand
CGTGGGCGTCAACAACCAGAACCTGTGGCAGCGCTTCTGCGAGGCGATCGAGTTGCCCGCGCTCCGCGACGACGTGCGCTTCGCGGAGCCGATCTCTCGGGTCATGAATCGCGAGGAGCTGCGCGCCGCGATCGAGGCGCGTCTGGCCGCAGACACGACGGAGCGCTGGGTCGAGAAGATGCTGGCGTGCGGCGTTCCCTGCGGCCCGATCAACACCATCGACAAAGCGCTCGCCGATCCCCAGGTGCAGGCGCGCGGCACCGTCGTGCGCGTGGGCGGGCGCGAGTTCATCGGTCCTCCCATCAAGATGTCGCGCACCCCGGCGGGGCTCCGCCGCGGGCCCGCGGAGATCGGCGAGCACAGCCGGGAGGTGTTGCTGGAGGCGGGGTTCACCGCGGACGAGGTGGATGCGCTCTTCGCCAGCGGCGCAATCGCGTAGGGCTTTCCGAATGCGGGGGCCGGCGCCCTCAGAACGGCCACACCAGGGGAGCAATGCCCACGGTCACGACCGCGAGCAGCAGATTGAGAGGAACGCCGATGCGCAGATAGTCGCGGAAGTGATAGCCGCCCGGCCCGTACACCATCAGATTCGTCTGGTAGCCGATCGGGGTGGCGAAGCTGGCGGACGCGCCCATCATGATGCAGACGACGAAAGGCCAGAAACTGACCCCCAGGCTCTCCGCGGTTGCCTGGGCGATCGGAAAGACGAGGACGGCGGCGGCGTTATTGGTCACCACCTCGGTGAAAAAACTTGTGATGACGTAGATGGCGAGCAGGGACAGCCAGGGACTGTCTCCGGCGAGGTTCACCCAGTACTCCGCGACCACCTGCGCGGCCCCGCTCGATTGCAGCGCCTGGCCGAGGCCGATGGACGCGCCGATCACCGTCAGCACCGACCAGTCGACGTTGGCGCGCGCGGAGGGGCCGGTCGTGCAGCGGGTCAGAATCATGAAGCCGGCGGCGATCATCGCGGCCTCGAGCATGGACAGCACCTCGGACGTGGCGATCGCGACCATCCCGGCCAGGATCGCGATGGCGATCCACGCCCGCTCGTGCCGCGGCGGGGCCGAGCCCTCGATCGGGCTCACCAGCAGAAAATCCCGCGAGTTGCGCTGTTGTTCGACGAACGAAGGCCGGGCCTCGATCAGCGTGGTATCGCCGGGGCGCAGAACGATGTCGCCCACCTTGCCCCCGACCCGTTCGCCGTTGCGAGCCACGGCGATGACCACGGCCTCGTAACGCGAGCGAAAACGCGCATCGCGAATCGTCTGGCCCACCGCCGGACAGGTGTCGGAGATGACGGCCTCGATCAAGCATCGTTCGGCCCGCGGAGCGTCGAGCTTGAAGATCTGATCGGACGCCGGGATCAGGCCCTTCACCTTCACGAGATCGACCACCGACTCGACGATCCCCACGAACATGAGTCGATCGTCCGCCCGCAGACGCTCCGTCGGCGCCACGGCCGGAATCACCGAGTCGCCCCGTTCCACCTCGGCCAGGTAGGCGCCGGGCAGATGGCGCAGGCCGGCCTCTTCGATCGTCTTGCCGACCAGCGGGCTGGATCGACTCACCAGCATCTCGATCGAATACTCCCTGGGATTCTGCAGTTCCTGCAGCGGCCCGCGCCGCTCCGGCAGAAGCCAGCGGCTGCTGAACAGGACGTACGAGACCCCGATCACGGCGCAGGGCAGACCCACCCAGGCGATCTCGAACAAGCTCATGGCGCCCAGCTGGGTGTCCTTCAGGACGAGGCCGTACACGATGAGGTTGGTGCTGGTGCCGATGAGGGTGCACGTGCCCCCGAGTATCGCGGCGTAGCTGAGCGGGATCATCAGCTTGGACACCGAGGCTTGGTTCCGCTTGCACCAGTCCTGAACCACGGGAACCATCATGGCGACCACGGGCGTGTTGTTCAGAAACGCGCTCATCGCCGTCACGGGCAGCATCAGGCGAAGCTGCGCTTCAGCCGTCGAGCGCGGGCGCCCGAGCAGACTGAGCCCCACGGCATGAATGGCTCCCGTGTCGCGGATGCCCGCCACCACGACGTAGAGGACTCCGACGGTGGCGAGACCGGGGTTCGAGAGCCCCGCAAGGGCCGCCGCGGGGGAAAGGACGCCGGTGACCATGAGAGCAGTGAGCGCGGCCACCAGCACGAGATCGGAGCCGATCCGCGTGAACGTGAGCGTCCCGACCGTGCCGGCCACGACTATCAGCGCCATCCATGCGTCCCAGGTCATTCCGCCCTCCGGTTGTCGCGAACGCCCCTCGCGTGATCCGCGCGAGTTCTAACCCAACCTTCACGGTTGCGCGAGAGACGTTACCCCTCGTGATGGTCGGGAGCGGGCCCAAGACCTGATGACGAAACGGTGACGATTGTGGCCGCCGGCGCGCTTTCCAGGACCCGCCGGAGGGCGGTATGAGGAAGCAGAGGGCGGTCCCCTCGGGATCTCTTCGAGCCGCGGTGTCGTTGCCCTTTGCCAGACGATGAAATCACGCGAGACCAACGGCGGGCAACGCACCATGTTCGACATAGCCGTCGCGAACGCTGTCCTGCACCGGCTGGCGCTGTTCCTGCTCGCGATCGCCGGATGGCGCAAAGCGGGACGGTTGCCGGCGGAACAGAAGTACGTGATGATCGCCGCGCCCCACACCTCCAACTGGGACCTTCCCGTGATGCTGACGCTCGCGTTCGCGTTCCGGGCGCGCGTGTTCTGGATGGGCAAGCACACGTTGTTCCGGCCGCCGTTTGGAATGTTGTTTCGCTGGCTCGGCGGCGTCCCGGTGGACCGCCGCCGGTCGAACAACGTCGTGGAGCAGATGATTCAGATCTTCCGCGAGCGCCGCTCTTTCGCCCTCGTGGTGGCCCCCGAGGGGACGCGCAAGCGGATGGCGTACTGGAAGACCGGCTTCTATCACATCGCACACGGTGCCGGCGTGCCGCTGGTTCTGGGATTTCTCGATTATCAGCGCAAGGTGGGAGGCATCGGGCCTGTGATCACGCCGAGCGGAGACATCGAGGCCGACATGAACCTGATTCGCGAGTTTTACGCCGA
>MGUL01000168.1:2098-3154 GCA_001800005.1 Elusimicrobia bacterium RBG_16_66_12 | reverse complement strand
CGAGTCGAGCCGGGCGCACGTCGCCAGCAAGTCGTGACGCAGCGAACCAGGTCGGCTTGGTCCGGATGTCCGGTTCGCGCCCCGGCTGGTCCTGCCGCAAACCAGCCAAGAGGGTTCAGGAGCCCTGTTGCGTCTCAAGAAGACTCCTTCTGCCCCCTGGCCGACGGCCCGCAAACTTGACGAACTGCTCAAGGGCGATGCCCCGGCGGCAGCTGGAATCTAGTCATCTGGGCGGGGCGGATCCGCAGGAGGTGCCGGCGCGGATTCGCGGTATAAGGAAATCGCATGGCGCTGTTCGAACCGATCTTCGACGCGCTGAATCGTGCCGGCGTCCGCTATGTCGTCGTTGGAGGTCTGGCGACCGTCTTACATGGCTATGCCCGCCTCACGGTCGGCATCGATCTCATCGTCGATCTCGCGCCGGACGAGGCAAGAAAGGTTTCGGCGCGATGCCCGCGCGGCAGGAGTGAGTCTGCACCGTCGCCGGAGGCGGTCGTTTGCCGAAGTCCTCTCCTCTTCCGCAACGCTCCCGGCTGGCCCGAGCCGGAGGAGCATCGCGCGCGATGGATCGATCTCCGCACGCCAGGGCCGCGTGGTCACCGTGGCGGCCGGTCTTGAACGCGAGTGGGCGGCCGACCGTGGGGTCGGCACACGGATCCGTTACTGAAACATCAAGAGGATCAGCACGTCATCGGAGGGCCAGTTCGGGATCTTCATCGTTTGCTCGACGATGGACTCGTCTTCGCTGCCAGCGCTGAACCCGATCTCAATGAACTCGGGCTGCGTGGCGTCCATGAACACGTCGGTGAAAGAGAGGAAGGGCGCGCTCGCCACGAGACCGAGGTCCGTCGCGGTGTCGGCATCGGCATCGTACAGGAAGAGGGCGACGATTCCGCCGTCCAATGCGCCGGTGGCCAACGCCTCTTCGCCCGCGTTTTCGCTCGTGAGCACCTCGGCGCCGTCGATCGTCAGGCTGGCGCCCAGGTCCTGTCGAAAGCCGCCTCCATCCCAAAGCGCGATGACTGCCGCGTGGTCGGGGCCGCGCACGACCACGTC
>MGUL01000168.1:0-2092 GCA_001800005.1 Elusimicrobia bacterium RBG_16_66_12 | reverse complement strand
CGCGGCGGCGATGAGGGGATTGTCCGAGGGCCTGAGCAGACGCACGAGCCGGTTGCTCCGCTTGAACGGCGTGAAGTACTGGTAGCCGATGAGGTTGCCCTGGGCGTCGAACCCCTTGAACTCGTAGACCGCGTCGCGTTTCACCTGGACCGGGCCGAAGTGCCCGTTCGCATCGGGCGTCACCGTGTCGACCGGCGGTCCCTCGGCGCGCGGCGAGTCGCCGACCTCGCGGATCTCGAACACGCCGGTGACCGGAACGTTGTCCGCGAACGTCTCCGCGACCCCCTCGATCGTCACCATGGGTTCGCCGCACTGAACCTCGGTGTATCGGGGCTCCTCGCCGCGAAGGTACGTGTAGACTTCGACGAACGATCGGGTCGAGGCCGCGACGGCGAAATGGTCCTCGTCCGTCAGCGTGACCGTCGTCACGTTCGTGCCCGCGGCGTGATGCGGCGTGTTGCCGAGGTCGCGCAGCGAAGAAAGGGTCAGCGTCTCGACGTTCCCGATGGACGGAGAGCCGGAGAAATTGATGTAATGAGCGACCTTGGCGGCGTGTGCGGGGTCGCCGTTCAGGTAGGCGCCACAGTGTGCCGTGCCCTGGGAATGGCCGGCGAGGTCCACCTGACTGAAGCCGGTTTCGGCGAGAATTTCGTCGATGGCGGCATCGAGCTGTCCGTTCGTGCCGGGCGCATCGCCCAGCGAGTTGTAATCGATGGCGATGATCCGGTCCTGACAGAATCCATTGCTACCGAGTAGCCGCGCGACGTGGGCGAAGTTGTCACCCGAACCGAACGTGCCGTGGACGAAGACGAAGGGCCGCTGGTTCCGATCGCAGTCCGCGTCCGTGACGACAACCGGGCACGCCAGGTTCTCGGCAACATGCTGGTCGTCGTCGGAGTCCCCGCACGCGGCTGCAAGCACCAGCAACGAGCAAAGAGAAACGGTCACTCTGGTCGACATGAGGCGCCGCTCCTTTCGTGCTTGCCTTGCCAAAACGTGCTCGACGAAGCGCGACCATACGGGAGACGCGAGGGTCGGTGCAAACCGGCGGAGGAGCAGCGGCGGAACACCCACCTACCACTCCCTGATTTCCTCAGCCTTCTCAGTGGATGTCCACCATCGCAAAAAGGCTCCTGACCCTTTTCGGACCGGAAACAAACGTGCTCGCGTCAGCAAACCGCGACTTCCCGTCAATGATCATAAGCTTCCCTGTCAAACCGCACCATTTAGCGTCGTCGTTGTAGGGCCCGAGGCTGGGAAACCGTTCCGATTCCTTGTATGGATTGCGTCGCCCAATGGCGGGCAAAGAGAGGAAAGGAGAAGGAGTGGACATGCAAAGGAAGGCGTTCATCGGCACCGTATCGGGTGTGGCCGGAGTTCTCGCGGTGGGCATCATCGTGTGGAACTGGGCAAGTCCCAGCGAGGCGGGGCAGGCGGCGAAGCCAGGAGCATCCGTGATCGCGTACGATGACGCATCGTACGCGGCGGAGCACGGCGCTGTGCAGTTCAGCCACCCCGGGCACAAGGAGGCGTACAAGCAGGAGAAGCTGGACTGCAAGCCGTGCCACATGCCCCCGAATGCCGCTCTCTTCGCGATGAAGCCGCTGAAGCCCGGCGAAACGCGGCCCGTCAAGAAGATGGAAGACATGGCCAAGGGGCAGGCCTGCGGCAAGTGCCACGACGGCGCCACCAAGGTGAACGACAAGGTCGTGTTCGGCGTCACGGACAAAGAGGGCTGCGGTAACTGCCACAAGAAGAAGGGCTAGAGTCCCGGTTCGCTCCGCGGACTCATCAACATCTCGCACAGACTTCCGGGTCGCGGATGGGGCAGCCCGTGAGGGCTGCCCCCCTCGCATCCACCCCTCTCGCAGGCAGAGGAAGCTTGCGTTGCGGGCGCAGCCGCCGCTTGGTTCGCCGTGCCTCTGCGCTGAAAGCTCGTCTCGCGTTGAGGCTGGCCCCAATGCCAGTCAATAAGGTGAAACTGCCGGTGCGCTCGCGATGTTATGTACTGTGCGTGTCGTTCGTCGTCTGCATTTGGACCCCTCACCCCCACCCTCTCCCCGCGAGAAATGCGGGGAGAGGGGACCGTCAG
>MGUL01000167.1:7976-8237 GCA_001800005.1 Elusimicrobia bacterium RBG_16_66_12 | reverse complement strand
GGGATATGGCCTCGCCGCGCCCGACGTGATCTATCGAGAGGTTCAAGTTACGGGCAACGAGCGGGCACTGACGCTCCAGGGGCCTTCCGGCCTGACCCGCCGCCGCCAAGGAGAGCCGAGACCTGGGCCGTGGTCCTACGTGGCGAAGAAGTACGCGGATACCGAGATCAAGGAAGTGCATGTCGACGGGTCGTACTTCTTCTGGAGCTATCCTGGCAAGCCTGAATGGATGGAGTATTACTTGCCGCTCAGCAATGGGGC
>MGUL01000167.1:7577-7952 GCA_001800005.1 Elusimicrobia bacterium RBG_16_66_12 | reverse complement strand
AGGTCTGCATCTTCACCAACGAGAGCATCAAGGTGTTCGACCCGGCAAGCCTTGACATGAGCGAGACCCCCAACAAGCAGGGACTCTTCTCGCGGGATACGGTCAAGGCGACAGAGCACGGAATCCGATTCATCGGCACCGATGGAGTCCCGAGGCTCTTCAATGGGGCGACCATTGACGAGGTCGCCACTGAACTGCTCCCCATCTTCGACCGCGAGGATTACACCGGGCCATACCAGCGGTTCGACAAGGCGAATGGATCCGCGGTCTCGGTCGCCGCCGGCAAGCGCAAGTTCTACATGAGCTATCCCGTGACTTCAGTGGCTGAATCGACACCGGATCCGGGCAAGCCCATCCCGGCGGGCCTGTCGTATA
>MGUL01000167.1:4478-7544 GCA_001800005.1 Elusimicrobia bacterium RBG_16_66_12 | reverse complement strand
AGAGCGACCCGGGCCGCAGCACTCTTTGGGCGGTCGACCGAAGCGGGTATCAGCAGATCGAGTGGGTTGGACGCAACGCTCGCATGCTGGCAGTCGACACGGGCGGGTCCTTCTGGTTCATCGAAGAAGCCCTTGCCGAGGAAATGCCTGATGGAGCCACGCGAGACATCCCGGTCGACTGGATGCTCAGGAAGTTCTGGGCCGCAGACGGCGCCCAAGGAGACTTCTGCCGCTGGCTCCTCGACATGGACTGCGGCGGAGAAACCATCGTCCTCGTCTTCATGGTCGATGATGATCCGCTGCGCCAGCACGCGGTCGCCATTTCCGGGACCGGGCGGCAAGAGTATCGAGGGAATCTCCCCGGGACATTCTGGGGGCGGTGGATCACTGTCCGAATCGTGGCAGCCCTGAACGGTTCCCGCATCGGACTGTGGAACTTCAAGGTGACGACGACACCGTCGGAGGTGCTGTGATGCCAGCGGAAGACTACCTGGGCGGCGCCGGATCGATGGCCGGGATGGCGCTCGGCGGACCTGCGGGGGGCGGCGTTGCCATCGGGGCCGGGCTTGTCGGCGGCCTCCTGAAGATGCGAAGCCAGCGGGCGCGGATCCGCAAGCTTCAGAAGGCGCGCGAGAATGCTCTTCGCCAGCTCGAGGCGCGCCAGTCGACGCTCGAGTTCGGGCCGTCCCAGAGCGAGGGCAACATCCTGCGCGGCGAAACGCAGGGCGCGCTCTCGAGCCTCGCCAGCCGTGGGATCCTCGGGAGCAACATTGCGGCAGGCGAGGTCTCGAGGGCGATCGCGCCGGCGGAGGCCATGATGCAGCAGCGCCGCGACCTGGGGGCCGAGCGGCTGTTCGCCGCGCGGACACAGGTAGCCGAGGGCGGCGAGATGCCGGGGTATGGGGAAGCCTTCGGTGGCGCCCTGGAACAAGGCGGCGAACTGCTCGCGCTGATGGCGGGCCAGCGGGAACGCCGGAAGGCGTGGATGGACGACCTGGTTGCCATGAAGGCCCTCGGCCTTTCCCCGCAGGCAGGTGGGTCGACTGGCGGGTATTACCCGGGGGGCTCGTTCATGCCCCGAAAGCGGCCGGCATATCAGCAGTCGTACAGCGGGCTCATGGGGATGGAATGAGGTAGATCATGGCCGACCGACCATTCGATCCGATCGCCTTCTACCTGCGCGGACAGCAACTGGAGAGTTCGTTCCAGGAAGAGAAGCAGCAGATGATCGACCGCGAGCTCGGCCGCACTCAGGCGTTGATGCAGATCGCCAAGGCGAATCGCCGCCTGAAACCCGAGACGGCGGTCATTCTCATGAACCCCGACGCCTCGCCGGACGAGCTTCGGTCCGCGATGACCGACATCACCGTGAATGCCCCGGAAGACGTGCATTCGTGGGCTCAGCTGCGATCCACTACGATGACCAAGCTGGAATTGCAGAAGATGCGCGATGAAGATCGAACAGCGCGCGATTTGCAGCAGCAGCTGTTCAACATACAATTGAAACAGATGGAACAAGGCGGCCGCAAGGAACTGCAAGCGGGCGCACAAGAGCACGAACGCGGCATGCAGGAGGATCGGCAATCGGCCGCCGAAGCACTGGCCAAGGCCGAGGGATACATCATCGGGACGCCTGAGCACCTAACCCGCGTGCAGGAGCTGTTGACCCAGAAGAAGGCGCCGCCAGGAGAAGCGCCGACCCCGCCGGGAGAAGTCACTGCGGGCGAAGTGCGCGGGCAAACCCAATGGTTCAAGAGCAAGGGATTCTCGAGCCCGACAGACCTCGAACAGTATGCCAGGACCAGGATGTTCGAGTTGATGAGCGACGCACCGATGACAGCGGCCGGCATCGAGGAGGTCGATCCCGATACTCGGCGCCTTGCGACCGCGATGGCCGTCGAAGTCAGGAAACGCACGGCGGCCGGAACCGACCTCGATCAAGCGATTTCAGATGTGCAGGTCGAAGTCGCGGCACGATCTAAGAAGGGCAAGCTCTACGGGCTCGAAGGTAGCAGTGCCCGAGAGGCGCTCGCGGCCCTGTCGGCCAGCCCCCCAGGCCAGCAAGGCGGGAAGAAGGAGATCGTGCGACCCTCGGGCCCCCGTTCTCCAGAAGATGAGTTGCGGCAGATTTTCCAGGATCAGATGACCGGCGGCGAGGATCCAGACGCCCGCGCGTGGATGGCGAAGCACCCAGGAGACAACGAGGCCATGATCCGCAGGATCGCCTCGGAGGTGTGGGGTGGCGAGTAAGCTGAAGATCCGAGGACTCGATGATGTTCCGAGGTCGCCCGGTCAGACGACTGAACTCCGCATCATGGGCCTCGACGAGGAAACCCCGCTCGAAGAGTTCGGCGCCGGAGCTCAGCGTTTCGGTGAGGCATTTGTGCCGCTTGCCGCCGTCCAAGAGGCGACGCGGCCAGCGCGGACCTTCAGCGGGATCGTCGCTCCGCAGAATGTGCGGCAGAAGACACTTGCGCATTCGATCACTCAGCCCGTGGTGCGGGCTTCTGCGGGCATCGTCCAGGGCCTCGCCAACATCCCGACCGATATCGCCAGCCTCATCACCGAACCGTTCGGCTACACCTTCCCGCGGAATGCGATCATCCCAGCGATGGAACGACAGCACATGCTCTTCGAGGCGACCACTCTCGAGCGGCACGCTCAGCGCACTGGCGAGATCCTTTCGTTTCTGTTGCCGATTACGGCTGCCGGCAGAGCAGTGCAGTTGAGCAGCCGGCTGTCTCGCCTGGCGTTCGAGACCGGGCTGCTCGGGGCCTATAACATTCTGACAACGACTGGGGAAGCACGTGAACATGGAGTGACCCTCGGCCCGAAAGATTACGCCGATGTCGGCAAGAGCACCGCAATCACGATGGCCGCCGGGATGGCTGGCGGCAAAGCGTTCAGCGGGGCGATCAACAAGCTCGCCCGGGGGCAGCTCGGCCGAGAGATGGAACATGCCCTGAGCGGGGCCGGCGTGATGGCCGTCTTCGAGGCCCATGGCGCCATGCGAGAGGGGGCTGACTGGAAGACGCCCGAGGGCATGAAGGAGATCCTGCTCAGGGC
>MGUL01000167.1:2893-4449 GCA_001800005.1 Elusimicrobia bacterium RBG_16_66_12 | reverse complement strand
GATCTTCGCCCGCCGCCAGGGCGGCGATCCTCCGCCCATGTCGAATCGGGACGTGGATGAGTCCTGGCGGCTCACGGCCGAACTGATGGAGAAGGATGGGATTGGACTCAAGGACGCGCCCCGGGGCCCGCTAGGTCGCCCGCGCGAGGAGATCGAGCGGGACATCAGGGTTCTCAGAGCACGGGCCGCCTATGCGTTCGCAGCCGCGGGCGACCCGGCGCGCGGGAAGGCGAAGATCCCCAGTGCCGCCCAGCTCATGAAGGAGTTTGGGATCACCCCTGGAGAAGCCGATGCCATCAGGAGTGGGGGCCTGACGCCCCAGGAGAGAGCCGAGATCCGCCAGAGCTGGACAGTCAGGGCTCAGCTCGAAGAAGCCCGGGCGCGCGGGCCCGACGTGTTGCAGGAAACCGAACGCCAGCTTGGCCTGATGGGCCCAGGCGTCCAGGAATGGTGGCAGGCTCGCTGGAGAAGGATGCCGCCCGAGGAGCGGGCGCGAATCTCCGGGCAGATTCCCACGACCCAAGATGCCATCGAGGCGACGCTAGAGCGGGAAGTCGCCGGCATGGAGCGGGAACTAGAGCCGCAACCGACCCCCGAGGCGGGTGTCTCTCCCGGGGCAACCCAGTTCAGGGTCTCACGTGAGGCCCAGGCCCAGAGGGTGGCCACTGAAGCCGCCGGCCTGGCCGCAAAGGCACGCCGCGGGGGATTGACCCGCCTGCCGGGCGAGGGCGAGGCCATCGGAATCCCTCAGCCGGGGATCAGGAAGGCGAAAGAAGTCCCCGCGAGGCCAACCCGCAAGGAAGCGGGTCAGGCGGAAACCGCAGCGCGGATTGCCAGGCGAAGGGCCCAGCAGGCCAAGGCCCGCTGGGAACCAGCCCCGGGCGCCGAGAAGGAGCGGGCCCAAGAGGCGGCCAATCGTGCCGAGGCCGCCGATCTCCGGAAACGACTCGGGAGGTTCCAGGCGAAGATCGGCCTCGGCGTCTGGAATGAGGAGACCCGCCAGTACGAGATCCCAGCTGAGGCGCAACGAAAGATCAAGGCCACTCGCGCCCGAATCCGTGAACTGGAAGCAGGCGGAGGAGTCGAACTTCCGGAGACGAAGGAAGTGCGCCTTCGCAAGCCTGGCGAGCGGCCGGGGATTCGATCGGTCATTACGGTCCGGCCAGTCCGGCCGAAGGCTGCAAAAAAGGTGGGGGCGGCTGAGGCGCGTCCAGCCGGCAACCTGGGAGAGCCGCCGAAGCTGCCCCTAGCCGCCCAACCCGCTGTCGGGGCACCAACTGTGGCGCCCGCAGCTCGGGCGGAACCTAGCATGCCTGCAAAGGAAATGCCACAGATTCGCAAAGGCAAACCGTCGGCTGTTGTGGCGCGCCCCTCGGGCGGAGAGGCCGCAGCGCCCCAGCCGGCGGTTCCTCTCAAGCCGGCCCCAGTTGCCGTGATGCCAGAACGGCCCGTTCGCAAGGCGCCCGGCGAGCTCACGGCGGAGGAGAGGTCCGGTCTTCAGACTGAACTCAAGGATCTGCGCACCGAAGCCAAGGAGACGCGCGCCCGGAAGGGCC
>MGUL01000167.1:2665-2755 GCA_001800005.1 Elusimicrobia bacterium RBG_16_66_12 | reverse complement strand
GGCGAAGCCGCAGTCGAGGAGTTCCGAAGGATGCCGCCCGAGGAGCGGCCGGCAACTGAGCGGGAACATCTCGAGGCCCGCCTCCGTGAG
>MGUL01000167.1:0-2573 GCA_001800005.1 Elusimicrobia bacterium RBG_16_66_12 | reverse complement strand
AGAGCGCGTCGAGTTCGTGCGTCGCAAGGCAGGCATGTACTCGCAGGACATGCCGACTGAGCAGCTGAGCTTCGAGGACTACAAGGCGAAAAGCAGGGGCGGCCCAGCAGAGGAGAGGGTTCGCGCCTACATCAAGCAGCACGGGGCAGTGATCGCAGCTGGCCAGCCCGAGGCCCTTGAGTGGCTGGCAAAGAAGGACCCGAACTACAGAGAGATCTACGACCGCTTCGTGTTCGGCAAGGGAGCGCTCGAGGAATCAGCCGCCGAAGCCTGGAATCGCCCGATGGATTTCCAGGAGCCCGCATGGCTCACGGGCGACCTGAAAGAAGTCCTCGGTCTACGCCCAGAAGACCTCGTCGACGTGGGCCCCGGCGCGGAACCCGAGCCTCCGGCGGCCGCGACCCGTGCGGCATTCGCCGCCGGCAAGGCGCAAGAGATTCTTGGCGAGCGGGCAATCAGGCCTGAGCGCCATCCGGCGCCGAGGAGGGTCCGCACCGAGAAACAGGCACGCCGGATCATCGCCACCCTGAACGAAGCCACCGCCAGGATCGAGGCCGACAACCGCCGCCGCGCCCAGGCCAAGCGAGACACGAAGCCGCCTGATGGGGATGTCAGCCTCGGGACGGGCCCCGGACAGGCGATCTACGAAGCCACGATCAAGCTTGCGGCCAGGATCAACAAGGGCAAGGGCGCCAAGAGAGTCAGGAAACCCGCCGACCCGGAAATCATGAAGCGGGCCCTTAGCCACGGGAAGCTGGGCCCACGCGCCGCCGAACGCCGTATGGCCACCCTCGAGGAGATGTGGCGCATCGATCCTGATGGCCTCACCTGGCAAGAACGCGAGATGAAAGAAGGCGGATGGCTCTTCGAGGAGGCCATGCCGACTCGCGCCCAAGTCCAGAAGAAGGCCGATGTCGCCGGCATCGAATACCTCAAAAAAGAAGAACTGACGCAAGCAGAAGAATTCGGGGCTACTCCCGGGATCAAGAAGAACACCTACATGGACCGATTCGTGCGCACGATCGGCAACGCCATCGCAGGCCACGGTGAGTTCGGCAACGCTCTCTCCACGCGGATGCGCTATGCCCTCTCTGGCATGACCCGCGATCTCAATACCTGGCGAGCCCGGATCGAGTTGGCGGAGTACCCAGAAGGGGTAGACCCCATGACCGCGCCGCTGGACAAAAAGGGCCGAGAGAGCCTGCATGCCATCACCGACGCGCTCGCCGGGGGCGGCGAACTGCCGAAGATCCCCAACTCGAACGTGGCTTTCCGGGCGATGGTTGTCGCCAGGGCTCGGTATGGGCGGACGCTTCCTGATACGCCGGCCGGGCGTCAGGCGACTGCCGTCGCAGATTTGATGACCGAGTTTTTCCAGCACATCCGCCAGCGGGCCCTGGACCTGGGTCTTCCGTTCACGCCGATCGAGAAGAACTATTGGCCGGTCATGTTCCGCGGCGAAATGTTCGCGCCGTCGGTGGTCCGCTGGATCCCCGGCGTGACAACCAGCGGGCCCGGATTCGAGAAGCGCCTCGCGCTGACGAATGAACTGCGGCGCCGGGCATGGGAAGAGTTCAGGGCCAAGGGGCACAAGGACACCACCCTTGCCGAGTTCAACAACATCCTGGACAACTTTCACGACTCATCGAAGGCGCCTTACTTCCAGTCGCAGCTCGAGATGGAGCACCTTCAGGACATGCAAGTGGCGCTCAGCCACAATCTCGAGCTGCATCGGCTACTCGACGTGACTCACGGGACAGAGGCCGATCCGGCGGTGATTTTCAATCGGTATGCCCGGCCCGCGTTCTTGCGCCTGCACTTCGCGCGGGTGTTCGGGGTCGAAGGGCATCGGGCTCGTGCGCTCATCAAGGGCGCCGGTCTCGACGGATACGACGTGCGCGATTTGATCCAGCTATTCAATGTCGGCATGGAACAGGTTCCGAAGTACTCCGGCGGCAAGAGGTATCGGATGCTCGATGAAGCCGCCGGCACCGTCGCATTTACCAAGCTCGGCTGGGCTGTCATTTCCCAGTTCACGACGACTCTCCGCACGGCGGAACAGGCCGGTAGGAATCCATTCGAGGCATACAAGCTCTTGATCCAAGAATCGAAGCGCGCGATACAGGCGACGATCGCGCAAGATTCCGCCATCCCGGAAGGCATGCGCAAGGCGCTCGGGGACAAACAGGCGGCGCTTCTTTCTGCCGAAACCGGAGCGACGATCCAGGCCGAACTGATGCAGGCGATCTGGGAGATGGAAGGATTCATGCCCAAAATGGCCCGGGCGATGCTGTACCACACGGGCATGACCACGATCGACCGCTTCAATCGCAACCTCGGCGCTCTCATGGGACGCCGATACGGCGATGTCCTGTTGACCAGGATGGAGATGGCGGTTCGGAGCGGAGACCCGAAGAAGATCGCCAAAGTCGAGCCCTTCGTCAAGGAGCTTTGGGCCGACAGCGAGACGTATGCCGAATGGTCGAGGCATCCGAGCAAGATCACGGCGCGGGAGCGCGAGCTGCTGATCCAGGAAGCCGGCGAATCGATCACGAATCGGACGCAGTTCAGGA
>MGUL01000166.1:9927-13053 GCA_001800005.1 Elusimicrobia bacterium RBG_16_66_12 | reverse complement strand
TGGCCGAGGCGGCCGAGCTCCGACGCCGCCTCGACGCGCCGGCGCCGGCGGGGGAGTTCGGCTACGAGCGGGCCGTCACCGACTTCACCGCCGCGGACCGGGCTCAGCTCGCGAGGCTCGAGTCCGCGCTGCGTCGGCGATGAGGTAGAATCTTCGCCAATGGATGAACTCGCCAGGATGCGCGCCCGTCTGCTGAGCGTGGCGGGCCTGCTCGCGGCCTGCCTCGTGGCGGGGACCCTGGGCTACCATCTCATCGAGGGCTGGGCCCTCTTCGACGCGCTGTACATGACGGTGATCACTCTGGCCACCGTCGGCTACGGCGAGACGCATCCTCTCTCGACGGCGGGCCGCTTCTTCACGATGATCCTCATCATGGGCGGCATCGGCCTGATGACCTACGGATTCTCGACCTTGACCGCGATCGTCGTCGAAGGGGAACTCTCTGAGGTTCTACGGAGGAGGCGCATGCAGAAGGAGATCAAGGCGTTCTCGGGCCACTATGTGGTCTGCGGGGCGGGGCACACCGGCGGAGTCATTTGCGCGGAGCTCAAGAAGACGGGGCGGGATTTCGTCGTCGTGGACCGGGATGCCGAGACCGTCGCGAAGCTGGCCGAGCGCCTGGGCGGGGAGTTTCCCCACATCCTCGGCGACGGGACAGAGGACGAGGTCCTGCGCAAGGCGGGAGTCGAGCGCGCGGCCGGCGTCTTCGCGGTGCTCTCGACCGACCAGGACAACGCCTTCGTCGTGCTCAGCGCCAAGGTCCTCAACCCGCGCGCGCGCGTGCTGGCCTGCCAGAAGACCCTGGGCGTGCGCGAGAAGCTCCTGCGCAGCGGCGCCGACGGCGTGGTCGACCCCGAGTTCATCGGCGGCCTGCGCCTGGCCTCGGAGATGATCCGTCCGATCACCGTGGGATTCCTCGACTCCATGCTGCGCGAGAAGGGCGCGCACGTGCGCTTCGACGAGGTGACCATCCCCTCCGACTCCTCCTTCGTCGGGCGCGAGATCTCCGAGCTGAAGGGCGCGCAGGGCGGCGCTCCCCTGCTCGTCGCCGTCGTCCCGGCGGGCACGGACCGCTACGACATCAATCCCGTCTCCGCCCAGCCCATCCGCGCGGGGGACCGCCTGGTCCTGATCGGAGAAACCGCGGCCCTCGAGGCGATCAGACGCAAGGTCGGCGGGAACACGAATCTTTGAAAGCCTGGCACGAAGGCCTAGATCCGTGCTAGAATAAGCGCCATGGGACGCCCCAAGAGAATCGAGTACGCCGGAGCCTGCTACCTGATCGTCCTGCAGGGCAACAACCGTCAGGACCTCTTTCTTTCCAACCAGGACCGCCGGCAGTTCCTGGGGCTGCTCAAGTCCTACAAGGAGCGCTACGCGCTCAAGGTCTACGCCTACAGCTTGATGGGCAGCACCGTCTCGATGCTCATCGAGACGCCTCAGCCGAACCTCGCCGTCGTGATGCAGGGCTTCAACACCCAATACACGAAATACTTCAACGGGGAGCACAACGCCGTCGGTCACGTCTTCTCCGGCCGCTACAAGGCCTGGCTCGTGGACAAGGAGACTCACTTGGCCGAGATGACCCGCCATGTGCACCTCTGCTGCGCGCGAGAGGGGCTCAAGGACAAGCCCTGGCGCTACCAGTGGTCTTCCTGCGCGGCCTATGTCGAAGCGGAGCATAAGGAGCCCCTCGTGGACTCCGACATCGTGCTGCGCAAGTTCGGCGGCGGCCGCCTCAAGCAGTCCGTCCGCTACCTCCAGTACATCAAGGACCGCATGAAGTCGGCCGGGGGCGACGGCCTGCCCTTCGTCGGCGGGGTCGCCATCGGCGGCGAGGCCTTCTTGAGCAAGCTGTCCGCTCGCCGGGACGCCCCGTCCCCGCCGCGCCTCGTCCCCGTCGAGGCGGCGCGGAAGATCATCTCCGAGGTGGCCGGGCGGCGCGGGATGGCCGAGGAGAAGATACTGGGACGCGTCCAATGGCGCGAGGTCTCCGCCGTGCGCCGGGAGGCCGTCCACCGCGTCTGGAAGGAGACCCGGATGGGGGTCTCGGAGCTGGCCCGGCTTTTCCATCGAACCCCCAGCGCCATCAGCCAGCTGATCCGCTCCGTCGAGGACAGCTCCGCCGCTTCAATCAATTAAAGCCAGGCACCAGGGGTCCTTAGTCCCAAAGGCCCATGGGCTGTTTTTCCTCGTCTTCCTGGGCCCCCGGGGGGGCTGACAATGCCGGGAACCCGGTGTAAGCTATAGGGAATGAATCCAGCCCGGTCCCGGGGGTGGTTCCGTAAGACGCTGGCGGCCGCCGTTTCGGCCGCCGTCGCGCTGTCGGCGTTCGGCCCCGGGACCTCCGCGTTGGCCGCCGATGTCGGCCCGGGGCGCGCCGTCGAATCCGGCGCGGCCCGCGGCCAGGCCGGACCCGTTCAGTCGCTGGCCTCGCTTCCCGTTCCGATCTCGGCACCGTCACCTTTGTCTTTCCCTCTCGGGGGGCACACTCTTCCGCTCGCGGTCCAATCAGCCCCCAGTCTTCGTCCCGCCGTCGTCCCGGTCATGGCGCCCGCGCTCGCGGAGCCCTCCGCGGCCGCGGCCGAAGGGCCTCCGGCCGAAGATGAGAGCGCCGGGGCCGCCAAGACCCGGGCGGAGGATTCCTTCCGTCTCCTCACGGGCGAGGCCGCCGGCCCCGAGCGTCCGGACCTGCCCGAGGCCGCCGTCGCGGGGAACGCGCCCCCGGCCGCCTCCCGGCTGGCCCCGGCCCGCCGCCTGGCCGGCCTGGCCTCGGCCGAGTCCAAGGTCCGGGCTTCTCTTAAGGGCCGCGCCTCGCATCTGCGTCTTCTGCGCGTTTCCGTGGACCTCAAGTCCGCTCAGCCGCGCTGGACGTTCGCCTACCACGCCTCGGCCAAGAGCCAGATACTGACCACCGGACCGCGGGGTGTGGAGAGCCGGCGCATCGCGCGCGGCGTCAAGCCCGCCATGATCCGGCAGGAGGAAGTCGCCGCCGCGGACCTCGACCGGGACCTCGCGGCGCTCAAGGCCTCGGAGCCGTCGTTCAAGGCCGTCCGGGCGGAGCTGGTCTCCAAGGCCTCCGGCGGCACGGCCGTGATCTTCTACGATGCCGCGGGCCGCTCGCGC
>MGUL01000166.1:9595-9911 GCA_001800005.1 Elusimicrobia bacterium RBG_16_66_12 | reverse complement strand
CGGCTGCGGCCCCCGTCCCGGCGCCCGCCGTCCCCCAGGCCGAGCCCGCCGCTCCGGTGATGCCGCCCGCCGCGCCCGAGGCGCAGGCGAAGGCTGAGACGCAGGAGACGCCCAAGTACATCCACGAGGACTTCCTGGGCTTCCGGAGCGTGCGCGGCGTGCGTCACGACGCCATCCTGGGCCGGTTGCCTCTCGGGGCGGACAGTTCGCGGATCATCGGGCAGATCGCCGGGCAGTTCGGCTTCTCCCGCGCGAAGGTGCTGGAGCTGGCCCGCAAGTTCCGCCTCGAGGAGTCGAGCCCGCGCGAGGATTGGCT
>MGUL01000166.1:9189-9577 GCA_001800005.1 Elusimicrobia bacterium RBG_16_66_12 | reverse complement strand
CCTCCAGGCCGTCAACCGGGATCACTTCAAGCGCCTCGATTCGAAGAAGTACGCCGGCTGGAAGAGCTTCCGGGAGCTGGCCGGCAAGCCCTACCCGCCCGGCTGGCGCGGGGCGCTGCTGCGCCTGTCGGAGCTGCACAAGCATTTCCTCGGCGCGGCGGTCAGGTTTCCGTACCACCTCTTCGACATGTTCGTCTTCGGCTACTTCCGCCAGGCGATCGCCTTCGAGTTCTTCCATTCGACCGAGGACTTCCTGATCCTCGCCAAGGACAAGGACGGCAAGGCGCGGCTCGACCTGGCCGAGAAGTGGCTCGAGGCCTCCATGCGCGAGCAGGCCTTCCGCGGCGGCGGCGCCTTCGCCGGCCTGAAGGCCCGGTCCTGGTTCCGT
>MGUL01000166.1:4878-9130 GCA_001800005.1 Elusimicrobia bacterium RBG_16_66_12 | reverse complement strand
CCCCTGGCGACCTTCGTCGCGCGCCGCCTGACGCTGGCGGTCATGAGTGCCATCGCGATGGGCCTGCTGGGCGCCTTCGCGCCGGTCCTGCCGCTCTCCTTCGCGCTGACGGCCGTCCCGATCGTGGGTCCCGCGCTGGTGGCGGCGCTCAACGGTCTGCCCGTGCTGGCCGCGGCCATCCCCCTGGTCGGGCACGTGCTGGCCCCGGTCGCAAGCGCCGCCGTCGGGGCGTTGGTCAAGGACCTGGTGCTGGGGCCGCTCCTCAACACCGCCATCTTGACGACGTTGCTGACCTTCCCCGCCTCCGCGCGCGAGAACCTGGCCAAGGCGCGCGACATGCACCCGCTCTCGCCGCTGACTTTCGCCGAGACCGCGGCCGCCGTGGGCCGGACGGCCGTCTCGCGGGAGTTCTGGCGCGCCAACCTGAAGTCCTTCGTCGGGATGGCCACCGTCGGAGCCGAGATCGAAGGGATCATGACCTACGCGCTCCGCCTCGACGCGGCCATCGATCCGGGCTTCGAGACCCTGTTCGGCCGCAAGCTCGGCGTCTTCGAGGCCATCGGCTCGGCCGTCGAGCGCCCGGAGGGCGAGAGCTCCATCCCGTTCGGCGGCGCCATCACCTGGGGCAACGTGCTCCTCTTCAAGCTTCAGGAGGCCGCCGGCTTCAACATCTCCGACAACGTGATGAAGGCGGTGGTCAGCTTCAAGAGCCTCACGGGCAACGAGAGCGCGGTGGATGGGGCCGTCGGGCGCGGGTCCGCCGCGGCCGTGGTCCATGAGGCCTCCGAGCGCGGACCGGACGGCCAGTTCCCGTTCGACCCCGACCTCTGGACCAGGCCCGCCGAGGAAGTGTCGGCTCGCATCCGGGAGCTGGCGGGCCGAGCCGGCGGGCTGGACGCGGAGATCGGTTCGGTCAAGGAACACCGGCTCAAGCTGCGCGCGCAGCTCGGCGACGCTCAGGCCAAACTCGATCTGCTCAAGAAGGAAAGCCGGCCGGTGACCCCGGAGGAGCGCGCGGAGTACGAGCGCCTGCTCCGGGAGCTCGCCGCGAAGCAGGACGAGGCCTACGTCCAGTCCAAGCTCGCGCAGAAGCGCGAGGTCTCCAACCCGAAACCCGACGACTTCGCGGAGTTGCGCCGTCTGAAGGCGCTCAAGGACAAGTACATGACGGTCCTCCCGCCGCCGCCGGACCGCAAGGACGGCTACTGGGACGAGCTTGCCTCCCGGGAGGCGTCCTATAAGGCCATCGCCGCCCGCTTGGAGGCCTACGTGAACGGCCCTCGGCCCGAGGGGCGCTCCACGCCGGACCTTCCTCCGCAGACGGAGCAGATCGAGAAGCTGGTCGGCGGCATCGAGGTTCTGCGCAACGATGTGCGCGCCGAGATGACTCAGCGCGACGCCACGCAGAATCTCCTGCAGGCCGCCAACCGCCTGCGCAACAGGGCCCTGCTGGCGCGCCGCGACGGCCAGGACATGATGCGTTTCCGCACGGACATGGCGAAACTCGCGACCGTGATGGACCTGGCCCTCTCCCTCAACGAGATCGACGCCGCCGTGGCCGCCATCAACCAGATGCTCGAAATGCTCGAGGCCAAGCGCGCGCGGGTCGACGCGGCGAGCCAGAGCAACCAGCAGAGCCAGCAGGCCGCCGATTCCGTCGACGCGGAGTCGTGGCGCGCCGACGCGCAGAAGACCCTCGACGACGACACCCAGACCCGGCAGGACATCGCGGACAGCGAGGCCAAGGCCGGCATGGTCGCTTCGCGCGTGCGCTCCTTCCAGCAGGATATGAAGAGCCTCCTGGACGACATCGAGGCCTTGGACAAGGCGGGCAGCGCCTCCGCCGCCTCCGAGTACCAGCGCCGCATCGATTTGCTGCCTCAGATCCAGAGCTGGCGCGAAAATGGGGGCAATCCCAACGACGCGGACGCCTTCTCGCTCAAGCAGTTCAACGATGACCTCGCGGAGGTCCAGAGCAACATCGCCAAGGCCCAGGACGGCTTGAACCGCCTGCCGACCGTCCCGGTCGAGTACGCGGGCGTGCTGATCGTCACCGTCCCCGGCCCCGAGGTCGTCGTCTCCAACCCGACCCGCGAGCAGGTCCTCCAGATTCTCGACGACCGCCGGGCCTATTGGCAGACCGAGCGCGACGGCTACGACAAATCCCTGTCCTCCGTGAAGCGGATGCTCGACGCCTCCAACACGGCGGTCGTGACCGACGAGTTCGGCGACTCGCACCCCGAGTCCCTGCCGGTTTGGCGCTCCCAGGCCCAGCAGGACCTGACCGCCGCGCAGACCGCGGCCCAAGGCCACCTCTCCCAGATGGACGCCCTCGCCTCCGTCATCAACGGCGCGACCAACGCGGGCATCCCGATGCTCTCGGGCCAGAGCCTGACCGACCTGAAGACCTCCATCCAGACCTACGGCGACAAGCTCAAGGCGGTCCAGTTCCCCGCGGGCGACGACTCGCTGACGATGCACGCGGCGAAGATGGACCTGATTTCCTTGGCGAAGCTCACGCCCTACGCCGCCCGCGAGATCATCGACTGGTGCGAGGCCGACGCGACCGTCGCGGCCATCGACGACGCGACGGCCAACGTCCTGCCCGCCGCCCAGAGCGGCCTGCAGGGCGTGGTGACGATGGTCGACGCCATCCTGACCGACGTGGACGCGGACGCGGCCTACATGAACTCCAACTCGGGCGGCGGCCAGACCCTGATCGACCGCAAGACCGCTCTGCTGCGCGACACGATCCTCCCGGCCCTGCGCGGCGCGGAGAGCATGCTCAACGACACGCTGATCCCCTTCCAGACCCAGTCCATCGAGCAGGCCTCGGGCAGCGGAGAGCTCTTCACGCTCTACGACTCCAGGAAGACCCTCCAGAGCGAGTCGACGGAGCTCTACGAGAAGACCATGCCCTGGGCCCTGGCCACCTTCGGCGCCGCCGACGGCGACCAGGCGGCGGCCGGCGCCAACATCGCGGACTGGAAGGCGAGCCTGCAGAAGCGTATCGACGGCTACGACGATTCGACGGGCCATGTCAAGGGCGTCGCCGAGTGGCAGGTCGAGGTCGCCAACCGCAAGGACCCGAACTACGCCGGCACCGAGGTCATGTACGGGGAGACCCAGCCCTTCAGCCTTCCCAGAAAGATCGCGCAGTACAACCTGGAGAAGACCTCCCGCGCCGAGCAGATCAACGTCCAGGGCGCCGAGATCAACGAGATCCTGGGCAAGATCGAAACGCTCTCGAAGGGGAAGTACGATCTCGCCGCCTACCGCATGCCGACGGGGGTCGGGACGGACGCGGCGAGCGTCGCGCGCGTCCAGGCCGTGGTGGACGCCGACACCATCCCGAACCTGGGAGACAAGCTCGAGAGCGTCGCCGCCGAGGCCCAGGCGGAGGGCGGCTCGCTCGACATCGGCGGCGGCGGCGACGGCACGGTCCCGAGCGGCACGCAGCCGGCGATCTCCGTCTCGGACAACCAGCAGATCGCGCTGCTGGCCCTCGAGGCGAGCAAGCGCCTGGCGCCCTCCGATCCCGCCAAGCCCGATTCCGCGCCCGCGGCCTACGCCGTGGCCCGGCTCCTCTTCGCCGACGCGATGGTCGTCGGGGCCGAGGAAGCGCTGACCACGCAGATTCCGCAGGCCGAGACCTTCCTCAACGACGCGGCGCTGGCCCTCGGCAACGCCGTCGCCGACGCGGCGCGCGACCAGGCCTTCGCGGACTCCAACGGGACCTCCGAGACCCCGGAGGCGCTGTACGCGCGCAAGGCCGCGGGTTTCGACGCCCTCGATGCGTTCCTGCTGGAGGCAATGGCCTTCTTCGACGTCAAGAAGGTCTGGGACAGCGACGCCTTCGCCGACATCGACAAGGTGCAGGGCTACTACGACTCCCTCAGCGACATCTACGCCGGCGGACAGACGGTCAACGCCGGCGAGCTGACGGCCATCGACGCCATGGAGACGGAGCTGAACTCCACGCTGACCGACCTCGAGGCCAAGCGCGCCAAGGTGACCTCCTGGCTCTCCCAACTCAACCCCGAAGAGGAAAGCGCGCTGAAGCGGGTCGGCGACGACATCTCCAAGATCCAGGAGAAGACCCGCGATGTGCTGGAAAAGAACATCAATTGGCGCCGGCATGAGGACCAGCTTCGCCGCTCCCAGGAGATCATCCGGGCCCAGCTGACCGAGGTCGACGGCGAACAGCAGAAGCTGGCCGTCCTGCTCGACGATCCCGCCCTCCAGGATCGGC
>MGUL01000166.1:2503-4870 GCA_001800005.1 Elusimicrobia bacterium RBG_16_66_12 | reverse complement strand
CTGGGGCGCCGCATCGAGGCCCTGCGCCTTGGACGCAGCGCCTGGGCCATGGGCAGCGCCAAGGACCAGGCCGAGGCCCTGGTGGTCAAGAAGTCCGAGTACACGGCCTTCCTCGACGCCCTTCTCGGCATCGTGACCCAGGGCTCTCAGGCCCTCTCGCACCAGGACGTCGAGTCCATCAAGAGCGGACTGCTGAAGGACCCACAGGGTTTGTCGAGCTTCATCCCCGGCGTCACCGTCGCCGACTTCGGCGACACGGCCGACGGCTTCTATCTCGTCTACCAGTCCCGCTTCTCGGTCCCCAACGGCCTGGAGACGGGGTCTCGGGTGACCCTCGGCAACGTCGCCCAGGCCTGGGGCCACAACATCAGCGTCAACGGCTACGCCTTCTCGAGCCCCCCCAGCTCCGACGGCACCAACGCCCCCTACGGAGACAAGGGCCTCGAGGTGCAGGTCGAGTCCCTGCAGGGCGAGAACTGGGTCAACTACCTGAACGTCGATTTCCATCGCTTCGGATTGGACATCCCGGAGGACACGGAGGTGGTCTCCACCGCGCGTGAGAGCCGCCTGATGGTCTTCGACGATTTCGCGATGATGCTGATGGGCGACCGCCTCTATGTGGGCCTGGCGGGCTTCGGCGACGTGGCCCTGTCCGGCGCGGCCGACAAGCCCTACTACTACGGCGGCAGCGCCAAGACCTCCCTGAAGCTGACCGAGGTCATGAAGCTCAACGCCGAGCAGCAGGCCATCGTCGCCAAGGACCCGCGAAAGTTCCTGCAGGAGGTCAACCTCGACTTCACGGGTTACGACGAGGAGCTGGACACGACCTACACCATCACGGCCGAAGGCGCCAAGAAGGACTATTTCAGGACCCAGGTGGGCCCGAGCTTCGACGTCAACCGCCTCCTGCATCCCGAGGGGGGCGGAGACACCTTCACCGTCGACCTTTTCTACGCCAAGACCGCGGGCACCGACGACATCAACCAGCAGTCCGGCGGCGTCACGGTCCTCAAAGGATTCTCCATCAAGGACGACCGGGGCCGCGAGTGGATGCGCATCGACAACCGCCTGACCGCCGAGAAGGGCGAGACCGCGGACACTCTGGGAGACCGCCTCACCTTCACCTTCCCCGACAAGGGCATCGTCCTCAGCGCGGAGGGGCGCGTGGTGGGTGGCGAGTCGAGCCGCTACGCGGAGCTCTCCAAGCGCCTCGGGGACCACGCGAGGCTCGCCCTCGGCTACGGCTCCCAATATATCGGGGAGAACGATCGCTTCAGCATCGCGATGAACACCTCCTTCACCCTGGGCGAACTCTGGCAGGCCGTGGCGGACAACTCCGCCGAGAACCTCCAGGGAGGCGCCGTTCTCAAGTCCTTCAACAAGGAGATGGATGACTTCTTCGGCGGCGACCCGGGCCGCGCGACCCGCACGGCGGCCGAGCTGGGCCAAGTCTTCAAGACCGACGTCGCGCGCCGGCTGATCTCGCAGGATATCGGCATCCTGACCCGCGAGATCCAGGATCTGCGCAAGGCCGGGGCCGTGATGGACAACACCCGAGTGCGCGGGATGGTGGGATTCACCTCGCGGCCGATCTCCTCGGACACGGCGGAGCTCGCCACGGGCGGAGGCTTCACCTCGGGCACCTACGCGGACCTGACCCTCACCAGGACGCAGAAGGCGCTCATCGAGTCGAAGACCGCCGCGATCTACCGCGAGGGACTGCGCCTGCAGGACCGACTGCTCTCGCTCACCAAGGATTGGCAGCGCACGGTGGTGGAGCTGGCGCAGGCGCAGTGGGACATGAAGCTGGCGAACTTCGAGGCGCAGAACGCGAGCTCCGAGGCGCTGAGGCGCGAGGCGGACGCGCGGCTCGCTGAGGCCTCCCACCGCCTGCGCCAGGCCCTGCTCAAGTACAACTCCCTCTCCGGGCGCAGCCTCGAGGCGGGCTCTCCCTTCGACAATCTGAACTCCGAGGACCTGCGCCAGCTCATGGGAAACCTCCAGTCCCTCATCGCCGCCCCGGACCGTTTCGCGCAGATCCTCGGAGGTCTGGGCGCCGGCGAGCTCAAGAAGGCCGCGGGAGACGATCCCTTCAATCTGGCGGACTGGATCCCCTGGGTGGACCGCCTCACGGTGGGCTTCGGCGTCCAATACCAGGACATGCTCGCCAACCAGGTCCTCACCGTGGGCGGCTCCGTGCGCCTGCCCATCTACGATCCCTCGGCCAAGGGCGCGGACAAGGCGTACGAGCTGGAGGGGAAGGCGGCGCGCGAGGAGATGGCCCAGGCTTACGAGGAACGCCTCCTGTCCGCCGCCGCGGAGACGGAGAGGGCGCGCGCCTGGAAGGCGAGCGCCGAGGCCGTCGAG
>MGUL01000166.1:1866-2469 GCA_001800005.1 Elusimicrobia bacterium RBG_16_66_12 | reverse complement strand
CGCCTACCGCAACGGCCTGATGGGTCCGGCGGACCTCCATCGCGCCTTCGAGGACTGGCGCTGGTACGCGCGGGAGATCTTCGAGGCCCGGTCCCAAGCCTCCTTGGCTGAGGCCCAGGCCGCGGCCGACCGCTCGCTGCTCCCCGAGGCCGCGCGCCCCTCGGGTCTTGCGCGCCTGGGCTCGCTCGACGACGCCCTCGCGCTGGCTGCGAGGAACTCCCGCGGCCTCGCGGAATTGGCTCTGAGGTCCCAGGCGGCCGAGGAGATGGCGCGCGCGGCCGACCACCGGGTCCAGAAGTTCTGGCTGGACATCCACGTCGGCGCGGGATTGACGGCCCAGGGCCTGGGCTGGCTGCCCTCCATCGGGGCCACCGGCGTGCCGATCACGCCCGTCTTCGGCTTCGAGCTCAAGCCGGAGGAGCTGCGCGAACTCCAGGTCACGCAGCACAAGGGGCAGAAGGATTACTATGACGCCCTCAAGGAGCGCCTCGAGCTGGGGTTGGCGGTCCAGTTCTACCAGCACATCGCGGCCTACCGTTCGGCGGACGAGCGTCTGCGGATATTCTCGGGTCACTTGCCCTCGCTGGAGGCCGAGGCCGCCTC
>MGUL01000166.1:358-1838 GCA_001800005.1 Elusimicrobia bacterium RBG_16_66_12 | reverse complement strand
CTCGAGCGCGAGAAGGCGAGCCTGGCCCTCAACTCGTCCCGGGCCGCTCTCAACCTCCTGCTCGGGCGCGCCGAGAACGCGCCCCTCGAGGTCGCGCTGGACCGGGAGCAGGCGTTCGCGGCCCTCTCGCGGAGATTGGCGGCCAAGGACCTCCCCGCCGTCCAGCGCCGCATTCTGGAGGCGCGCGTGCGGACCGCCCGCGCGGTCGAGGAGATGGTCGACAAGAACCTGAAGGTCGAGATGCTCCAGCTCGAGCCCGTCTCCCTCGTCGTGCGCTCGCTGGGCCGGCTCATCGGCGCGCTCTCCTCGGATCCGATCTACAACTCCGAGCACGCCGCGGCGGCCCGCATCTCGGTCCTCAATGAGGAGCGCGCGCAGGAGGCCTACGACGGGCGGCTCGCTCAACAGATCGCGAGCCTGCGCCTCCAGCTCGCCGAGGCGGACCGGCGGCTCAAGGTCTTGGACCCGCGGACCGACGCGCAGTCCCTTCTGGAGAAGAACGCGCTGTCCTCTTCGCGGTTCTCTCTGCGGGCGGGGCTCCTGGCCTTGAACGCGGACGCCGCGGAAGTTCCCACGCCCAGGCCCATGCCGCCGAGCTGGGAGGACCTCAAGAGGCGCCTGTCCGACGCCGAGCAGGCCCTGTCGCCCTTGCCGAGCGCGGACGGCGTCGACGTGCCCGCCGCCGAGGTCCAAAGCCAGCGCTCCGCCGCCTATGCCCGCTACTATCATGCGATACAGACGCTGGGCCACCAGCCCCTCGACCAGGACTACGTCGAGGGCTGGATCGAGGTCCGCCTCAAGGACCCCGGCACGCCCCCCGAGGTCCTCGTCGCCCTGGCCAAGCTGCGCCAGGACAAGGCCGAGCGCCTCTACCGCACCGGACTGGCCGGCGCGGCCGCGCGGGCGGACGTCCTCTCCGCCGAGTTCGAGAGCGACGTGCGCCTGCTGCGCTGGGTGGACCGCGAGATCCGCGGGGCGAGCGCCGACTCGCAGAAGAACCTCGCCTCTTCCCGCCTCGACCTGACCCTGCGCCTGAACTCGGAGCGCGACCGGATCGCCGCCCTGCTCGGCTTGCCGGCGGAGACGACGCTTGAGGACCTGGCGCGGCTCGTGCCCGAGGACGATGTTCCCTCGTCCGGCCCCGCCGACCTCTCCGGCCGGCTGATCGCCGAGATCCGCAAGCGCCAGATCGACTCCGTGCGCCGCACGCTCTTCGAGGGCGGTCTGCCCGCGGGGCTGGGCGCGGAGGACGGCCTGATGGAGCAGATCAAGGCCAACACCATCGCCGAGCGCATGAGCTACAAGGGCTTCACGCCCGTCTTCGCCGCCGGAATCTTCCGCGGCCAGGTCATCTCCGGGGGTTTCCTGGAGGCGCCGGACCCCCGCGAGATCGAGCGCGGCCTGGAGAACGTGATGTCCGACGTGCTGCGCAAGGACCTGCAGGCCGGCGGCCGCGTCCAGGAGCTCTCCCTGTACCTGC
>MGUL01000166.1:0-310 GCA_001800005.1 Elusimicrobia bacterium RBG_16_66_12 | reverse complement strand
GAGCTGGAGGCCCGCCGCCGCCAGATCGAGTCCGCCGAGGGCGACCTGCGCGCGCGCGCGGCGCTCGCCGGCGAGCCCGGCGGGATGGCCGAGATGAGCGCCTCGGAGGAGCGCCTCGTGCGCGCCTGGGCCGAGTTCTCCGCCGCCATGGTCAGGACGAAGTCGGCCTTCATCACGCTGGTGTCCGAGCTCGAGGCCGTGGGCGAGGGCTTGACCGGGAACTTGCGGCCTCTGCAGCCTCCCGTCTCCCGCGATGTCCGCGCCGTGCGGCGCGGCGCGTCGGACGAGCTGCTGGACTTCTGGACCGAGC
>MGUL01000165.1:2460-6722 GCA_001800005.1 Elusimicrobia bacterium RBG_16_66_12 | reverse complement strand
CGTGCCCATCGAGCGTCTGGTGGCCCTCACCTTCACCAATAAGGCCGCGGGCGAGATCAAGCAGAGGCTCGCCTCGCGCCTGTCCGACCTCCTCGTCTACAAGACCTTGACCGACCCCAAGCGCCAGGCCGAGGCGCAGGAGCGTCTTAAAGACGCGCGGGAACGCTTCGGCCGCACCGAGGGTCAGGTCCAGGCCGCCGCCCAGGAGGCCATCTCAGGCATGGCCCGCGCGATGATCGGCACGATCCACCACTTCGCAGCACTGGTGCTGAAGCGCTATCCGCTGGAGGCGGGCGTGGACCCCGGCTTCCAGGTGGACATGGGCGAGGGCTTCGCCGACCTCTTCGAGACGGAGTGGAACATCTGGCTCGCCCAGGAACTGGGCGAGCGGGCCCCGCGCGAGGCGGCGTGGCTGGAGGTCCTGCGCCTGGCCTCGATCGAGGACCTGACGCAGTTGGCCCGCGACCTGTGCCAGGACAAGGTCCGCTTCGAGAACATAGGCCTGAGCCCGGAGATGAAGGCCCAGGCACGCCGCGTGGTGGACGGCTTCACGCCTTTGACGCGCATCGGGGTCCCGCCCGGCGGGAGTTCGAAGATCCGCGAGCATCTGGCTGAACTCAAGCCCCGCATGGAGTCCATCGCCCGCGTCCTCGACGAGCCCTTGCCCATCCCGGCCGAGAGGGAAGCCCTCCTCTCCAAGGCGAAGACCTGGCCCAAGGCCTGGTCGGCCCAAGCGGGAGAATCTGAGTATCAGCGGTGCTGCGAGCTGGCTTCGGCCACCTCCGGTCTTCAGGAAAGCCTGGTGGCCAAGTCGGTGTCGCTGGTCCTGCCGTTCGCGCGGCGCTTCCGGGAGCTTTACCGAAGACGCGGCCTTGTTTCCAACGACGGCCTGATCCTGGGGGTCTGGGCGCTGGTGCTGAAAGATTTCGCGGTGCGCGAGGAGTTGAAGGGCGCGTACGACGCCTTCCTGATCGACGAGTTCCAGGACACGGACCCGGCGCAGGGCGAGATGCTCCTCCTTCTCGCCGAGAAGAAGGGGGGCTTCGCGCCCTCCTGGCGGAAGGTCGAATTCGCCCCGGGCAAGCTGTTCATCGTGGGCGACCCGAAACAATCCATCTACCGCTTCCGGGGCGCGGACATGCGCGCCTACGACGGCTTCAAGGACCTGCTCAAGTCCCAGGGCGCGCAGACCTGCCGGCTGCGGCGCAGCTTCCGCAGCCACGAGGGCATCGTCGCTCCGGTCAACGCAGTGTTCTCCCAACTGATGGAGGGCGAGCCGGGGCTGCAGCCGGAGTACGCGGACATCATCCCGAGCGCGGCGGGCGAAGGCGGGCCACCCCGGACGAGGCTGATCTTGTTCCACGACTCCAGCGCGGCCAAGAATCTGAAGGCCGACGACGCGCGCGAGGCCGAGGCGGCCTGGATCGCCGCGCGGATCGCGGCCCATCACGGGCCGGACCGGCCTTACAAGGACATGGCGCTCCTTCTGCGCAAGACCACCTCGCTCGAGATCTATCTTCAGGCGCTCAAGGACAAGGGCATCCCCTACGCGGTCGAGGCGGACAAGTATTTCTACGGGGCGCAGGAGATCCTGGACTTCACGAACCTCCTGCGGGTGCTGGACGATTCCGAAGACCGGGCGGCGGCGGTGGGGCTGATGCGCTCTCCCCTGCTGGGGCTGACGGACCAGGAGATCTACGGCCTGGCGCGCGCGAAGTGCCTGTCGCTGGACCGGACTCCGCCCGCCTCGGCGGGGCTTTCGGCGCGCAGCCTCTCCCTGCTCGGAGACCTCGGCCGGATGGCGGCCCGCCTGCGGACCTTCGCCGGGAGGGAGCCTTTGGACGAGTTCGTCTCGCGCGTCCTCGGCGAGACCTTCCTTCTCGAGCTGTGCGCGGCGGCGTATCATCATGAGCAGACGGCGGCGAACCTGGGCAAGTACCGGCGGCTGGCGCGGAGGGCCAACGAGTCCCGGGGGGCCACCCTGAAGGAGTTCATCGCGGAGGTGGTTCGCTCGATGGGGGACGATTCGCTCCAAGAGGGCGAGAGCCCGCTCGCCGACGAGCAGTTCGACGCGGTTCGCATCCTGTCCATCCACAAGGCGAAGGGCTTGGAGTATGGGACGGTCTTCGTCGCGGACATGGGCGGCCGGACCAGCCGCGGGGGCGGCGGCAAGGCGACCTGCCGGGTGGACTGGGGCTCGGGGCGGGTGGGTCTGCGGCTGGAGAAATCCAGGGCGGCGGACCTGGCGATGACGTTCATCGAGCAGGGCGAGAAGGCTCGAGAGGAAGCCGAGGCTCTGCGTCTGCTCTATGTGGCGATGACTCGGGCCAAGGACGAGCTTTATCTTCTCGGCAGCGCGGCGCCGGGGAGCTCGGCCTCGTTCTCGGAGTTCCTGTTGCGGGTGGACGGCTGGCCCGCGAAGGATTCGCTGAAGCCGCTCGCGGATTTCAAGCCGAATGAGAAACTGGGCCTGGGGTTCGAGCTGCGCGACCTGGCGCGGCCCGGCGCGGCGGACGCCGTGGCGGCGACGGCAGCGCGCGAGGAACCGGTCCTGGACGGTAAGGCCTTGGCGGAGGCGTGGAGCGGGCGGTTCGACGAGGGCAAGGGCTTGGCGGCGTCGCATGTCTTCACGAGCCCGACCGCTTATCTTAAGGAAGCGCCGAAGACGGGACTGACCGAGGAGTCCGAACCGCCGGCGCGCGCGGGCGGGGTGCGCTCGCGGGAGGACGCGGCTCTGGTGGGGGAGCTCTGCCACCGCGTCCTGGAGCGCTGGGACTACGCCGTTCCCGGCGACCTGGACGCTCTGCTGGCGCGGGCCGGGACGGCTCTCGCGCGCCGGCATCCCTCGGCGTCCTGGGACGGGCTCTCGGCCGAAGCGCGGGAGATCCTTAATGGGTTTTTCTCCACGCCGGCGGCTCGGGAGTTGGCCGGATGCGAGATACTCGGCCGGGAGGTCCCATTCGTATTCCCTCGCGAGGGGAAGGTCGTGCGCGGCAGCATCGACCTTCTGTGCCGCCGGGACGGGAAGCTGTGGGTCGTGGACTACAAGACCGACGCGCGCCGCAAGAAGACCGCCAAGTCCTCTGCGTACCGCCGCCAAGGCGCGGCCTACGTGGAGGCGGTCCGCCGGTCGCTGGGCGAGGAGGCCGGGTTCAAGCTCATCCACCTGCGCGACGGCGTCGTCGAGGAAGTGCCGCTCGCCGGCGCGACTTGAAGGGAGGGGGAGCATATTGGTTCAATAGCCCGATGACGACGGAGAACGGGAAGCTCATCTTGGTCATCGATGACGACGAGGGGCTTCGCGGCCTGCTGTCCTTCGCGCTCAAGAAGGAAGGCTACCGCGTCGAGACGGCGGAGGACGGCGAGGAGGGCCTGAGCAAGGCCTTGTCGCTGCGTCCCGATCTCCTCATCCTGGACTTGATGCTCCCGCGCTACGGCGGCTTCGAGCTGCTGCGCGAACTCCAGGGCGGGGATTCGGCCAAGACGCCCATCATCGTCGTGACGGGCCGCTACACGGACCGTTCCACCGCGGATATCATCCGCCAGGAGTCCAACGTGATCGAACTCATGGAGAAACCCATCAAGATCAACGCTCTGCTCCTCGCCCTTCAGCGCAGTCTCGGGCCTCGCGTCCCGGCCGACGCGTCGGAGGTCTGAGCCATGGAAGACCAGGTCTTCGGCAGTCCCGCCGAGAAGCTCGTCCTCCTCGTCGACGACGACGTGAGTCTCCTCGACCTGATGTCCCACGTGGTCCAGAATGAAGGCTTCCGCATCGACCGCGCGGTCGACGGCGCCGAGGCCCTGAGGAAGGTCGAGGCTCTCGGCCCGGACCTCCTGGTTCTGGACATGATGCTGCCCGGCATCGGCGGCTACGAGGTCGTGCGCCAGATGCAGGCCCTCGGCCACGGCGCCATCCCCATCATGATCGTCACCGGCAGGCAGATGGACCGCCAGAGCATCGACCTGATCCGCCAGGAACCGAATGTCGCCGAGTTCCTGGAGAAGCCGGTCCGCCCGGCCAACCTCGCCTCGACCATCCACCGCCTGCTCAAGACCCGGCCGCCCAGCCGCGGCGAGCCGGCCGACGGCGGCCTCTGAGATGTCCTGGCGCCGCGGCCTGCTGACCGGAGCGGCTCTGCTGGCGTTCGTCTACGGCGCGGCGTACGCGGACCTCGTGTTGCGCGCGCGCTCGGCCTACCTGGAGGGCGAGAAGTGGCTGGAGTGGTCGCGCAAGCCGGAACTCAAGAAGGCCCACTTCGACG
>MGUL01000165.1:2106-2453 GCA_001800005.1 Elusimicrobia bacterium RBG_16_66_12 | reverse complement strand
AATCCTCGCGGCGCGCGAGCGCGAACTCGGGCGCGAGCGCGACGCGGGGCGCCTGAGAGCGTCCGCGTTCGGCAAGAAGCTGGGCCTGGCGCGCTTCGAGCGCGACTCGGCCCTGGCCGAGAGCTCCTTGAAGTACGCCTACGTCTGGCACCAGACCACCGCCGAGCTCTTCACCCCGCCCGAGAGCCGCTGGGTCGTTCTGTCCCGCGCGCGCATGAAGGAGACGCGCGAGCTGTGGAAGAAGGAACTCGACGCCAAGAAGGTCCCTTACCGGGACTATATGCTCGACTAGATGCTGCGCGTGCTGCGGCTCCTGGGCGGCGTCCTGCTCATCCCGCTCTCCGCGG
>MGUL01000165.1:0-2042 GCA_001800005.1 Elusimicrobia bacterium RBG_16_66_12 | reverse complement strand
CTTCGTCGCCGGCATCGCGCTGACGGCCGCCGCTTGGCTCGTCATCGGCCGCGTCCTCGACCCCCTCGGTCCGCTCGGCTGGGCGGCCCGCCTGGCGCGCTGGACGTACGTCGCGGGACACGAGGTCACGCACGCGCTGGCCGCTTGGTCGACGGGAGGCAGCGTCTACGCGATGAAGGTCGAGGAGAAGGGGGGGCATGTCGACGTCTCCCACTCGAGCGCCTTCGTCGCGCTCGCGCCCTACTGCGTGCCTCTCTACGTGCTGCTGGTCGTCGCGGGCTACCGGATCCTGCTCTGGCTCAAGCCCGACGCGCAGGCCGACGCGCTGTTCCTGCTGCTGATGGGGGCGACCCTCGCCTTCCACGCGCTGATGACCTATCAAACCCTGACCGAGATCGGGCAGCCGGACCTGAAGGCCGCGGGCGGGAAGGTCTTCTCCCTGGCCGTCATCGGCTGCGTGAACGGCCTGATCGTGCTGGCGCTGCTGAAGGCCCTCTTCCCGGAGTCCGTTTCCTTCGGCGCGCGCGTGCGCGAGTCGGGGGCGGCCGCGTATTGGTTCTGGACCGGAGCCTGGAAGACGGTCTCTCCCGCCCTGCGCGGCCTGGCGCGCCGGATCGCCCGATGAGCGAGCTGCGCCGGGAGCTGGGCCGCAAGGCGTTCCACATGCTGGCCCTCGTCTACTGGGCGGCCTTCACGCTCCTGGGCTGGCCGAGGGCCGGCTGGTTCATGGCCGCCTGGCTCGGCGTGGTCGTGGTCGTCGAGACCGTGCGCCTGAAGGTCCCGAGCATCGAACGCTTCCTCGTCGGTCTCTTCGACGGCATGATGCGCGAGACGGAGCGCCGCCACTACAGCGGCATCATCCACACGACGGCCGGCAGCCTAGCGGCCATGATCATCGCGCGCGGCGACGCGGCCATCGTCGGCGCGGCCATCGGCCAGCTCGCTTTCGGCGACGCGGCGGCCGCGCTCGCCGGCAAGGCCTTCGGCCGCACCAAGATCCTGGGCGGCAAGAAGTCCCTCGAGGGCACGCTGGCGGGCTTCGCCGCGGGCTACGCGGCGGCCGTCGCCTGCGGCGTGCGTCCGGGCGCGGCCTTCGCCTCCGCGCTGGCCGCGAGCGCCGTCGAGCTCCTGCCGACCACGGAATGGTTCAACGACAATCTCTGGATTCCGATCTCCGCGGCGGGCGTCCTGGCGCTGCTGCGATGAGGATCCTCCTCGTCTGCCTGGACAACCTGGGCGATCTCGCCTTCTGCTCCGCCCTCGTGCCGCCTCTGCGCAAGGCGTTCCCGGACGCTTTCATCGCGGTCTGGGCCAAGGAATATTCCGCGGGACTCCTGCCCTTCATCCCGGGCCTGGCCCGGACGCATGCGTGCGATCCTTTCTGGGACCGCGCCCCCGGCGCGGAGCGCGGGTCGGCCGCGGGCTTCCTGCGGACGCTCCGCGAGGTCGCCGGCGAGGGCTACGACGCGGTCCTCCTGCCCAACACCCACTGGCGCACGGCGCTGGCCGCCTGGACGGCGGGCATCCCCCGGCGCCTCGGCTTCGCCCAGCGCGGCGCGGGGGCGTGGCTGAGCGACGCCGTCTCGCCGGAACGGCGCGACCAGCCCATCCTGGCCGAGTGGTCGAGACTTCTCTCTCCGCTGAAAGCCGCCGCCGGAGCGCCGGCCATCCATCTCGAGGTTCCGCCGTCCCTGGAGCCGGCGCGCCGGCAGATGCAGGCTCGCTTGGGCTCGGACCGCGTCGTCGGCATCCATCCCTTCGCGGGCGATGCGCGTCGCGAAGCGCCCCTTCAGTTCTGGCGGGAGGTCCTGGCCGGGCTTCGCGCTCTGGGCGTCGAGAAGGTTCTCGTCGCCGGGCGCCGCGAGGAGGCCGCCGCGTTCGTCTGCCGCGCGGGCGGCCGCGAAGGCCTCGAGCTCGTCGTCGCGGCCGAACTCGCCGCCGGCGGGCTGACGGAGGTCCTGCTCGCGACCTCGCTTTGCCGGGTCTTCGCGGGAAACGACTCCGGTCCCCTGCACTGCGCGGCCGGCTTCGGCGTGCCGGTC
>MGUL01000164.1:5080-7582 GCA_001800005.1 Elusimicrobia bacterium RBG_16_66_12 | reverse complement strand
CGACGGCCTCACCGATGCCGAAGAGGCCGCCATCGGCACCGACCCCCTCAACCCTGATTCCGACGCCGACACGGTCCTCGACGGCGCTGACAACTGCCCCCTAACCACCAACCCCGGCCAGGAGGACTTCGACAGCGACACCCAAGGCGACGCCTGCGACAACGACGACGACAACGACGGCTTCACCGATGCCGAGGAGGCCACCATCGGCACCGACCCCCTCAACCCCGATTCCGACGCCGACACCGTCCTCGACGGCCCCGACAACTGCCCCCTGGCCACCAACCCCGGCCAGGAGGACAACGACGGCGATGGCTCCGGCGACGCCTGCGACTCCGACGACGACAACGACACCATTCTGGACGCCTCCGACAACTGCCCCCTCATCGCCAACGCCACCCAGACCAACACCGACGGCGATGGCGCCGGCAACGCCTGTGACCCCGACGACGACAACGACACCGTCCCCGACGCCCCCGACAACTGCCCCCTAACCGCTAACCCAGGCCAGGAGGACATCGACGCCGACGGGATAGGCGACGCCTGCGACGACACAGACGGCGACGGCGTCATCGATGCCTTCGATAACTGCCTCGCCACCCCCAACCCGGGCCAGGAGGACACCGACGGCGACGGCATAGGCGACGCCTGCGACTCCGACGATGATAATGATGGCATCGTGGACTCCCTGGACAACTGCCGCCTCATCACTAACCCGGGCCAGGAGGACCTCGACGGCGACGGCATAGGCGACGCCTGCGACCCCGACAACGACAACGACACTGTCCCCAACGCCTCCGACAACTGCCCCCTCACCGCTAACCCGGGCCAGGAGGACCTCGACGGCGACGGCATAGGCGACGCCTGCGACAATGACACGGATGGAGACACCATCCCCAACGCAACCGACAACTGCCCCCTAACCGCCAATCCCGCCCAGACGGACACCGACGGCGACGGCCTGGGCGATGCCTGCGACCCCGACGACGACAACGACGGCGTCCCGGACAGCCTGGACTCCTGCCCTCTCAGCCAGGACTGCGATGGCGATACCATCCTTGATGGCGTTGACAACTGCCCGACCATTGCCAACTCCACGCAGCTCGACACGGATGGTGACGGGGTGGGCGACGCCTGCGACAACTGCCCCCTGATCCCCAACCCCGATCAAGCAGACTCCAACGGTGACGGCATCGGCGACGCCTGCAACCCCGACATGGACGGTGACGGCCTCGAGAACCACCTGGACAATTGTCCGCTCGTCGTCAACCCCGCCCAGGAGGACAGCGACGGCGATGGGGTAGGAGACGCCTGTGAGCGCGACTTCGACGGCGATGAGTACAGCGACGCCCGCGAACTCCTCACCGGCTCAGACCCAGCGCGCCGGGACAGCACCCCGGAAGTATGCGATGGTCTCGACAACGACATGGATGGGGACACCGACGAAGGCTACCCCGACAGTGATGGCGACGGACCTAAGGACTGCGCCGATAGCGGCGTGGATACAGACGGGGACGGCATTCCTAACCTCACCGATCCAGATGATGACAACGACGGCTATTCTGACGCGCGTGAGGCGTACCTCGGTATCGACTCCCTGGACAACTGCCCCGACACCACAGCCAAAGACGCCTGGGCCCCGGACAACACAAGGGACCGGAGAGTGAACCTCGTAGACGTCGGCCACTTCCGGCCCGTGTTCGGGCTTCGCTCAGGTGATCCCAACTTTGACCGCCGATTCGACCTGGAGAGCGACCCAGTCATCAACCTTGTCGATGTTTCGGCCCTGAGAGGCGTGTACCACACCTCTTGCAACTGATAGTCTACGAGGGTGAACCTTGGAGGTATCGTCGATGTTCTCCAAAAGACCGCTGGCGAGAGGCATTGTGGGCAAGGCTGGAGCGCGTTCACAGCGCATCCCGAGAAAGGGGCCGGCTATGACAACGTCAAGGACAGGAGTGTTCACGGCATGCTCCCTGTTCCTTGCACTGGCAGCGGTCGGCGTCGCCCTCTGGCTCAGCTACGGTGGCGAAGATCGGGTCAGCGCCTCCGCCCCGGCCGTAGGCTTCGACGCCGACACCACCGGCAACACCGCTACTGATTTGGGGCCTATCGACAATTGCCGCGAAATCGCCAGCATCGGCACTATCTTCACGGTGGACATCTACGCCCAGGTAGACGATCTATACGCCTGGGGCGCCTGGATCGGCTACGACCCCACCGTCGTCTGGCTTGTCGCCAGGAACGACTTCGACAATGACGGCGTCCCTAACGAGGCGTCTGACCTGGCACAGCTCTTCCAGGGCGCTCAACTGGGGAGCAACCTCCTGGTCGATTCCCACAGCACGCCGGACACAGACGGAACGTACTTCATCTCCATCGCCGACCGCAGCGTCCTCGAGGGCGGCGGTGACAGCGGCGAAGGCATCCTGGCCAGGCTGAAGTTCCAGGCTGTAAACAACGGCATCGGCGCCCTCACGTTCCCCACTGACATTGTCGGCA
>MGUL01000164.1:4449-5008 GCA_001800005.1 Elusimicrobia bacterium RBG_16_66_12 | reverse complement strand
CTACCACCGCCACGATCGCCGTGGGCCAGTCGGGCGCCTGCGACATGGACAGCGATAATGACGGCATCCTGGACCCCGTTGACCTCTGCCCCAGCACTGCCCCCGGCGCCCCTGTGGACGCCAACGGCTGCTCCCAAACCCAGGTTGACAACGACCGGGACGGCATATGCGATCCCGGCAAGACCAGCACCTGGTGCACAGGCAGCGATAGCTGTCCGGCAACCGCCCTCGGCGCCCCCGTGGACGCCAACGGCTGCTCCCGAACCCAGGTTGACAAGGACCTGGACGGCGTATGCGACCCCGGCAAGACCAGCACCTGGTGCACAGGCAGCGACAACTGTCCCATCAGCTACAACCCGGGGCAGGAGGATGGGGACGGCGACGGCATCGGCGACGCCTGCGACATCATGACCGACGCCGACGGCGACGGCGTCAACGACGGCATCGACAACTGCCCCGGAGTCTACAACCCCTCTCAGACCGACACCGACGGAGACCTTCAGGGCGACGCCTGCGATAGTGACGACGACAACGACGGCCACCCAGACATCAGCGACAA
>MGUL01000164.1:3252-4412 GCA_001800005.1 Elusimicrobia bacterium RBG_16_66_12 | reverse complement strand
CGAGGGCGACGGATTGGGCGACCCCTGCGACCCCGACGACGACAACGATCTGAACGACGACGCCGACGAGCTTGCCTGCGGCAGCGACCCCCTCCTCGCCACCAAGCAGCCCGAACGCCTGGGCAACGGTCTCGACGACGACGGCGATGGCTCCACCGACGAGACGCAGCCCACCGTACCGGGAGCTGACTGCGACGGCGACGGCTACGACGACAACGTTGAGGCCGCCCTCACCTGGCCGCCACAGAACGGCGCGACGGCTGAGACTCAGGCCGCGGGTCAGTGCGACGACATTGCCGACGACGACGCCGACACCATCGTCAACGATGGTTGTCCCCAGCCCGGCACAGGCCGTCAGAGCCGCTGCTCGGACAGCGGTGTTGGCAACGACGAAACGGACGACAGTTGGTCTGCGGACTTCAACGATGACACCAAGCTGAACCTGGTCGACGTCAACAGCTTCAACGTGCCCTTCAAGCACTTCAGCCAAACCCCCCTGGCAAATCACCGCCGCTGGAACATCGCCGGCGGCAGCACCATCAACCTGGCCGACGTCAACAACCTCGGCACCCTCAAGCCAGCTATGCTCAATGGAGAAAGAGCGTTCGGGAACCCCATGTGGGGAGGGGCGGGTGCATGCCATGTAAACTAAGTCCAGCAGGAGATGGCCACCTGAACGGCCAAGAGCCCTCTGTTTCGCTCGCTCTCTTCGAACGGTACGTTTCGGGCCTGCATCTCCTGCAACCAAACAGAAGGGGTGGCCCCGTGAACGTCCGGCTTCCCTTTTCCGGATGTAGCCGTATAATTGGAACGAGGTGATGAACATGTACGAACAGCACAACCGCCCGGCTCTATCCGGCGCTGCCCCAGCCCTGTTGGTAGTGCTGGCCCTCTCTTTCTTTCCCTTCGCCAGCTGGACAGCCACCGCCGCAGGCGCCGAACAGGCAGCCATCGCCATAGACGCCGATCCGACGGACAATACCGCCAACTCCCTAGCCGCCATCGACACCTGCATTGAAGTCTCCCCTGGCACCACCTTCGACGTCGACTTTGTCACCACCAACACCGCCGACCTCCTGGCCTGGGAGACCTACGTCACCTACGACAAATCCGTGCTGGAAGTCGTAGACCGCGACGTTGGCATGTTCCTTGCGACAGGG
>MGUL01000164.1:1971-3222 GCA_001800005.1 Elusimicrobia bacterium RBG_16_66_12 | reverse complement strand
CGCGTGCCCGACGGCGACGGCGTCTACCGCCTGACGGCCGTGGACATCGCCAGCCCCCCCTACCCGCACACGGGGTCAGGAGTTCTGGCTCGGCTCACCTTCAAGGCCGTAGACCAGGGCGTCAGCCTCGTTAGCGCCGCCCCCGTCGACCGCAACCAGGACGGCACGCCGGACGTGGGACCAGTCTTCAAAGACCTGGACAACAACCTCATTGGGGACAGCAACGGCGACAGCTTCTTCGACGGCCCCACGGCAGACGCCAGAGTGGCCGTGGATGCCTCATGCTCCGCTACGGCGGGAGCCGGCCTCCTGGGGGGCGGCCCCCTCGCCGCTGCCGGCGGCGCGTTGTGGATTGTCGCCCTGGTGGCGGGCGTCAGCGTCGTCAGCCTGACAGCCGCCGGCACCCTTTGGGCCCGCAGGGTGCGCGCCGGCCCGGCGGGAGGGAGCTAAGGCGCGGCTAGATGAAGCCACCTCAGTCTCCTCGCCTGCTCGATGGGGCCGCGTTCCTGGCGCTGGCTCTGGCCTTCGCCATCGTAGCCTTCAGCACAGGTGAAAGAGCCGCCGGCGGCGCGGCCCAGCAGGAAACCGCCATCGGCATCGATGCCGAAGTGACCGGCAACGAAGCCGCCGCCCTGGGCCCGATCGACCCCTGCGTAACGGTGGACCGCGGCGAGACCGTCCAGGTGGACTTCTACGTCGCCAATGTCACCGACCTGCTGGCCTGGGAGACCTACATCGCCTACGACGGCTCTATCCTTGAGATCACCGACCGTGAGGTTGGACTGTTCTTAGAGTCCAGCGGCGGGACGGCCTTTGACGCCTCCGAAAGCGTGCCGGACCACGACGGGCTGTACAGGTTCAGCGCCACTGATACGGCCAGCACCCCCACTCCGGACAGCGGTTCGGGAGTCCTCGGCCGGCTAACCTTGAAGGCCATAGGCAAGGGCGTCAGCCCCATCAGTGCCGCCCCCCAGGACCGTAACCAAGACGACCGGCCGGACATAGGCCCGGTGCTAAAGGACGTGAACAACAACCTCATCAGTGACAGCGACGGCGATACCTTCTTTGACGGCACCATCGTCGATGCCAAGATCGCCGTAGACAGCAGTTGCGATGAACAACCCGGCGACAGTACCACCGCCGCCAGCGACGACGGCGGCATCGAGGACTGGTGGTGGGTTGCCGTAATCATAGGTGGCGTGATCCTGGCGGCCGCCGCTGGCGGCGCCGTGGCCCTGCGGGCGCGGCGTG
>MGUL01000164.1:294-1888 GCA_001800005.1 Elusimicrobia bacterium RBG_16_66_12 | reverse complement strand
GGCCGCGCTCCTTGTGGCAGCGATGAGTGACCTCGCGCCCGCGGAGCCAGTTACCCTACCCACGCGTCCCGCCGCCGGGCCCACCCTGGGCATTGACGCTGACCCTAGCGGCAACACTGCCACCTCCCTGGGTCGAATAGACTCCTGCATCTCCGTGGGCGCAGGCACCCTGTTCGACGCCGACATCTACCTGTGGACACCGTTGGTGACAACACCCATCGAGAATCTGCTCGCCTGGGAGATCTACCTCACCTACGATCAGGACATTCTCGAGGTCAGGGCGCGCGACGCCTTCCAGTTGCTTGCCGCCTACCCGGGCAGCGACGTCATCGACGTCTCCGAAGGCCTCCCTGACAACGACGGTCTCTACCGCATCGCCGCCGCTGACATTGGCGGCAAGGCCGCCGAGAGCGGCAGCGGCGTCCTCGTACGCCTCACTCTGCGGGCCAAAGCCAACGGCTTCAGCGACCTGGAACTCCCCCACGTGGACTTCGACGGTGACGGCGCGTACGACCTGGGCCCCTTCCTCAACAACGATTCCGGCGAGAAGATAAACGACAGCGAAGGCGACGGCTTCTTCGACGGCCCCGTCAGCAACGCTCGCGTGGCGGTGGGACGCTCTTGCGCCAGCCTGCCGCCGCTGCCCAGTCCCACCCCGGGGGCCATCTCCGATCTGGGGTCCCCCTCGCCCACCAGCACCCAAGGCCCCGAAGCCGGAACCACTCCCGAGGGGAGCCCTACCGGCGAACCCGCCGACGGCGGCACGCCCGAGAGCCCGGTCCCTGAGGACACGCCCGAGAGCCCGGGCACTGAGGGCACGCCCCCGCCCGCTACGGAGACCCCCGGCGGCCCCACCCCTAACGATTCCACTCCCAGCACAGACCAGACGCCCGCCAGCGGCGGGGAGTCCTCCGGCCCCGGCACCGGCATTGACACCGACGGCAGCGGGGATGGGTCGGACCTCATCTGGATCATCGGCGCCCTGGTAGCCACCGCAGCGGTCCTCAGCGGCGGCGTGCTCCTCTTCGTGGCCAGACGGGGGCCGGCGTGAGGACGACGACTCGCATTCAGAAGCTGCTGCCCCTGGCAGCGATTGTGGTGGCGGTGACCCTTGCCGAGCTCATCCTCGCCGCCGGAGACATCCGCGGGTCAGAGGCCGACCAGTCGCAGAGCAGTATCTACGCCCTGGCCATAGACACCGACCCCTTGCGGCAGCCGGCCAACACCGCCACCTCCTTTGGCAGCATCGAGACCTGCGCCGAGGCCTCCCGCGGCGGTAGCTTGGACGTGGATGTGGTGGTGGACTCGGTGCCTGCAGACCGCCCCATGACCGGCTTCCAGTTTGACATCCTGTACGACCCGGAGGTCGTGCAGGTGCTCGCCTGGCAGGGCGGCCTCATGCTCGCCGGCGACGGAGACTGGATACCCATCGATGCCCTCACCGACCCCGTCCCGGACGCGGACGGGCGGTTCACCATCGCCATCGCCGACTTCGGCGAGAAACGGGAGACGGGCCCAGGCGCCCTTGCGCGAGTGACCCTGGAAGCGGTCAACTCCGGGACGACCGTTCTGAAACTGGGCGGCGAGATCCTGA
>MGUL01000164.1:0-265 GCA_001800005.1 Elusimicrobia bacterium RBG_16_66_12 | reverse complement strand
GTGGAGAACTTCGGGCAGGCGATCATCACCGTGGACCGGTCCTGCGAGCAGGCCCAGGCTGAGCCAGTGCCCACAGTGGAGCTGCAACCGAAGGGCACCCCCTCGACCCGCCCCCTCCCCGCCATCAGCGTCACCGTCCCGCCGGAGGAACTCACAGCCCAGCCTGAGCCCACGCTTCCCCCGCCGCCGTCCCCCACCCCAATCGCGACCCTCACCCCGTCGCCCTCGGCTTCCCCTTCCGCTGTCACGCCCAGCGCCAGCCCAA
>MGUL01000163.1:8062-18397 GCA_001800005.1 Elusimicrobia bacterium RBG_16_66_12 | reverse complement strand
CTCGAGCCTGTACGTCCGCGCCGGCTCCACGGATCATGAAGAAAGCCCTCCCGGTCCTCCTCGTTAGCGCGGCTCTGGCCATCTCCTTCCTCCTCTCCCGCGGACCCTCCCGCAGCCGCGAGAGCCTCCTGCCCATGTCGCGCGCCGTCGCGGAGCAGGCGAAGGGCATCGACCGCGCCGCGGGGGTCGTCTTCCCGCTGAGCCCGGAAGAGGAGCGGCGTTTCGGCGAGGACTTGGACCGGCGTCTGGCCGCGAGCGAACCGGCGCCCGGGACCCCGGCCGCGACGCTGGCCGCGCGCTGGCGCGAGTTCGGCGGCGACGCCGCGTCCGCGCCGCTCGTGGCGCGCTTCCGCGGACGCTACGCCTTCCGCACCACGCCGCAGGGCGGGCTCAACGCCTTCGCCCTCCCAGGCGGGTTCGTCTACGGGACCGAGCCTCTGCTGACGCGCCTCGGCGACGACGGAGACGCCCTGCTCTTCGTCCTCGGCCACGAGATCGGGCACGTCGAGCTGGGACACTGCGCCGACGCCTACCGCCTGCGCCAAGGCGCGCGCGACCCGGTGACGGCGGTCCTGGGCGGGGTCGCCTCGGTCGCGCGTCTCTTCGCCTCGATCCACTTCAGCTCCGTCCAGGAGCTGGAGGCCGACGCCTACGCCGTGCGCCTGATGCGCGCGCGCCGCCGCGACCCCCGCGCGGGCCTGCGCGTCTTCGACGCCCTCGGCCTGCGCGTCGACGACCGCTTCAAGCGCGGTCCCAGAGAGGTCGCCGCCGAGGGGCTCACCGACTACTTCCGCACGCACCCGGGCTCCTGGGAGCGGCGCGCCGCGCTGGAGCGCGAGGCCGCGCAGGGAGCTCCGTGAGCGCGCCGCGCCTCAAGGCCGCGTTCGGCGAGCCGCGCTTCGCCGCCTTCCTTGTGGCCCAGGCCCTGGGGGCCTTCAACGACAACGCCTTCAAGACTTTCGTGGCCCTACTGGCCGTGACGCTCGAGCCACAGCACGCGCCGGCGCTGATCGCGGCGGCCGGCGGGCTCTTCATCCTCCCCTTCCTGCTCTTCTCGACGCTGGCCGGCGATGCGGCCGACCGCTGGAGCAAGTCGCGCCTGCTGGTACTCTTTAAGGCCGCCGAGCCCGTCCTGCTGCTGGCGGCCGCGCCCGCCCTAGCCGCGCGCAACGTGCCGGCCCTGCTCGGACTGCTCTTCCTGATGGGCGTGCATTCCGCCTTCTTCGGGCCGGTGAAGTACGCGATCCTGCCGGAACTCGTGAGCGACGAGGACCTCTCCAACGCCAACGGCCTGGTGCAGATGACCACCTTCGGTGCGATCGTGCTGGGCACGGCCTGCGCCGCCGAGATGACGCGCCGCTTCCACGCCCAGCCGGCCTGGGCGGCGCTGGTCCTGGCCGCCGTCGGCGTCGCGGGCCTCCTGGCCGCGCTCGCGGTCCCGGCGACGCCCCCCGCGAAGGCCGGCGCGCGCCTCGCGTTCAACGTGTTCGCGCGCACGCGCGACAACCTGCGCGACCTGGCGCGGCTGCCCGGCGTGAACCTGGCGACCTACGCGTCGGCCTTCTTCTGGTTTATGGGCGCCCTCCTGCAGATGAACCTGCTGGTCTACGGCACGCGCCTGATGGGCCTCGACGAGGCGGCCTGCGGCCGCTTCCAGATCGTGCTGGCGCTGGGCATCGGCCTGGGCTCCTTCGTGGCCGGCCGCCTCTCCAGCGGCCAGGTCGAACTGGGGCTGGTCCCGCTGGGCGGCGTCGGCCTGGTCGCCTTCGCCTTCGACCTGGGCTTCGCCTACGCCTCGCCGCACCGCGTCATCGTCGACCTGCTGATGACCGGCCTCTCGGCGGGCTTCTTCGCGGTGCCGCTGCAGGCCTATATCCAGCAGCGCAGCCCGGCCGCCGAGCGCGGGCGCGTGCTGGCCACCGGCAACTTCCTCTGCTTCACCGCCATCCTGATCGCCTCGGCCGCGCTCTGGGCGCTCGACGCGAAGTTCCATCTCCACCCGGGGCAGGTCTTCCTCGTGTCCGCGGCGATGTCGGCCGTCGTCGCCTTCGAGCTGCTGCGCCGGCTGCCCGATTTCTTCATGCGCGTGCTGCTGCTGCCGTTCGCGCACGGGCTCTACTCGATCCGCGTCGTCGGGCGCGAGAACGTCCCGCTCGAAGGCCCTGTCCTGCTCGTCTCCAACCACGTCTCCTTCGTCGACGCCGTCCTCATCACGATGGCCAACCAGCGCCTGACGCGCTTCCTGATGCTGCGCGCCTTCTACGACCTGCCCGTCGCGGGCTGGTTCTTCCGCGCGATGGGCTGCATCCCGATCTCGAGCGGCGACGGCCCTAAGGCCCTGGCCGAGTCCTTCCGCCGCGCGCGTGAGTACATGCTCTCCGGGCAGTCGGTGTGCATCTTCGCGGAGGGCGAGATCTCCCGGCACGGCCAGATGCAGCGCTTCAAGAAGGGCTTCGAGCGCATGGTGGAAGGAGCCAGCGTCCCGATCGTGCCGGTCCACCTCGACCAGGTCTGGGGCAGCCTATTCAGCTTCTCCGAAGGGCGACTCCTCTTCAAATGGCCGCGCCGCATCCCCTACCGCGTCGCGGTCAGCTTCGGAACGCCCCTTCCCGCGACCGCCACCGCCTTCGAGGTCCGCCATGCGATCCTAGCTCTGGGGGCTGAGGCCTTCCGCCACCGCCTGGCCGATTCGCCGCCCCTGCCCCTGGCCTTCGCGCGCGCGGCCAAGCGCCGCCCCTTCGCGCCCTGCCTGGCCGACTCGTCGGGAACCTCGCTCAACGCCCTCTCCGCCCTGGCCGGGGCGCACCTGCTGGGCCGGGCCCTGGAGCCCCTCATCGGGGAACGCGAGCGCATCGCGGTGATGCTGCCGCCGTCCGTCGGCGGGGCGCTGGCCAACGTCGCCCTCTCCCTGCGCGGCAAGGTCCCGATCAACCTCAACTACACCGCGTCGAAGGACGTCGTCGACGCCTGTCTGGCGAAGGCCGAGATCGAAACGGTCGTGACCTCGCGCCGCTTCCTCGAGAAGATCGGTTGGGAGCCGTCCGAACGGAAGGTGTACCTCGAGGACGCCGCGCCGACCGTCGGGAAGGTCTCCAAGGCGCTGACGGCCGCGGCGTTCCTCGCGACGCCGTCGTTCGTGCTGGAGCGCACGGCCTTCGCCAAGGCGCGCGGGCCGCTGGACCGGATCGCGACCATCATGTTCACCAGCGGCTCGACCGGCACGCCGAAGGGCGTCATGCTCACGCACGAGAACATCCTGGCCAACATCGAGGCCGTGGCCCAGGTTATCGCCCTTGGCCCCGACGACAAGATGCTGGGGGTCCTCCCCTTCTTCCATTCATTCGGCTTCACCGCGACGCTCTGGCTGCCCCTGCGGCTGGGCATGGGCGCGGTCTACCACTTCAACCCGCTCGACGCGCGAACCATCGGCAAGCTCGTGTCGGAGACGCGCGCGACCGCGCTGCTCGGCACGCCGACCTTCCTGTTGGCCTACCTCCGCCGCGTCGAGGCCGCGAAGTTTAAGACCCTGCGCTACGTCGTCGTCGGCGCCGAGAAGCTGCGCGAGGAAGTCGCGAAGGCCTTCGTCGAGAAGTACGGGGTGACCCCACTCGAAGGCTACGGCACCACCGAGCTCTCCCCGGTCGCCGCGCTCAACATCCCGGACATCGCCTGGCCCGGCATCAAGCAGACGGGGACCAAGCTCGGCACGGTCGGCCAGCCTCTGCCCGGCGTATTCATGAAGGTCGTCGACCCGGAGACGGGCAAGGAGCTCGGCGCCGGTCAGCCCGGGCTGCTGCTGGTCAAGGGCCCCAACGTGATGAAGGGCTACCTTGGCGACGAGGCCAAGACGGCCGAGGTCCTCCGGGACGGCTACTACGCGACGGGCGACATCGCGCGCATCGACGAAGACGGCTTCGTCACGCTCACCGACCGCCTCTCGCGCTTCTCCAAGGTCGGCGGCGAGATGGTCCCGCACATCATGGTCGAGGAGAGCCTGCAGGACGCCCTCGGGGCGCTCGAGCCAGCCTTCAGCGTCGCGGGGGTCCCGGACGACCGGCGCGGGGAAAGGCTCGTCGTGCTCTACAAGGGAGACCTCGACATCGACGCGCTCCTGAAGAAGGTCTCCGCCCTCGGCCTGCCCAAGCTCTGGATCCCGGACCGGGAGAACTTCCACCGCGTGGAGGAATTCCACCTGCTCGGCACCGGGAAGATCGACCTGCAGCGCCTGAAAGCGGAGGCCAGCCGGCTGGAAGGCGGCGCGTCAGCCTCGGCCTGAAGCCCCTGCCCGCCGCGCTGATCAGGCTTTGTCGGCCGTCCAGAAGCGCGGCGGCAGCAGGGCCAGGGTCGCGATCAGGAAGTGCCCGGCGGCGAAGGCGACCAGCCACCAGAAGGCCTTGTCCATGAAGCCGTAGGAGTGCAGGCCCACGCCGAGCATGTTCACGCCGAACCAGGACAGCGAGGTGACCACGTTGCCGAGGACGGCCATCACCATGATGCCGCGATCGCGGATGGCGCCGGTCCAGCGCGCGTGCAGGATGGCGGCGTTCCAGAGGACGATGAGCAGCGCGCCGTTCTCCTTCGGGTCCCAGCCCCAGAAGCGTCCCCAGGACTGGTCGGCCCAGATGCCGCCCAGCACGGTCCCGACGAAGGTCCAGAAGAGGCCGAAGGCGATCACGCCGTAGGTCAGGCCCGTCAGGGCCTTGCTGGTCTCGGCGTCGTGCTTCTTGACGAAGTGCAGACGCACGATCCAGGAGACGCCCAGCGCGCCGGCCAGGAAGGTCGCGCCGTAGCCGATCGTGATGGTCACCACGTGCGTGGCCAGCCAGAAGTTCGAGTCCAGCACCGCTCGCATCATCTCCATCGTGTCGCCCGAGCTGCCGAGGTGGTGCGCGACGAGCAGCGAGCAGAAGCCGACGAGGGCTCCTCCCGCGGCGGCGAAGCCCTTCTTGTGGAAGCGCTCCGCGAAGAGCCCGAGCAGGGCCGCGACCCAGCCCACGAAGACGGCCGAGGAGTAGAGGTTGGTCACCGGCGGGCGGCCCTGCAGGATGACGCGCGCGCACAGGCCGAGCGTGTGCACCAGGACCGCGGCGCCGAGCAGGCCCGTCGAGACGGACTGGACCTCGGCGCGCCGGGTGGCCCACCATAGGCAGACGGCCAGCAGCGCCATCACATAGAGCGTCATGCCCGAGACGAAGGGCTGCGCCCGGTTGAAGATCTCCTCGGAGCGGGCGCTGGAGAGCGCCTCGGGGCGTTCTCGGCGGAGCCAGACCTCGAAGGCGCGCAGCGCGTCGTTGAAGGCGGCGGGCTCGGAATCCTTATACGCCTGGGCCATGCGGGCGTAGGCGTAGAGGCCCGGGTGCGGGTCGGCCGCCGCCGCGGGGCTCATCGCCGCCTCGCCGACGTTGGTCCACTCGTCGGGGTGTTCTCCGGCTCGCGGCGGCAGGGGTTTGAAGGCCGCGGCCGAGGCCAGGAAGCGGTAGCGGTCGAGCATCTCCGTCAGGGACTTCGTCGCCTTCTGGTCGGCGGCCGAGGCCTTGGCCGACCCGTGCATCGCCTTCAGCGCGGAGGGCAGCAGCTTGACGAAGGACTCGAACTCCCTGACGGGGTCGTCGGCACCGTTGACCATCACCGTGTTCTTGATGCGTTCGTAGAGCTCGAGGCGCGAGTCGAGGTTGGCGACCGCGGTCTGGAAGCGGGAGCGGCGGCCGGACTCCACCCTGTGGGAGCGCTCGGCCTGAGCGCGGATCTCCTCGCGCTTCGGCTCGACCTGCCAGTAGGCGAAGCGCCGTTCCTTGCCGCGCTCCAGGCCCAGCAGGCCCAGCACGTCGGGGTCGTCGATGACGAAGGCCTTATAGGTGTCCGCGGCTTCAGGCCGGAACATCGAGTCCAGCAGCCAATGCGCCGCGGTGAGACGATGCTTGTCGACGGGCAGGCTCTGCTGGCCGCGGATCACGAGCAGGGAGTTGCGCGCGAAGGAATCGATGGGCTTGATGCGCCCGCCTTCGAGCAGGGGCAGGCGCGAGAAGCCGCGCACGTCGAGATCGGCCTTGGAGCCGCGCGAGAAGAGCGGCCCGGCGGCGATCAGGAGCCCGGCGACGAACGAGGCGGCGAGCATGGAGTAAGAGCGTCTCATTTGGAGCCTCCCATGGCGCCGGCGAGCTTCAGTCCGAAGTGGATCAGCATGCCGAGGGACACCAGGATGCAGGAGAGATACGGGATCAGCCAGCCCGGGTTCTGGATGACCTGGAACACGGACAGCGTGTCGTTCTTGCCGAAGCTGGCCTGGTAGAAGGCCTTGCCGCCGTAGCGCAGCGGGTTGTTCATCGAGATCAGCGCGTCGCGGTTCTCGCCGCGGCCGGCATCGCTCAGGCGGACCAGGCTCGAGAAGTTCTTCGGGATGTTCGTGCCCGCGTACTTGTCGTGGTGGAACTCCTTGAGCGTCAGGGAGAAAGGCAGGTAGTAGCGGCGTGCCCTCAGCGACAGGCTGAAGGTCCGGCCCTCGGTGATGAAGCCTTGGGGCGCTCCGAGGGCGTTGGACAGCCACAGGATCCCCAGGCTGCGCCCGTCGGGGGCGACGGCCTCCACGAGGGCGGAGGCCGCGTTCTGCTCGCCTTCTCCCGAGACGGGCGGCTCCGGGTGCATATGAAGGCTGGCTCCGACCCCGAGCGTCGCCTCGGAGGGCGGGTCCGTGGGCCCGCGCATGTGGAACTGGGAATTCTCGTGGTAGCGCTTGACCCTCAGCATGAAGGGAAGCGACGGGTGCGCGATCTCGCCGCCGGCCTTGACGATGGACTCGGGGATGGAGGTCAGCGCATCGCGTTCCGAGTCGGTCGTGTCCACGACGGCCAGCTCGAGCCGGCGATAGTCCTCGGTGTAGTCCCGGGTCTGGCCGATCTCGATGGGCATGTGGCTCTCGACCTGGAAGAAGGCGGTGGAGAACTCTCCCACGAAGAGCAAGGCCAGGCCGAGGTGGGACACCCAGAGGCCGAACTTGCGCCGGCTCCACTCCAGCTTCATGAACTGAGCCAGGGATAGGTTGATGAACAGCAGCGCTCCGACCATCCCGCCGCCGGGGAAGACGGGGATCTGGAGGGAGCTGCCCTCGGGCTGCCACCAGACCAGGAAGGTCCGGATGGTGCGGTCGACGGCGACGTGAGTCCCCAAGGGGACCTGGGCCAAAGTGCAGATGACCGTGAGGGCCATCATCAGCCCCAGACAGACCAAGGTGAGCCGCATCGAACTCAGCGCGGCGACCAGCCGCCGCCAGGGCGTGTTAGGACGCATCTTTCTGGAGCCCCTCGAGGAGCTTGATGAAGGCGGCCTTGTTCTTGCCGACCGCCTTCTCGTCGCCCATCAGTTTGAAGTACCAGGTAGTGCCGCCGACCTGGATCAGGCCGGCGACGATGCGGGATCTGTTCGTCCCCTCGCCGGTGAAATCGTAGACCACCACGGTGCCGAGGCGCGACTTCACGCCCTGGCGCGCCGCTGTCAGGACGACCGCGTCGATGGGGGCGAGGCCGATCTGGCCGCGCCAGCGGTTGACGTTGGCCAGCTCTCCGCCGGCCTCTCCGGGCAGGGCCACGACCGTCGCTTCGGATTTCCCTGGATCCTGGGGAGGCACGAATGTCGCCAGGCGGATGCCGTTGCCGGGCTCTTCCTTCCAGCCCGCGGGCGCGGTCCAGCTCACGCCGGAGGCGGGGGGCGGGGCATCGATCATCCCCGACGGCATGGATCCGTCAGGGGGCATCGCCATGGGGGAGGCCGTCTCTTTGGGGACCTGCCGCACCTCGATCGAATCTCGCCGGCAGGACGAAGATGCGATAATAAGTACTAACGGAAAAATTATCTCCACAGCGTCAGCGTACCATTTTGACATCAGAACTCCTAGGGGGGCTGTTCAGCGGTATGAAACAGATTTGCCAATGAGATGGTCAGCGGGCAGCGCCGGACTTGACGGCTGCGGGGATCATCTCGCTCTCCAGCGCGCGGAAGCGCTTGAGGACCGCGGAGACGAACTGGCGCTTGTCGTTGTGGCTGCCGGGGAAGAATCCTCCCTTGAAGCCGGCGACGACCAGCTTGCGCAGCTGCTCGCGCGTCAGGGCCGCGTGCTTGACGACCAGCTCCAGCTCGCGCGAGACCGTCGTGTTGGAGATCAGTCGGTTGTCCGTGCAGACGCTGACCGACAGGCCGTAGTCGATCATCTTCTTGATCGGGTGCTCGGCGATGGACTTGATGGAGGGGATGGTCTGCAGGTTGCTCGTGACGCAGACCTCCAGGCCGATGCGCTGGCCGGCGAGGTAGTTGGCCAAGTCTTCCACGTAGCGCTTGCGGTCTTTGATCGAGGGATCCTTGATCATCTCGTGCGCGAAGAGGAAGGTCCCGTGGCCGATGCGGTTGGCGTGGCACTGGGTGATGGCCTGCCAGATGGACTCGGGGCCGTAGGCCTCGCCGGCGTGGACGGTCTTGCGCAGGAAGTGGTTGTGGGCGTACTGATAGGCGGCCCAGTGATCGGCGGGCGGATAGCCCGCCTCCTCGCCGGCGAGGTCGAAGCCCACGACGGGCAGGCCCTCGCGGGAGAGCTCGACGGCGGCGCGCGCCAGCTCCAGGGAGGCCGCGGCGTAGACCTCGTCCTTGGGCGCGTGCTCCATCAGGCGCAGGAGGTCCGCGTAGTAAGGGGACATCCCTTTTTTGAAGCGGCGCATCGCGCAGAGGAGCATCCCGTAGTGGAACGGGACGTCGTCTCCGGCGCGGACCCTCTTGGAGGAATTATGGGCCTTGGCGCCCGCCTCCAGCCCTTTGTTGACCGCGGCCACGATGTCGCGCACCGTGGTCGTGGGCGTGACATGGAGCTGGGGGGCGAAGCGGACTTCGATGTAGCGCACGCCCTCGGCCAGGTTGTCCTCGACGAGCTCCTGCGCGACGCGCGCGAGGTTGTCGAGGTCCTGGAGCACCGCGCAGGTGTACATGAAGCCGTGCAGGTAATCGGGCAGGTCCTTGTAGGCGTCCTTGAAGACGAGCGTGCGCATCCCCGCCTGCGAGAAGGAGGGGAGCTTGACCTTGCCCTTGCGGGCCAGCTCGATCAAGGTGGGCAGCCGCATCGAGCCGTCGAGATGCAGGTGCAGGTCGGACTTCGGTATGGCGCGGATGAAGGCGGGAGTGATCTGGTCTTTCACAGTATGCACGAGATTAGCAATTTCCGCTATGGTAATCTTTAGGCCATGCACGGCCGGGAGCGGCGCCTTCTCTTGTGGGGCCTTATCTGCGGGGCCGCGCCGCTGCTCGTCTTCTCGGGCGCGCTCTCCGGCGGCTTCGTCAACTGGGACGACCCGGAGATGATCATCCGCAATCCTCTGATCCGGGGCCTCGACACGGCCCGTCTGCGGGAGATGTTCGCGAGCCTGCACATGACCAGCTATCAGCCGCTCGTCTGGCTCGCGTACGCGGTCCTCTACCGCATATGGGGCCTGGCGCCGGCGCCCTACCACGCCGCGACCTGGCTCTGCCACGCGGCGAACGCGGCCCTTCTCTGGTCGGTCTCGCTGGCGCTCCTCGAGGCGGCCCAGCCGGGCTTCTCTCGCCGGCGCTGGGGACCCGCGGCCGCGGCCGCGGGAACGCTGCTGTGGGCCCTGCACCCGCTCTTCGCCCAATCCGCGGCCTGGGCCACGAACCTCTCCGACCTGATGGCGGCCTTCTTCGCCTTGCTCTGCCTCCGTCTTTATCTCGAAGCAGGAAGAGGCCGGCGCTTCCTGGCCGCGTCCTGGCTCTTCCTGTGCCTGTCGCTGCTCTGCCGCTGGAAGGCCGCCGGACTGCCGGTGATCCTCCTCGCGCTGGACGTCTATCCATTGCGCCGGTTGACGACAGCGCCGAGGAGGGTGCTCCTTGAAAAAGCGTTTTTCCTTTTCCCGGCTCTCTTGGCGGTCTGGATCAACGCGAAGGCCAAGCACGCCGCGGGCTACGCGCATCTCGCGGTCCGTCCCTATGAGGCCTGCGTCGGACTCCTCCTCTATCTCAAGAAGTTCATCGTCCCGGCCGAGCTCGTGCCGCTCTATGCGATCGACGGGTCGGACAACCCGCTCGGGCTCTCCTTCTTCGTCGCGGCGGCGCTCGTCGCGGCGCTGCTGGCGGCCCTCGTTCTCTTGTGCCGGCGTTGGCCCGCGCTTCCCGTCATCGGCGCCGCCTATCTCGTGAGCATCCTTCCGCCCCTGGCGCTCACCAACGACGGTCCGGTCTTCGCGATGAACACGCACGCCTATCAGGCCTTCATGGGCCTGGCTCCCGCCGCGGCGTGGGCGCTGGAGCGTGGTCTCTCTTCAGGCCGCGGCCTCCAGCGCGCGT
>MGUL01000163.1:6129-7987 GCA_001800005.1 Elusimicrobia bacterium RBG_16_66_12 | reverse complement strand
TCCATCAGTCTTTGGACCCATGTGCTCGCCGTGGACCCCAGGTCTTCCGTCGCGCGCCTGAATCTCGCCGCCGTCTATTATGAGGAAGGCCGCGTCGAGGAGGCGGCTCAGCGATTGCGCGAGCATCTCCGGATCTACCCGCGGGATCCCCTGGCCCGGCAGAGCCTGGGCAATCTTCTTCGGGTCAACCCGGGTCTGGGGTATCACCCCGGGCAGGCCCTCAACAATCAGGCCGTGGATCTGTGTCAGCGAGGCCGCTGCCCCGAGGCGATCCCGCTCTTCGAGACGGCGCTGGCGTTGGACCCCGGCTCGGCGGAGATTCGCCGCAACTACGCGCGGGCGTTGGCCGCGGTCGGCCGCGCGGATGAGTCGCGGCGCGAGCTGGAGAAGGCCGCGAAGCCGGCCCGCTAAAGCGGGTTCTGCGTGGAGATGCGGACGGCTTCGGGGAAAGCGTCTCCGGCCGAGCGGCAGAAGTCGGCGATGCGGCGGTCGTCGGTGACGATCTTCGTCCTGTCGGCGGAATGGGCCAGGCGGTATTCGTTGGCCATGGACAGGATCAGCGCATCGTGCGAACTGAGATGTTTCTCACCGCGCGGGGCGGCCAGCTCATGGTCGCGAACGAAGATGTCTTCGATGTCGATGAAATGAAGCCGTTTGAGCTCGTATGAATGGACAAGGCGGGAGGTTTTCACATCCTTGAGCAGCGCCTCGCGGAGGCTCCAGAATGCGAGCTTCGCTTTTTCTCCGGAGCCGTAAATCCTTTCCTCGAAACACAACCGCGCAAAGGCGCCGGCGCATTCGGCCATGCAGATGTTGGGAATCTGCAGGACGATGGAGTTCGGGTGCTCGGCGGCGTCGGTGAAGAGCCGATCGATGCGGCGGCGGATGAGCTTGGAGCAGGCGTCTTCCTTCGGGGTGACGTAGCGATGGACGATGGTGCTTGTGTCGAGGAAAAAGACGCGTTTAGGCACCGGCCAGTTCGCTGATGCGACGGGCGGTGATGGGTTTGATGGGCTTGGGGAGGGAGTCGATGCGCTTGATGTGGCGCTTCCAGGCGGGAGAAAGGCGCTTCACGCCGGCCTTGCCGAGGCGCTTCTCGAAGTAGCGCTGATAAGTCATGGAGATATTATAACAGCCGAGGTGTTCGCCGACAAGTGCGGGCTATCGTCTGTCGGGCTATCGGCGAGGCGGCCGACATAGGCGTCGGGCTTGGTCCGCTTCTCGGCACCCAGGAAAAGGGTCCAAGGCTGGCGCAAACACAAGATCTATCCCGACTTCGTCTTCACGGAATCAAATACCCATGACGGCGCGAGCCATCTCTACATTCTGGAGACGAAGGGCGCGCATCTGAAGAACGACGATGCCGGCGGGCGCGCTGCATCCCACCTCATCAATGAGGAAGAATGACGGCCCCAGTTCGATGGGGTCTTGAAGAAGCGGCGCTGACTCAGTGCGCCAGTCGCGCGGCCGCGTCCAGGCGCGTGGCGAGGTCCGGGTCGCTCACGCCGGGCTCGTCCTGGAAGAAGACCGAGAAGACCGCGTAGGAGCCCCACGACAGGACCAAAGTGGCGGTCGTCAGCAGGAAGTAGAACTTCTGGTAGCCGAAGCTCGCGAACAGGCCGAACTGCATCGTCAGGCTCGAGAGCTGGTAGAAGTGCATCATCGTCGAGTGGCTGATGACGCCCGCGCGGCGCATCTTGTTGATGGCCGGGATCAGAGGCCCGCCCGAGACCATGCCCTGGATGATGTTCAGGAAGATCAGGCCCATGCCGTGCCAGGTGTAAACCAGCGGGTTCATGCCGAGAGGGCCGAGCACGAGGCGGTTGAGGAACTCGAAGAAGCAGAGCTGCACGTAGAC
>MGUL01000163.1:3269-6119 GCA_001800005.1 Elusimicrobia bacterium RBG_16_66_12 | reverse complement strand
GGCCCCACGCGGAGCATTCCCGTCATGCGCCCTAAAAACTTCATGTAGGTCTGGCCGAAGATCGTGAAGATGGTGTCCTGCAGCTGGTACCAGGTGAGCGCCAAGGCGGCACGCAGGAGGTTGAGGCCTCCGGTGCGGACGGGCAGGATCATGAAGACCACGCGCACGACCAGGTTGAGGCCGAAGGTCTTCGTGACCAGGTACATGTAGTCCTGGCGGTTAGGCTTCGTCCAGCAGGAGCGCAGCATCTCGGACGCCTGCCTGAGCATCTCAGGCTTGAACTCCACGAAGCCCCTCGGCCCCTCGGAGCCCGAGGCCGACTTGCCTTCCTGGCCGATCAACGTGCAGGTGATGCGTCCGGGGAATCGGCTCTTGAGGGCGCGGATGAAGCGCCGGTCCTCGGGGGAGCGCTCGGAGGTGCCGCCGCCCATGCCTTCGGCGTAGGTCTTGGTCGGGGAGAGCGCGACCACGATCCTGCCGTCGCCTACCGCTTCCACCTCCAGGACCTCCGTGATGCGGCGCGGCTTGGCGCCGGAGCCCAGTTCGCTGTGGGAGACCGCGAAGTAGACGCGCTCGGTCCTGCCGGCGGCGTCGCGGTCCAACGCGAGGATGAAGAGGTCGGAGGAGGTGTCCATGGGTGGGCTCACAGGGTCAGGAGGATGTGGTCGTAGATTTTAGGGGCCTGCGTGGGGCCGCCGTCGGCGACCGAGAAGTTCCAGTCCTCGGCCTTCGGCGCGATGGCGCGCATTTCGCCCAGGTAGCCATCCCAGGTGGAGATGAACACCCTGGCGCCGGAGAGAGCGCGCAGGCAGTCGAAGAGGCGGTCGGAGAAGGTGAAGGTCACGGTCTTCTTGGCGACGTCGGCCGACTGCTCGACCTCGCCGATCAGCGGCGAGCCGTAGGAGTCGGGCGTCGAGTCCTTGGCCGTGAAGGAGCGGCTGCCCCAGCCGTAGAGCAGGAAGCCCGCGTTGAAGTCGAAGTCCGGCCGCGCGTAGTCGAGCTTTGGGAAGAAGCGCTTGCCGCGGTGGCCCGGGAAGTCGAAGAAGACGTGGAAGTAGACGTGGTCGTAGCCGTTGGGCGGGTTCCAGTCCTTGGTCACGTTGGCCATCGCGATCTCGAGGCGCAGGTCGCGGCCGCTGGTGGAGGCCTTCACGCCGCGCATCGAGAGCTGGCCCGCGTAGCTGGGCTCGGACGGGGGGCGGATGCGTCCGCCCGGGCCGCCCTTGTGCTCCTCGGGGACCTCGAGCTTGACGAGGGTCTTGTACGGGTTGCGCACCAGGACCTCGTGCTCCTCGGAGAGGACGAGCGCGCCGCCCTTGTCGCGCGCCATCAGGCGCAGGCGGTGCCGGCCGTTGCCCAACTCCCGCGCGCTCATGCGGAAAGTCCCCGAGGCCGGGTCAGCGACCTTAATGCGGCGGTCGTAATTGCCGTCGCAGAGCAGGGCCAACTCGGCGGCGCGTTTGGGACGCCCCAGCGCGAAGCACAGCGTGAACTCGTCGCGCAGCACATTGGCGGAGAGCGGCTGGAGGCGGACCGAGGCGTGGGGCTTGAAGCGGGGCGCGGGCGTCGCGGGGGCGCGGCGGAGGATCAGATATGACTCGGGGGCCAGCACCAAGGTCCGGCAGCGGAAATCGGCGGGGTGGGATGACAACACTGTCTCAAAGGCCCCCTTCGGCTCGCCTATCGCAAAGAGGACACGGTCGGGGGAAGTGTTGAACACACAAACATACCTCTTCTCGCCATGAACGACTTCCCATGAGAGGGCCCCCTCTGCGTGGGCGGTCGTGCCGAGCACGACGGTGCCGCGGGCGAGAGTCGGGTGTTTCTTTCGGAAGGCAATTAGGTTTTTGAGGTGCTTGGCGGTCGGCGTGTTCCCGCGGAAGTGTTTCTCGGCGAACATGTTCTGCCGCGCGAGGGTGAAGCCCGCTTCGGTGCCGTAGTAGACGCAGGGCAGGCCGGGCAAGGCGAAGAGGGCCGTCAACGACTGGCGCACCGCGGGCCAGCCGGCGCGGGAGTGCATGCGCTCGACGTCGTGGTTGTCGAGGAAGTTGACCCACAGCGCGGGGTTGGATCGCTTGGCCGTGAGCGCCGCGCGCAGAGCCTCGGTCGGGGCCTTGCGGTAGAAGACCTGGGTCAGCGCCTCGTTCAAGGGGAGGTCCACCGCCGAGTCCAGGCGCGGCGACCTCCCGCGGCGCAGGTAGCGGCCGATCGCCTTGTAGTCGTAGCTCCAGACCTCGCCGAAGACGAGGAAGTCCTTGATCCCCTTGCGCGCCGCGAAGCGCTTGACGCCGGGGCTGCGCGAGTCCTCGTCGTAGAGGAAGCCGTCGTAGAACTCCTCCGGGGTGTAATAGACCGTGTCCACTCGGAAGGCGTCCACGCCCGCCTCTTCGATCCAGTAGCGGTAGATCTCCTTCATGCGCTCGGCGGCCATCGGGTTGAGGAGGTTGATGTCGTCGAGGTCGCCCATCGCGCGCGTCAATGTCTGGCCGCGTTCCCGGAAATCGACGATGTTGGGCATAAAGTTGTAGACCGCCGCGCGCTTGTGCTCCGGGTCGCGCGGGTCGTTCATGCGGAAGACGGGGTCGTGCGGGGCCTCGGGCGCGTCGCCGGACGGCTTCCAGTTCAGCTCGGGTCGCGCGGGGTCGAAGCCGTCCTCGGTCACCGTGAAGAAGTTGCCCGTGTGGTTGACGACGATGTCCTGGATGACGCGGATGCCGAGCTTATGCGCCTCGGAGACCAGGTTCTGATAGTCCTCGAGCGTCCCGAAATGCGGGTCGATCCTCGTGAAGTCGTAGGCCCAGTAGCCGTGGTAGCCGCGCGTGCGGTTGGCGGGGTTGATCCACTGGTTGT
>MGUL01000163.1:1595-3255 GCA_001800005.1 Elusimicrobia bacterium RBG_16_66_12 | reverse complement strand
AGCCACAGCGCGTCGAAGCCCATGCGCCGGATGTAGGGGAGCTTGCGGGTCAGGCCCTTGAGGTCACCGCCCTGGAAGCAGTCGTTGTCCTTCGGGTCATACTCGCCGTGCCCCTGATCGTCGTTGGACTTGTCGCCGTTCTGGAAGCGGTCGAGCAGGACGAAGTAGATGGTCCGGCCGAGCCAGCTGTCCAGGCTCATCGCGCCGGGCGGACCAGCACGCGCACGCCGAAGGGCGGCACGTCGATGTTGACGCGGGAGCTGCCGCCGCTGCCGTAGACGCGGGCTTTGTATCCGGGGGTGAGGGCGTCCTCGATCACGGTCCCGGCGGGAGTGATGCCCGCGTCCACCCACATGTCCGCGGAGCGCGAAGCCCCAGAGGTGTTGAGGACCACCAGGACCTCCTGACCATCATGGATGCGGCTGAAGGCGTAGACTCCGGCCCCCTTCGGGTCCGAGTAGCGCGCGTACTGCGCGCCGCGGCGCAGGGCCGGGAAGGACTTGCGGAGGTCGGAGAGCGCGCGCAGGAAGCGGTAGACCGGCGAGGCCGCGTCGAACTTGTCGCCGGCGGAGCTCTCGGACTTGTAACGGCCGCCTTCGAACATGTCCTCGCGGTTCTGCGGGTCGGCGGGCAGGTCGCCGCCCTCGGGCGTCAGGCGGCCGCGCAACTGGCGGAAGGCTTGCTCGGTGCCGTAGTAGACCAGAGGGATGCCGGCGCTGAGCATCAGGTAGCCGAGCGCGGTCTTTAGGAGCTGCCCCGGCGTGTCGGAGAGCAGGAAGCGGTACGTGTCGTGCAGGTCGATGAAGCGCACGAGACGGTCGGCGGCATCGCCGAGCCCGGCCTGCGAGGCCGCGCGGCTGTCCTCAATGGCGCGCGTGGCGCCCTGGCCGTGGAGCGCGGCGTTCTCGCGGCGGAAGGCGGGGTAGTTGTAAAGCGTGTTGAGCGAGCCGTTCTCTAGATAGGGCCTCATCTCGGCGTCGATGCCGGTCGAGTTCTCGCCGAGCATCAGGAAGTTCGTCTTGCCGAGCTTGGCCGCGTATTCGTGGATACTCTTCGAGAAGATGGGCAGGAATCCGTGGGCCACGTGGCGGACCGCGTCGAGGCGGAAACCGTCGATATCGGTCTCCTTTATCCACCACTGCGCGATGTGAATCAGCTTGTCCTGCGTCTCGGCCCGGTCGCTGGCGAAATGGCGGTAGTTGGGCGGGAAGTCTCCCTGCGTGGCCTGGTCGCGGTCGTTCCAGTCCGTGATCACGCGCTTGCGGCTGAAATCCTCGGCCTTAAGGTCGGCGGGCGCCAGCGGATTCGTCCATTCGATCGGGCCCGGCTTGCCGTCGCCCGTCCACTGAGTCTTGCCGTCCGTGTACTCGAAGACGGGGCCGGTATGGTTGACGACCCAGTCCAGCACGACGCGCAGTCCTCGCGCGTGAGCCTTCGCGACCAGTTCCTTGAAGTCGGCCATGGTGCCGAGATGAGGGTCCACCGCGAGGAAGTGCACCGGCGCGTAGCCGTGGTAGGCCTCGGGAACCGTCACTGTGACGGGCGAGACCAGGATCGTCGTGACACCCGAGCCCTTGATGTAGTCGAGCTTCTCGATGACGCCTCGGAGGTCTCCGCCGTGTCGGGTGAGCCCGTTCTCCGGGTCGCCGACGGGGCGGGC
>MGUL01000163.1:1525-1589 GCA_001800005.1 Elusimicrobia bacterium RBG_16_66_12 | reverse complement strand
GCTCTTGGCGAAGCGGTCGAGCACGACCGAGTAGAGAGTCTCGTCGCGCCAATCCCCGGGCGAG
>MGUL01000163.1:0-1512 GCA_001800005.1 Elusimicrobia bacterium RBG_16_66_12 | reverse complement strand
ATAGGTCCGGGCCGGGTCGATGTCGAGGCTCGCTTGGGCCAGGCGCGATGGGGTGTCCGCCGGGAGACTCGGCTCGGGCTTGGTCCCGGGGATGAGGAACCGCGCCAGCCGCGCGGCCAGACCCAGGGCACGAGCGCTTCGGCCGGGGCCCTGCACGATCTCGGCGGCTTGGGTGCTTGTCGCGGAGTCGGCGGGCGTCGTCGGCAAGGCCGCGGCGCGAGTCGGGACTGGAGCAGCGGCGAGGATGGGGGCCGTCAGGGGTGCGGCTGGACGAGCCGTGATGGCGGCGAGCGGGAGCGATGCGGTCGGCGCGGCATTCGTGATGAGGAGGCGGCCCGAGAGGGGAGCGACGATGCCGGATGCTGCGGAACCGGCGGCGACCGCGGCTCCTGGGACCGGCACGATCGGGCGGGAGACCTGCTGGGCGAAGGCCTGCGTGCCCGGCCAGACCGCCAGGAGGAGTGCCGCGCTTAGTATGGAGGAAAGGAACTTCCTCACGGTTTGGCCCCCGGCGTCTTGGGCGCCTTCTCCTTGTAGACGAAGGCGAAGAAGGCGTAGGCGCCCCACGAGACGATCATCGTCGCGGTGGTCAGCAGCATGTAGAGGTGCTGGTAGCCGAAGGAGGCGGCCAGGCCGAAGAGCATGGTCAGGCTGGCCAGCTGATAGAGGTGCATCGAGACCGACTCGCTGATCACGCCGGCCGCGCGCATCTTGTTGATGGCCGGGATCAGCGGGCCTCCTGAGAGCATGCCCTGCAGGATATTCACGAAGACCAGGCTCAGGCCGTCCCAAGTGTAGACGAGCGGGTTCAGGCCGATGGGGCCCAGCACGAGGCGGTTGATGAACTCGAGGCCGCAGAGCTGGAGGTAGATGAAGGCCAGGTCGCCGACCTTGGCCTGCCCGATCTGGAGCATTCCCGTCATGCGGCCCAGGAACTTCATGTAGGTCTGGCCGAATACGGTGAAGATGGAATCCTGCCCCTGGTACCAGCCGGTCGAGACGACGGCGCGTAGGAGGGTGAGGTCGCCCTTCATGACCGCGGCGGCGGCGAAGCCGGCGCGCACCGCCAGGTTCAGGCCGAAGGTCTTGGTCGCGAGATAGACGTAGTCCTGTTTGCTCGGCTTAGTGTAGCTCTCGCGCAGGATCTGCGGCGCGCGCAGCAGGAGGCGCCAATCGAAGCGGATAAAGCCCTTGACCTTATCCCAGCGGCTGACGCCCTCGCGCGCGACGCGCACCGACGCGGTGACGCCGAGCGTGCTGAGGCGATCGCGCACGGCCCGCGTCGGGGCGGCGGAGCCTCGGGCCAACACGACGCGCACCTTGCCGTCCTTGTTGAGCGCGGTTAAGAGGGTTGGATCGGAGCTTAGGAGGCCGGCCAGCTCAGCCAAGGTGGTGCGTACCGGCGTCGCGCCGCGCCGCGCAATCTCGACCGTGCCGTCGAAGAGCGCGGCGGATCCGGATGCGGCGGACTCGGCATCCTCGGCCGGCGCAGCCTTTTGCGAGCTGGAGACC
>MGUL01000162.1:4040-7152 GCA_001800005.1 Elusimicrobia bacterium RBG_16_66_12 | reverse complement strand
CCTGAGGCAGGCTGTAGGGCACTTCATGGAACCGGCGGGCGCCATCGAGTTCCGTCCAGCGCACATCTTGACGCAGGCATGCGAGGCCATCAACACGCGAAGACACGTCCGGTCTAGCGACTAGCCGACGGGTTCCACCCGGACTTCGCCTTGATAGTCCAGAAACACAAGCCGTGGCAGCGCCCGCACGCCGAGAAGCGTCGCTGCAGCCTGCGTATATCGTTCTACTTGCCGCCGGTATTTCCCTACGGCGACTTGCAGTGCTGGGAGGTCCCTTAGCTCATCCACCTTGAAGTCGACTAAGTGCCACGCACTCCCCCTCCGGTACAGAAGATCGATCACTCCCGACTCGACATGTCGCTCACCCAGCGAGCGAGTGTATGGGACCTCGTGGAATCGTTCGTCGGCGGACGAGATCTCCTCCCAGAGCGAATGATCACGCAGCCGGCCGAGTAGCACGCTGGCCTCGGATACGGCGGCTTCGCGCTGTCGCCGATCGACCAGGCCCTCGACCAGCGCAACAGACTCAAGCTCGCGCGGCAGGCGCGCGTCGCCGGGGAACAGCCTTGCTTCGATGGCACGATGGACCATCAGGCCGACGACGGCGGCCGGCGGACGGATGCGCTCCCCGGTGGCCCGCCAGTCACGACGGACGTCCTCTTCGGGCTCGTCCAGCTCTTGTTCAGAGAGCGTCTCGATGAGCGGAGGGTAGAGCGGGGTCTCCTCGGACGATGGCCACTCGGAGGCAAGGCCTGCTCCTGGCCACGGGCGGACTGGGGCGTCCTCGGCCGCCACCCGAAGCGCGGCCTGCGCCCCACCCCCGAGATCCAGCGCAAGCCACGCTCCTGGCGAGGCGGTCACCTCGTCGACGTCGCAGCCGACAATCTCCAGTAGCTGATCCATCCAACCGGCGGCGCGCCAGGCTCCGGCTGAGCCGGAAAGGTGGCCCGAAACAATGAGCTTCTCCTGGGCGCGGGTGGAGGCCACATACAGCAGCCGGGATTCCTCCGCAACAACTTGCTGGGAGTCGAGCCAGCGGGCAAGGCCATAGGCGAGAGGTCTAGCCCCCTGGCGATCGGGATTGAAGGCCAGGCCAACATCCAGGCCGAGGTAGGCAATCTCGGGCATATCGCGGATCCGGCGAGTTGCATCTGCCAGCACGACGACCGGGAACTCAAGCCCTTTGGCCTTGTGGATCGTCATCAGGCGGACAGCGCCTTCCGCCTCAACGGGAGCCTCGCCTTCTCGGGCGCCAACGTCACGGATTGTGCGGATGTAGTCCAGGAAGATGTGCACCCGCACCAGTTCGGTCTTGTGGGCGTCCGCCAGCAGCTTATCCAGGTTGCGCCAGTAGCGGTGGTGGCTTGCTGCGAGGGCGGCCCGGTACTCACTCATGTCGACAATGCGCCGCAGGAGCGTGGCCACAGGCAGGCGGTCGACGAGAGGTGTGAGGGAGTCAATGAGGCTGCGGGCCCTACGGGCAGCCAATTTATCGTCAATGGAGAGGCCCTCGAGGGGTTCCTGGAGGGCGATCCAGAACGGCATTGGGGGTTCCACTGATGTCCGAAGCTGGAACAGCCCGGCATCGGTCATGCCGATCACCGGCGACCGCAGGAGCCCGGCCATTGCGGTATCGTCCCAATGGTCGGAGACCGCCTGCAATAGATTGAGCAGGTCGCGCACCTCGGGTCGTTCAAAGACCCCGGCGCCGGCCACTGTGACGAACGGGATCTGCGCCCGTTCGAGGGCGTCCTCGTAGGCGGCGAAGCCGGTGGAGGCGCGGAAGAGCAGTGCCACGTCGTCCCAGGCGCAGATGTCCCCGCGTTCGCGCAGCTCCAGCAGCCGGTCAACGAGGGCAGCAGCAGCCCTGGGCCGGGCGTCCTCGGCCGTGCGGCCCATCCCGAGGACAAATTCCAGATGCGGGTCAATCATCCCTTTCCGCGCGTGTGGTCGCTCGGAAAGCATTGGCGAGTATGGCACGGCGTACAGGCGATCCGGGTCGTCGGAGGTGCCCATGACTGGAGGCAGGAGGCGGTCCAGGATGTGGAGTAGGCCGGCGTGCGCACGGAAGGTCAGGCCGAGCTCGATCGCCTCCCCACCCCGGGCGGTGATTTCGGCGCCAGTCCGGCGGAAGACGGTAACGTCGGCGCCGCGAAAGCGGTAGATGCTCTGGCGGGCGTCTCCGACAACAAACAGACGGCCGGGGGACGCGCCGCAGATCGCCTCGACGATCGCCCTCTGGCGTTCATTCGTGTCCTGGAATTCGTCGATCAGGACAGCAGCCAACTCAGTTCGCCACACCTGGCACACTTCAGGAAGAGCCAGAAGGCGTACCGTGTTGGCCTCGAGGTCGTCGAAGTCGAGCGAGCTCTTCTCATCGAGGCTGCGGCGGTAAAACTGGGTAGCGAGGCCGTGCACGGCGATGACTCGGTGGAGGTCCTCGACGAAACGCCGTTCAACTGCTTCATCCGGTGGAGCGTCGTCAGTCTTCCCGCCGCCAAGCCAGGGCTCGAGGCGAGCTTCGTAGACATCACGGATGCGGCGCACAGCGTCCTTGGCCTGGCTGCCCTTTCTCCCGATGTTTAGCCGTGTGTGCTCGCGGCGAATGGTGAAGAGCGCAGCACCGGAGGCGATGGGATTCCCCTGTGCGAGGAAGGTCCCGGCCCGCGCGAACTCGGCCAGGAGAGCTCGCACCTGGTCGGCCAACTTGTCACCGGCGTCGCCTTCGAGTCCGCCTGAGGCCTGAAGCTGGCGCAAGTCAGCGATTGCGGTGTGGACAGGCTCGCCGTCGAGGAATGAGGCGAGGGCGGCTGCAATCACCTGCCTGGCCCGCTCCGGCGCGGCGCCACCTTGCAGCAGATCACCCACGTCCAACCGCCGGCGGAGCAGGAAGGCGATCAGGTCGGCGATGGAAATCGGACTGAAGGAGGCAAACAGGGGAGCCAGGTCGTGATCCTGAGTCGCAAGGGCGAGCGCCGCCTCGACCGCCTGCTGCTGAAGGAAGGCGGCGTTCGCCTCATCGGCAACCTCGAACTGGGGATCCACGCCGGCCTCGGCCGGATGTGACCGCAGCACCTCGGCGCAGAAACTGTGGATTGTGCCGATGCGTGCC
>MGUL01000162.1:1516-4024 GCA_001800005.1 Elusimicrobia bacterium RBG_16_66_12 | reverse complement strand
GTTGGACCAGAACGCAACCCGGGCAGCATCAGCCTCAGCTTTGATCTCCAGGCGGACGGAGCTACGGACGCGGTTGCGCATCTCGCGGGCCGCTTTCTCAGTGAAGGTGATGGCAAGGATCTGCCGCGGGGACAGCCCTTCGTCGAGAAGAGAGAGGTAGCGGGCAACGAGTGTGCGGGTCTTGCCAGTCCCGGCGCCGGCCGTGACGACCAGGTCCCGCCCGCGCGAAGTGGCAGCGTCGAGCTGCCTGCCTTTCAGGCCCGCCAGATAGGCTGTCATCTCAAGCGATCTCATTGTTCACTGGCATGCGCATGATGCACACCTTCGAACATCTAACAGTGCCCTGCCCTACCAAGCCGAGGGCGCATAGCGCCAGCACCAGCCGGCGGCCGGGCAGTAGGTCGGACATCCTCCCTGCGGCGGGATGGGCGGGAACTGGCCGGCGCGGATCCCCTGCAGGATACGGGCGACGTGGCTCTGCACAACCTGGACGGCTCCATCGACACCGGTTAGTTGTTCACCGTCCTCGTCCTGATGGAACCGCGCCAGGCGGAGCGATCCCGGCTCCGCCTTGAGGATGGCCCAATAGAAACCATCGGCCGCTTCGCCAAGCCCGAGCGCGCGCTGTGCGGCCAGCGCGTAGAGCGGAAGCTGCAACCGGCGGCCCTCGATCAAATCTCGGGGGGCCAGGGCGCTGGCTCCGGTCTTGTAGTCAATTAGCCGTAGCTGGCCGGCGCTGTTGGTGTCCACTCGGTCGATCACCCCGCGCAGGAGCACCAACTCGCCATTGACCTGCAGCTCGAGGGCGGGCTGACCTTCTCTCCCAAACGACCGTTCGAAAGCCACGGGGGTCCACCCGGGCTCGACCTCGGCCAACGCAGTGACGGTCTCCTCAAGCCGCTCGAGAAGAAACGCCTGCTCCATCTCCCACAGCGGCGAGGGGCGGAAGGCGTACGCTCGGGGTGCGTCGGCGAACGCCTGCACCGTGACGACATGCAGCATGTCCAGCACGGATGTTGGGTCCGCCGGGTTCTCTGCCTCGCCATACGCCCGCTCGAGGATCGCATGTAGGAGCGAGCCTCTCTGCTGCACGTCCATCCCGGGCTGCGGCGGTTCCCTGACCTCGAGTTGCAGAGCATTGGCTGTAAGGAATTCGAGCGGGCAGGAGGCATAGGTCTCCAGTCGGCTGGGGCTCCAGACGTGCGTCGAACCGTATCTGGCGGCGAGAAGCGCCTCGGCTATGGCGAGGTCCCCCTCAAATGGACCAGCCGGCTCGGAGGCCAGCCTGGCGGCGAAGACCGTGTGAGCCCGCCGGGCATCCGCATAGCGTGGGGAGAACTCCTCATACGCACGAGGAAGCGACCCTCGGCGCACGGCGAGGAACAGCACCTCCGCCGGCGAAGCGGCGTCGGCCAGGGGCCTCGGATCATCCGGGCGGACAAGTCGCGGGGATTCCGCGAAGAGCGATGTCGCGGCCGTCCAGTACGGCGACGGCTCCCAACGCTCGCCATCATCAGCCAATGTCGGGCGTGTAAGCAGCAGGAAATCATCGGCGCGAGTAATGGCCTGGTAGAACAGCCCGGCCTGCTCGCGGCCAAGGCGCGGCTCCAGGTCGAGCTCCGTTCGAACCGCTTCCCGCAGGAAGGGGTCCTCGCGCTCGACCTCAGGAAACAACCCTTCAGAAAGCCCCATCAGCGCCACGGCCCGCAGGCGGATTCCGCGGGCTTCCAGCACGCGCAAGACCAGGATCGCCGGCTGGGCCCATGGGATGGAATCCGGCAGGTAGGCGCCCTCCATGTTGCTGTGCAGGTCGGCAATAAAGGCCTCGAAGCTCGACGGCTGCTCGCCGAACACCTGCTCGCCAAGAACCAGCGAGCGCAGCGTGTCCCTCAAGCATGCGATCGAGGCTTGATCAATCTCTGTCTCCTGCTGATCGAAGAAGCGCAGATCGTCGAGCAGGTCCTCCAGCCACCTCACCCAGGCGTGGATCGGCTGAGGACCGGGCGGGGTCAACCGGTCGGCGAATGCGTGCAGGCTCTCCCACAGGCTTCTTGCCTCGGGGCCGATAGGGAGGCGCGGCTGGGCAGGCAGATCCTCTTCTTCAGCCGGTGGAGGCGCGTCAACCTGCTCGAGGCGGTTCAGCGTGTCTTGCCACTGATCCAGCCCTTCGACCACCGGACCGGCCAGGCTCGCCAGCTGCAGCGGGTCGGCATGCTGGCGGGTGAGCCCAAAGGGCTCGAGGTTGAAGTACGGAGAGCGGATCGTGGCCAGGGTCAGGCTCTGCGGCCAGTTGCGGGTTGGCACGTCAAGCAGGTCGAGGAGCGCCACCATCCCGGGTGCGCTGGCAAGCGACTGTCCCTGCGTGAAGCGGATGGGCAGCCCGAACTCGCTCGCCGCCTCGCGCAGATGTGGGCGGTAGCTCTCGGGGAAAGGCGTGACCAGGGCACATTCGTCCGGGAGCAGGCCGTCGCGCACGATGCGGGCCTTGATCCAGCGCAGCGCCTCGCG
>MGUL01000162.1:0-1483 GCA_001800005.1 Elusimicrobia bacterium RBG_16_66_12 | reverse complement strand
AAGCCAACATTCCGCCCGGCAGGGAGACCCTCACCAGCTGAGTCGAGCAGCTTCGCTTCGAGGTGCGCGAGGGGGCCCGGCAGGCGCGTCCCCGAGAGCGGCTCATCAAGGACCGCTTCTGGTAGCACGCTTCGGAGTGTCTCAAGGGCGCGGGTGAACCGGCGGTGGATCGGGCGGGGGAAGGCGGCGTGACCCGGGAGAGTGACAATCACCTCCGGCACAGCGGCAGCCAGGAGCTTGATTGCGGCCATCTGCGAGGCGTTGAACGAGTCGAAGCCGTCCACAACAACCAGCTGGATGTTGCGAACCGGGGTGTCATCCTGCTCGAGCGCCTCGACGGCGAGCCAGTTGAGGCCTTCGGGATCTGTCCACCCTGACTCTCCAAGCAGGCGCTGGTAGGCGGCATAGATGCGGCCGATCTCAACCAGACCAGGACCATGGTCTTGGGTGGCGTCAAGGAGAGAGCCGGGGAAGAGCCGCGAGCGCTTGAACTCGGCGATGCGATCGACCAGGGTCTGGATGAAGCCAGGGGTGGAGGCGATGGCCGCGAAGTGAGTCAGTTGGCCGGCCTCGAGGAGTTGGGTTACCGCTCCCTGGACCAGGCGGTAGCTGATCGGGTCGATGGCAACGGGGACCGCCCTGCCCGAGCGCCGCAGGACTAGTGTGTACAAGTCGCCGAAGGTGCCAACATGGACGGCGAAGGCTCCGCCGCCCGCCGCCAGCCTTCGCCGGATGGCTTTGGTCTGCAGGCCGTCGGGGACGAGGATCCACACGGGCGCCGTGGGATGCGCCGCCCTGACCTGTCTGACGCGCTCCAGGCAGTGATGGGTCTTGCCGCTGGCAGCAGGGGAAACGGAGAGGTAGACGGCCACGGTAAGTTCAATCGCACGTTGCAGACAGCGGCTGCAGAAGTCGGCGCTCACGCAACCACTTTGAGCTCCAGGGTGAGAGACCTCGCGTCGGTCCTATGGTTTCCGTTCCGCATCCTCCTCCTGGGACCCAGGCCGAGGCGAGTGTCTTCTTGGCAAGAAGAGATTGCACACGTTCAATGCACTTCTGGGTCTTGCCGGAGGCTGCCGGCCCGACAAGGTACTCGATGCTCATCGCCGGCTAGTGTAGCACAGGCATCATAGCTATCCGTCACCCGGGTTGACGTTGGGCGACGGGACGTTGCGCTGGGCGAGCGACCCTCCCGATCTACGGTTCCGGCTTGCACGGCCGGCGGGCGAGCCTGCGCCTGCCCCCCGCTACGTGTTCCGCACGCGGGACTCGTGCGCATGCCCCTCGTGCAAGGTTAACTGTAAGGCGTGCTATGCCCTCTTCCAGATAGGCTGACGATGACAGATAGCCGCGAGCTACACGCCTTGCTGCGCTCGGCGCCGTTCGCGCCGCGCCAGGCGCTCCTCACGCGCGCTGTCACCGGACGCGCGCTGCGCCGCGAGCCAGGTGGTGCAGTTCTCATCGTGGGCCATCATCACATCCG
>MGUL01000161.1:44386-46143 GCA_001800005.1 Elusimicrobia bacterium RBG_16_66_12 | reverse complement strand
AGCCCGCGGCGGCGCCGTCGCTCGATTCCTTCGAGGACAAGGCCCGCTCGGTCGGGGGCAAGACCTTCTACCGGCGCGGCGCAACGTGGGTGGACTCCGACGCCGAACTGGAGGGATTCTCCGGCAAGACCGTGAATCTGACGGCGCGCGGCGCGGAGTACTTCGAACTGCTCGCCCGGGAGCCGGGGCTGGCGCGCGTGATGTCGCTGGGCGACGAGGTCACCGTGCTCTGGCGCGGGACCCTCTACAAGGTCGTCGGCGCGAGATGAGCTTCAGAGCCGGTTAGAACGTATAGACGGCGCCCAGCGTGAAGCCGAGTCCGGAGAAGCGGGCCGTGCCGCCCTGGCGGAGCATGTAATGGTAGCCCTCGACGAGCCCATTGATCCGCCAGCGGGTATCCGAGATCTGCCACTCGTAGCCGAGTCCGCCGTTCCAGCTGGTCTGCCATCCGAGAAGGGGGGTCTTGAAATCGGACGCCGCCTGGCCGCGGCCGTCGAAGTAGTGGGCGGCCGTGCCCGCGCGGAGCAGCAGATATCGCGTGTGGGGCGTGCCCAACGGGACCAGCGCGATCTCGAGCCCCACGGGGAACTGAAGGTGATTGACCAGCGGCCGAGTGCCGTCGATCTTCTCCTGGCGGAACGGGGTGTTCATGGCTCCGGCGTAGTAGCGCAGCCAGGTGAAGATGTGTCCCCCCGCCAAGACCTTGGGCCCGAGCCCGAGCCCCTCTCTGCGCAGAGCCCCGTTGCCCCCCACGGTCATCAAGCTGTCCGCGGCGAAGGCCGCGCTGAGGTAGAAGGGTTTGCGGGGCGACCGGGACTTCTCAGAGGTCCCCTCCAACTTGATGGACCTGACCTGCCCAGGCGCGGCGGCGCCCTGCCCGGAGCGAAGGTAATCCAGGAATTCCTTCTTCTCCTTGTCTCCCCAGGCGTCCTGCTTGCCCAGATCCGGCTGGGCGCGCAGGACCGCTGGAATGAGCAGGAGCAGCAGCAGGGTCGCGCGTCTCATGGGCTATGGAAAAAAGAGGTTTATTCTACTATAACTCTCTCGTGGCCGCCCGCCTGGCGTTAGCGCTCATCCTCTTCGCCGCTCCGGCGCGAGCCATAAGCGTGCAGGAGGCGCGCGACCGCATCGTGGCGGGCACGCTCAAGTACCTCAACGTCCCTTACCTTTGGGGCAGCGAGCACCCCAAGACCGGTCTGGACTGCTCCTCCTTCGTGCGGCTCGTCTACCGGGAAGCCGGGGTCAACCTTCCCAGGGTCTCCCGCGACCAGTACAAATCCTCGGTCCTCGTCCCTCCCCGCCAAGTTCTTCCCGGCGACATGATCTTCTTCGCCATGAAGCGCCCCGGCACCGCGCGAGTGGACCACATCGGCATCTACGTCGGCAGGGGCTACTTCGTGCACGCGGGCGTCAGCCACGGCGTGCACATCGAGCCCATCTCCAAGGCCTATTACCAGGACCGGCTGATCCGGGTCCTCAAGTACCCCGGCTTCTAGCGCCCACGCTCGCGCCAAGAGCCCTTGACCGTGAGCGGGGGAAGGTCCCGGACCCGGCGACGAGCATCGAGCAGGATGTCGCCCCGGTGCCCCAAGACCCCGACCTCGCCCCGCGCCTCGGGAAGGGCCAATGCCAGGTAGTAGCGCCCCGCCGGCAGGCCGGCGAAGGAGAACCTCCCCTGCGCGTCGGGCTCGGCGGAGGCGACCAGACCGGAGGCATCCAGAAGGTACGGCGCCGCCGTGTCGTGCCTCCGATAGAGC
>MGUL01000161.1:34023-44366 GCA_001800005.1 Elusimicrobia bacterium RBG_16_66_12 | reverse complement strand
CTGGCGAAGGGAACCTCGCGCAAGGTCCCGGAGATCCGGCCGGGCTTGAGCGAGGTTCCCTTCGCCAGACCCAGCAGACCCTCGGGCACGCCGCGGGGGCCGGCCTCCGCCTTCCTGGCCCAGGCCGAGGCGGCGTCCGCGTCGCCGAGGTGGGCATAGGCGCGGGAGATCGCGGCGGCGCCGAGAGGACCGACGCGATAGGCGTCCTCGTCGGCCAATGCCTTCAGAGCATCCAGGGCCTCGACAGAGGGCGTCACGGCGGACAAATGAGACAGGAGCAGGGAACGCGCCAGCGCATCGCCGCGCGCGACGCCGAGGAGCAGGGCACGGCGCAATCCCTCCATGTCCCAGCGCTTGACCGCCTCCTCATAGAGCGCCCGCAGGGCCGGCAGGGCCCGGGCGTCGCGGCGCCCGGAGGCGAGAATCTCGTAGCCGGGTCGCGGGTCGCGATCCGAGAAGACGTCGGGCGTCAGCAGGTAGACGTCGCGGCTGGGGCCCTTCTCCGTCTCGGTCAGCACGACGAAGAGCGTGCGCCCGCGCGGCTCCTCGGACCGCAGCAGACGGCCCACGCCGCGGGAGTAGGCGAGCAGGCCGCCGAAGATGTCCATCACGACCAGCGCGCCCAGCAGGATCGAGGCGCGGCGGCGCCGACCTTCGACCCACGCCGCAGACGAGCCGGCGGCAAGGCCGAGGATGAGTGCAAGGCCCGCGAAGACGATCACGGGCTCCCAAGGGGACATGGACCCGTAGGGAAACCAGACCGATTGGACCAGGTCGAGAAGATGGGCCCACAGTCGCGCGGCCAGCGCCAGGGCCAGCAAAGGCCCGAGGAGAAGACCGGCTTTCCCGCTCCAGGACGAGGCGAGCCGACGGTCGGCCGCGCGCCACAGAGCGCCGCACAGCAAGACGGCGGAACCGGCCAGCAGGCCCGAAGCCGCGACGGCGAAGACGCCCCGACCGAGCGGGGTGGAGAACAACGACCACGCCCCCCGGAACAGGAGATAGCCCCCGCGGCGAGGCAGGATATGATCGGGGGAGAGGGGCAGACGCGAGGCAAAAAGCATGGCGGCCAGAGCCGAAGCGGCGGCCAGGGCCGGCGCCAGAGTCCTCATTCTAATCGCCGTCGACGTTCACGGACACGACCGGCTTCTTCGTGAACTTGGCGAGCGCGTCTCTGATCTTCGCGGCGTCGCCGACCGCGACCACCGTCATCTCGTCGGGACGCAGAAAGGTCTGGGCGGCCTTGCGCGCGGAGGCCGGCGTGACCGCCGAGACGCGGTCCACATAGGTGTCGTAGAAATCGGCCGGCAGGCGGAGCAGCTTCTGGTGCAGGATCGCCTCGGCCAAGCCCTCCTGCGTCTCCATCCGGCGGGCGAAACTCCCCGCAAGATAGGCCTTGGCCTGAGAGATCTCCTCGGCCGTCGGGTCGGAGTCGCGGACGTCCTTCAGATGGCCGAGGATGGCCGAGAGGGCGTCGCCCGCCGCTTCCGTGCGCACGGGCGTGCGGATGCGGCAGAGCGAGCCGGTCCGGCGGTGCTCCAAGCGGCTGCCGATGGTGTAGGTGTAGCCCTTGGTCTCGCGGATGTCTCGCACCAGTCGCGAGGAGAAGGATCCCCCCAGCACGCCGTTGAGCACGAGCAGGTCGAAGTAGGCCGGGTTGTCCTCGCGGGCGGCCAGGTTGCCGAGGAAATAGGAGACCTGGCTCGATTTGGGACGGTCGAGCAGATAGACCGTGCGCTCGGTCTTGTGGGCGGGGACCGGAGGCGCGTCCGCGGCCGGAGAGCCGCCCTTCCAGGAGCCGAAGTGCTCCTCGGCCGCGGCCTTGGCCTGGCCAAGGCCGATGTCGCCGACCAGGAGCAGAAGCGAGCCCCGCGGCGTGAATATCCGCTTGTGCGCCGCGGCCACGCGGTCGCGCGTGATGCGCTCGATGGATTCATCGGTGGGCGCGGTCACGGCGTAGGGATGACCCGCGAAGACCTTCTTATAGAACGCCACCGATGCCAGGAAATCGCTCTCGGCGCGGCTGGCCGCGAGCTCCTCCTTCATATTCGCCTTGCGCAGAGCGACCTCGTCCGCCGGGAAGGACGGCGCGCGAACGACCTCGGACAACAGGGAGAACATCGCCCCGGCCTTGTCGGAGAGGGCGGAGGAGCGGACCACGAAGGAATCCGGCGTCGCTTCGGCGGAGAGCGAGCCGCCGAAGAGCTCGGCCTCGTCGGCGATCTGCTTGGAGCTCTTGGACGCGGTGCCGTCCGTCAGGAGTTCGGCCAGCGCCGCGGCCAGGCCCGCGTCCTCCGGGTGCAGGGCGGACTCGCCGCCCTGCACCGCGAGAGACGCGGCCACGAGGGGCGCGCGCCGGTCCGAGACCAGCACCACGGAAAGTCCGTTGGCCAGCTTCCACTCGACGCGCGGGGGAAGCTGGACCGAACGAATCGGCCCGACCGCGGGCGGCTTGGACATGTCCGCGGTCCGCGCGGCCGTCGCGACCGTCGCAAAGCAAAGAGCGAGGAGCAGGATGTTCATTCACCGCCTCCAGCCGTGACCGTAAACCAGACAGCGGCATCAGGCTTCAGGTAAGCCGCGGCGGCGCGGCGGATGTCGTCGCCGCTGACGGCCATGAAGAGGGCGAGCTCCCGGTTGGCGGCTTCGGCGTCGCCGTCGAGAAGCGCTCCCTGCAGCAGGCGCGCGGCACGGCCCAGGCGCGTCTGCCGGCCGCGCACCCAGTCGGAACGAAACTTGACCTTCACGCGCTCGAGTTCGGCGGCGGTCAGGCCCGCGGCCGCGACGCGCGCGATCTCGGAGACGATGGGTTCCTTGACCGAGGAGGGGGCCTTGTCGCGCTTGTGCACGACGAAGGCGCCGAAAAGGCCCGGAGCCTTGTACTCGTCCCAGTCGGAGACCGGGAATCCCAGCGCGCCGTCGACGGAGACCGCGGTCCGGCTCTCCTTGACCAAGGACTGATAGAGGCGCGAGCTCTTGCCGGAGAAGAGGGCCTTGCCGAGCAGGACCAGCGCGCGGTGCGCGGCCGTCCCGCGCTCGGGCATGCCCTTCCAGCTCACGGCCAGGGCCGGGAGCTTCGCGTGCTGATCCTTCAACGAGATGGTGCGCTCGCCCGCCGGCACGGGCTCCGCGGTGTCGGGGGCCGCCGGGCGGGGCTTGGACTTGATGGGGCCGAAATACGCCGCGACCTGGCTCTGGACCTCGGCGGGGTCGACGTCGCCCACGATGGCCATCGTGATGTTGTCGGGGGAGTAGTAGGCGTCGAAGAAGGACCTCACGTCTGCGAGGGACGCCGCGTCCAGGTCGGCGAAGGAGCCGATGACCGGGTGGGCGTTCTGCCAGTTCACGAACGAATGGGAGCCCACGTCCACATACAGGGCCGAGCCGTAGGGCTCGTTGTCGACGCGCATGCGCTTCTCTTCCTTGACCACCTCGATCTGGTTCTTGACCGCCTCATGTGTGACGCTGAGCGCGCCGATGCGGTCGGCGTCCAGCCAGAGGGCGACGGCCAGGGCGTTGGAGGGAAGGACCTCGTAGTAGAAAGTGAAGTCCGCATGGGTGGAGGCGTTGTTGTCGCCGCCGTAGGATTCGAGGATGCGGTCGAAGCCTCCCTTGGGCACGTGCGCCGAGCCCTCGAACATCATGTGCTCGAAGAGGTGCGCGAAACCGGAGCGGCCCGGCGCCTCGTGACGGCCGCCCACGTCCACGATCATCGCCGTCGCCACGACGGGCACGGAGGCGTCGCGGCTGACCAGCACGCGCAGGCCGTTGGGCAAAGTGAAGCTGGAGAAGTCGATGCGGTCGGCGCGCGCGGGCGTCGCGAGCAGGAGCGCGCACGCCGCCGCCAGGACCGCCGTTCTCATCGATTCCTCCGTCCTTTGATGCGGAGCGCTTTCGGAAGGCCTTCGTCCTCGTCGCGCTTGGCGGGCTTCTCTTCCCGCCCGCGCTCGGCCAGGACGACCAGGCGCGGGCTGTCCATTCCGTAGGCCGAGCCGTCGAAGCCCCCCCAGCACTGCCGGTAGATCAGCCCGGCGCGCGAAAGCTGCGCCTTCATCTCGGTCAGCGCGTAGAGGCGCACGCTGAGGAAGGCCGGCGTGCGCTTGCCGTCGGCGTGGACGATGGTGCGGTGATTGTCGAGGCGGCCCTTCTCGAAATCAAAGGAGATTCGGTCGAGCGCGACCGCCGCCCCTCCCTCCTCGGCGCGCTCCCAGAAATTGGGCTCGAAGTGGCGCAGCAGCCACTCTCGGTTGATGGCGTCCGCGAGAAACTTCCCCCCGGGCTTGAGCGCGCGGCGCACGGCCTCCAGACAGCGCAGATCCTCGCGGTCGCCGGAGGACTGGCCGAAAGCGCCGTCGAGGCTGACGACGGCGTCGAGCTCACCGCGATAGCTGATCGCGCTCGCCTGCGCCTTGAGGAAGTGGACGTTGAGCTTCTCGGCCTTGGCCGCGGCGCGCGCCAGGGCCAGAGCCCGCTCGTCATAGTCGACGCCCAGCACGCGATGGCCGCGCCGCGCCAGCTCCAGCGTGCGCCGTCCAGACCCGCAGCCCAGGTCCAGCACGCGAGAACGCGGCTCCAGGGCCAGGAAGCGCTCCAGGCCGTCGATCAGGGACTTGATCTGGGCGGCGGGACGGCGGATCGGGTCGTCTTCGAGGTGCATCCGCCACCAGGAGAGGGCTTCTTTGCGCACCATTGGTTCCGATTCTATATTAAGCCCGCGCCGCGCACATAGGACTTTGGGCCCAGATGAGGCGGGCTTCTCCGTTTTTTGGTAGAGTGGCGCACATGGAACTCCGACTCGGCGTCGTGCAGAACCGCCCCCGATTCCTCAAGACCGCGGCCAACCTGAAGTCCTGCTTCGACCTGATGGACAAGCACCGGGCCGATCTTTGGGTCCTGCCGGAATTCTTCGCCTCCGGCTACAACTTCAAGACCAAAGCCGAGGCCCGGAAATGCGCTGAAACGAGCGGCGGTCCCTTGGTCTCGCTGCTCAAAGCCTACGCCGCCAAGAATGATTGCGCTGTCGTCGCCGGCTTCCCCGAGAAGTCGGGCTCGAAGCTGTATAACTCCGCGGTCTTGGCTCATGACGGCAGGGCTCGGATCTACCGGAAAACGCATCTTTTCGGCGGAGAGAAGCGGTTCTTCGCCCCCGGCGACACCGGATTCTGGACCGAGAAGGTCAAAGGCGTGTCCGTCGGGGTGATGATCTGCTTCGACTGGTTCTTCCCGGAGAGCGCCCGGACTTTGGCCCTCAAGGGCGCCGAGGTCATCGCCCATCCGGCGAACCTGGTGCTTCCCTGGGCCCCGGAAGGCATGAAGATCCGCTCCCTGGAGAACCGGGTCTTCTCGGCCACGGCCGACCGCGTGGGCGTGGAGCGGGGTCTGGGCTTCATCGGCCAGTCCCAGATCGTGTCGCCCAACGGTTCCCTTCTGACGCGCCTGGGCCACGAGGAAGTCCGCGCCGCCGTGGCGACCATCGAGCCCTGGACGGCCAAGGACAAGAGGGTCCACCCGGCCTGCGACCTCTTCGCCGACCGCCGCCCCCGCCTGTATGCGCGCTAAGAAGCCCAAGGCGGTCCGCGAGTCGCTCAGCGACGTCGCCGACCTGATGTTCCCGACCGACGCGAACATGCACGGCACGGTGTTCGGCGGCCGGGTCCTGCAGATGGTGGACAAGGCGGCCTCGGTCTGCGCGATGCGCCACGCGGGGGGCCTGGTGGTCACGGTCGCGATGGAGCGCGTCGAGTTCCTGGTCCCCATCCGCGTGGGCAGCTTCCTGATCGCCGAGGCCCGCGTCAACCATGTGGGCCGCTCCTCGATGGAGATCGGGGTGGAAGTCTATTCCGAGGACCTGGTCAAGGGCGTGCGCCAGCACACCAACTCCTGCCTGGTCACGATGGTCGCCGTGGACGCCAAGGGCCTCCCAGCTCCGGTCCCTCCTCTCGCGCTCGAGACACCGGATGAGAAGGAGCGCTGGGCCGCCGCCGAAGCCCGCCGCGCCCGCCGTAGAGGGCATGAAAAAATGGCCCCCAAACGGTAATAAATGACACTTGACGGATTGTTATCCCGTGATATAATCGAGTCATCCCCGTCGGAAAGGGGGGCCCCGCCGAAGGGCTCGGGCAAGTCGCGATACGAGGTAATAAGCAAGATGACCATCCAAGGCAAGGTGAAGTGGTTCAACGATCAGAAGGGGTACGGCTTCATCACCCCCGATGACGGAACGCCGGACGTGTTTGTCCATCACTCAGTGATCCAGGGCAACGGCTTCCGCACCCTCGCGGAGAACCAGGCGGTCCAGTTCGATCTGACTCAGACCGACAAGGGCCCGAAGGCTGCCAACGTCGTCAAGCTCTGAGAGCTGACGCAGGCCTCGAAAGAGCCTCCCGCCCGGCTGGACCGGGCGGGAGGCTCCTCTTTTCGGCCGGAAGGCCGGAACAAGAGGGCCGCGACGAGGGCGATATAGAGGGTCCAGACGATGATCGAGGCGGCGATGCTTTCAAAAGACCCTTCGGAACCTTCCAGCCAGCCGGTGAGACGGTCGGCCAACGGGGAGGGGTGAACGGCATGGAGGCGGCGATAGCGTTGAACGAAAGCCTCGAACTCCGCCTCGACAGGCATCCCTTTGACCGGGGTCGCCGGGCCCGCGGCCTCCGCCCCTCCGCGCAGCAGGCCGGGATGGCGCCGCAGGAACTCGTAGGCATCGCGAAGCTTCAGGAAGCGTCTATGGGCCTCGAGCTTGAGCGCCGGGTCGCGGACGCGGTCGGGGTGGTGCTCGAGGCTCAGGCGGCGGTAGGCCTTGCGCACCTCCCCCATCGTCGCGCGCCAGTCGAGCCCCAGCGAAGCCAGTGACGCCGAGAACGTCGCCGCCCCCTCTTCCCGTTCTCCCATTCGGCTAGGTTAGCAGTGGACCGGCTTCATCACAAGGGGTGGCCGGGACGGGTTCGCTCTGTTATCCTGTAGACCGTGAACACGGAGCCCCTTGGCCTCCTTCTCTATCACCACCTGCTGATGATCATCGGGTGCACCACCATCGCCCTGCTCTGGGGGGTCTCCGGCGCCCCCTACGGGATACCGCGCCTGATCTTCTTCCTCTTCGGCGTCGTCTCTGCGATGATCCAGATGTTCTTCTCCATCCTGCTCTCCTTCACCTCGCTGCGGACCTCGATCTTCCTCCTTTGCCCCATCTCCTTCGGCTTGCTCGTTTTCCTCGGCGGCAACGCGCGCAGGAGGCGCCGACGGGACAGGCCTCTCACCGCCGTCCTCGCCGGCTGGGTCCTCTGCCTGGCCGCCGCCGCGCCCGTCCTGCTGTTGGATCGGCAGCTCTTCGTCGGCGTCCTCTCCGTGTGGCTCTTCCTGCTGTGGTACACAGGGGGGCAGGCCGCCTGACTCGCAAACCGGCGGCGCTCAGCCGAGATCGGCGGGAAGGCCGGGAGTTTCGGGCTTCTCTTCGCCCTTACGCACGCGGTCGATCTTCGCGACCGAAGCGTCGAGACGCTTGAAGGACTTCTGCTCGATGTCGTCGTAGGTCTCGCGCAGCTTGCCCACCTGCTCGCCCATTTTCAGGAAGCGCTCCTTGAACGTGTCGTAGGCGGCGGCGAACTGAGTGATGAGCTTCAGGACTTCCTGGGTCGCCTGCGTGAAGTGGAAGTGATCGAAGGCCTGGCGCACCACGCCCAGCACGGCGTATAAAGTGAAGGGAGAGCAGAGGACGACCTTTTGGCCCATGGCCTCGTCGGCCAGGCCCGGGAAGGCCTCCTGGATGTAGCCGTAGACCTGCTCGTTGGGGATGAAGAGCAGCACGTAGTCGAGCGTGCCCTCCTCGGGGCTGACGTAGTCCCGCTTCTGGACCTCCTTGATGCGCGCCTTCACGTCGCGCTCGAAGTCCTTCTTATAGCGCCCACGGTCGTCGTCGGTCGTCGCGTGGGAGAACCTGAGCCAGTTGTCCAGCGGGAACTTCACGTCCATGTTCAGCTTCTTGCGGTCGGGGAGCAGGAAGGTGAAGTCCGGCCGCGAGGCCGAGGTGTCGAGAGCCCGGTTCTTCAGATACTGCACGCCCTCCTGCAGGCCCGAGGCGCGCAGGATGTCGTCGGCCATGCGCTCGCCCCATTGGCCCCGGGCGCGGGAGTTGTCCAACAGCGACCTCAGGCCCTCGGTCGATGAGGCCAGCTTGGCGGTCTGCTCGGCGGCGTCCTTCAAACCCTTCTCGAGCGAGCCGTACTTCGTCGCGCGGTCCGCCTCGAAGCGGTGGACCATCTCCTCGTAGCTCTTCAGCCGCTCGGAGAGCTTCCCGACGGCGTTCTCGACCGAGACCTTCTTCTCGTCGAGCTCGCCCTTCTGGCGCACGCGCTCGGTCTCAAATTTCTGCTCGGCCAGTTCCAGCAGCTGGCGGAAATCCTCCCGCATCTGGATGCGGGTCGCCTCCTCGTTCTTGCGCGAGGAGAAGAACACCAGGTAGAAGATCAGCCCCGAGAGGGCCGCGCCGGCCGCGACCGCGAGCAGCACGGCGAGGAACGTCACTTGCGCGACCTCGTCAGGATGCGAACCGCCTCGAGGTCGATGACCTCCTGCTTGCAGGTCTTGCCGGTCTCCATGTACAACTTGAGCTTGGCCAGGCCGTCCTCCCACGCGCAGGCGTAGCCGCGGAACACGACGTCGGAGGAGGGGCCCGACGGGAACCCGGCGTGCCGCAGCGTGACCTCGCAGCCGCCTCGGCGCGGGTCGATGAAGACGCTGGTCAGAGGCGGGACCTTCTTCTCCCCGCGGGCGGGCTTCCAAAGCCAGGCCACCTTGCGCCCGGGCTCCAGATCCACGAACAGCCCCTCGCGCTCGCCGAAGCCGCCCTTGCGGTCGCCGTCGCGGCCTCGCACGCGGGGCCAGACCATGCGGACCCGGCCCGCGTTGCGGGCGTCGGTCTCCGCGCCCAGCAGCCACCAGCGCGTCAGTTCCCGGGCGGAGGTCAGGGCCCGGTAGACGGCCTCGGGCTTGGCGCGCAGGCGCACGGAGAAGCGCAGGTCGCGCGTCTTGAGGCGGCAGCGGCGGGGGGCGGCGACGGCGGGCATCGGTTTAGGGAGCGGCGAGACGGACCTTGGGCCCGCCCGGTCCGGCCGTCAGGGGCCTAAACGAGCCGATCAAGGCGCGGAAGCGGTCCTCGTGCTGATCGTAGCCGCGGCGCGTGGCCGGGTAGCAGAGCACGTAGAAGCCCCCCTCCATCGGGACCAGGGCGTACGAGTGCATCCGCATGTTGATCGATCTTCCTTCTTTATCCTGCTCCAGGCCCCAATTGTTCGACGCGGGAGCCGGGGCCGGCGAGAGGACGGTGAAGAACTTGGCGGGCAGTTTCGAATTCTTCAGGACGATGTCCACCGGACGCCGGATGATCTCGCGCGTCCCGTCGGCGCGCTTGCCGCCGTAGACGATGGAGTCCGACTCGCCGTAGACCTGCCTGAGGGTCTGGTTGAAGAAGTCGTCGGCGTCGGCGTACATCTCCAGGCGGCCGTCGCGCAGCGCGTGCGGACGGTAGCGCTTGAACCAACGCACGCTCAGGCTGGGCGCGCCCAGGTAGAAATTCCCGTCGAAAGGGCCGATGAAATTGACCTGGGAGAAGGCATCCGAGTCCGAATCGGTCATCACGCTCCAGCCCCAGGGCACGGAGGCGGTGAAGTCGCCGAAGACGGACTTGTACAGGACATCCCTCGGCGGACTGCAGGCCGCCGAGAGGCAGGCGAAGGCGACGGAAACGGCGAGCAGGCGGCTCCTCATCACGGAACCCGAGTATAACAGGAGCGGGCCGCTTTGTCCAGAAGCCTCGCCTCCAGCGCGCCGTCGCCCAGGCGCCGGGCGGCGCGCGCGGCGGCGCGGTAAAGGGGCAAGGCCTGCGCGGCGCGGCCGCGCGCCTCCAGCACGAAGGCGTAGGCGGCCTTGAGCTCCGGGTCCCAGGACAAGGCGCGGCGCTCGCGCGCCAACTCGAGCAGCCGGTCGGCCTTGTCGGCCATCTTCAGGCGGTCCAGCGCATAGGCCTTCCAGATCAGGGCCTGCACGCAGTCGGGCGCCTGCAACAGCCAGGCGTCCAGCTCCGCCAGGACCTTGGCCGCGTCGCGCGGGCGGGCCAGAGCGGCGTCCAGCGCGTCGGGCCAAAGGCGGTTCGGGGCGAAGACGCGGACCGGGGTCTGCGCGGCGAGCAGCGCGTTGACCCCCGTCGTCTTCAGATACACCAGGGCGCGGTCATCGGCATAGGCCAGGCGCCACTGAGGGTCCTCGTCGAGGATGCGCGCGGGCGCGGCCGCCCTCAGGTTGCGCAGGACCGCATAGTCGAAATGGTAGACGGAGTCCAGGGCCCGGAACAG
>MGUL01000161.1:30677-33939 GCA_001800005.1 Elusimicrobia bacterium RBG_16_66_12 | reverse complement strand
GCGGCCCGCCAGCTCCGCGCCGGTCTCGGACTCGTTGAACATCCGCCCGCTCACGCCGTTGACCGAGAGGAAGTTCGAGGCGCCCGACAGCGAGGGCGTGCCGTAGCCGCGCACGTGCGCCAGCGGCCGCGTCACGGCCAGCCGGAAGACGAAGAGCAGGGCGGCCGCGATCAGGCCCCAGCGCGCCACGCGCGGCCAGGTGTCCTGCCGGGGCCTGACGAAGTGGCCCAGGGCCAGGGCGACCAGCGGGCAGGCCGCCAGCGCGGCCAGGGGCCGCAGTCCGGGCAGGACCAGGGATAACGCAAGGACATTGGCGCACGCCAAGGTCGTCACGAACTCCTGCTGGAGGGTGAAGAAGCACGAGACGAAGCCCGCCGCCGCCAGCGCGCCGTAGAGAGAGAGCAGCGGCGTGCGCCAAGCGTCGGGAGAGCCCGCGACGTCGGAGAAGGCGTGCCGGACCACGCCCCAGCCGTGCGGATTCAACGACAGCAGCAGCGCGCAGCCGAGCATCATCGCCCAGTAGCCCGCGCGCTCGCGCGCGGCGGTGCGCAGGGAGGCCTTGAAGACCTTCAGGCCCACCATCCAGAGGGCCAGCGGCGCGATCGAACCGTGGAGGTTGGCCCAGAGGGCGGTCAAGCCCGCCGCCGCGGCCGCCGCGGCCCACTCGAAGCGATGGCGAGGGCGCAGGATGCGCACGAAGAGCGAGAAGAACAGGAAGTCGAAGCAGGCCGCGGTCTCGGTGAAGCCGGCCCAGGCGGCGCAGGCGCCCAGGCACAGGAGCGTGGCCGCGACCAAGGGGCTTCCGTGGTTGATGGGCAAGAGCAGTGCGAAGCCGCCGGCCAGCGCCGCGCTCTTGAGGGCTCCGAGCAGCCCGGGGCCGCCCAAGGCGTCGAGCTTGGCGAAGATCACGTCGGACAGCCACGAATAGGTCGACCAGGCGCTCCCCCCGGCTCCGTAGGAAAAAGTCTCGACCCGAGGAAGCGCGCCCGTGGACAGGATCTTGGCGCCCGCGCGGATGGAGATCCAGGTGGCAGGCTCGTGAACCGAGCTCATCCCCAGCGCGAAGACGAAGGCGAAGACCAGCGCCGCCAGCGGCCAGTGCGGGTGGTGGGGCTTCTCGTGGGCATGGGCCTTCATGCCGGCCTATTCTACCAGAATGACGACGAGCCCGGCCGCGGATTGGCTACAATGGGTCACTCGGAGGAGGAAAATGGATTTCGAGCTGAGCGACGAGAACAAGACCATCCGCGACTTGGTGCGCAAGTTCGCCGAGACCCGGATCAAGCCGAAGGCTCACGAGCTGGACGAGAAAGAGGAATTCTCCCTGGAACTCACCAGGGAGATGGGCGCTCTGGGCGTCTTCGGACTCATCGTGCCCGAGGCTTACGGCGGCCAGGGGCTGGACTATCTTTCCTACGTGATCGCGATCGAGGAACTGGCTCGGGTGGACGGCTCTCACGCGGCGACCGCGGCGGCCGGGGTGTCGCTCGGCGTGGCTCCGCTGCTCTACTTCGGCGGCGAGGAGCAGAAGAAGAAATACCTGCCGCGCCTGGCGTCCGGGGAAGGCCTGTTCGCGTTCGGTCTGACGGAGCCCGGCGCGGGCTCCGACTCGCGCGGCTCCAAGACCAAGGCGGTCGAGAACGCCGACGGCTCCTGGACGATCAACGGCTCGAAGATCTTCATCACGAACGGCTCGACGCCGATCACGGACGGGATCATCGTGCAGGCGGTCAGCGGCGGCACGCCCGACGCGCCGGAATTCACCTGCTTCATCATGGAGAAGGGAGCCCAGGGCTTCAGCGCGAAGACGATGCACAAGAAGCTGATGTGGCGGGCGTCCAACACCGCGGAGCTTTATTTCACGAACGTCCGGGTTCCCGCCTCGGCGGTCCTCGGCGCGCGCGGCGAGGGGTCCAAGCAGATGCTGAAGACGCTCGACTCCGGACGCCTCTCCATCGCGGCGATGGGCCTGGGCTGCGCGCAAGGCGCCTACGAGGCCGCGCTCGCCTACGCGCGACAGCGCCAGCAGTTCGGCAAGCCGCTGTGCCGCTTCCAGGCCATCGCCTTCAAGCTGGCCGACATGGCGATGAAAATCGAGCACGCCCGGATATTCCTCTACCGGGCCTGCTGGCTGCGCGACCAGAAGAAGCCCTTCGGCAAGGAGTCGGCCATGGCCAAGCTCTATTGCTCCGAGGTGGCGCAAGAGGTGGCCAACGAGGCCGTCCAGATCCACGGCGGCTACGGGCTGATGAAGGAATTCGACGTGGAGCGCTTCTACCGCGATCAGCGTCTGCTCCAGATCGGCGAAGGCACCTCCGAGATCCAGCGCCTGGTCATCAGCCGCGCGATCGGCTGCTGAGGCGCGCGGCGGAGAAAGGCGTTACGCCGGATCGACGACGCCGGCCTCGCGAAAGCCCTTGGCCCGGAGTTGGCAGGAGTCGCAGCGCCCGCACGGGCGTGAGCCGCCCGCGTAGCATGACCAGGTCAAAGACAGCGGCGCTCCGACCTTCTGCGCCAGACGCACGACCCCTTTCTTGTCGAGACGCAGCAGGGGCGCCAGAACCTTGATCGGCTTCTTCTCACTGCCGCGCTTGGTCCCCCGGCGCGCGACCTCGGCGAAGGCTTTGAGGAATGGAGGCCTGCAGTCTGGATAGCCGGAGTAATCCAGCGCGTTGGCCCCGATGACGATCGCCTCCGCCCCGACGGAATCGGCCAGCGACGTCGCCAAAGAGAGAAAAATCGTGTTGCGGCCCGGGACATAGGTCGAGGGAATCCCGCCCCGTCCGATCTTCGACAGGGGCGTCTCAGGCAGCTTCAGGCGGCGATTCAGGAGGGAAGAACCGCCCAGCCAAGGAAGGGAGAACGACACCTCGTGGAGGATCGCTCCGGCCTTCTTGGCGGCCGCGCGCGCGGCGCGAAGTTCTCGACCGTGCCTTTGCCCGTAGCGAACGGACAGCGCGATGGGAGCGTAGCCCTTCTTCAAGGCCCAGAAGAGACACGTCGTCGAATCCAGACCGCCCGACAGGAGCACGACTGCCGTCTTCTTCATGCTAGGCCTTCTTCGCCGGGAACTTGCCTTCCAGCGCCTCGCGGCAGATTCGGATCACGTCGGCCGAGAAATTCCCCTTGTCCGCCATCCAGTTGAGGTAGCCGCGGTCCTGCGCAACGACCTCTTTAAGCGTCTTGCCCTTGTGCTTGTTTCCGAAGTTGAAAGCGGCCTCACCGCTCTTCCAGACGAACTTGCCTTCCGCGTCGACGCGGC
>MGUL01000161.1:29680-30644 GCA_001800005.1 Elusimicrobia bacterium RBG_16_66_12 | reverse complement strand
GCCACGTCCTTGGGGAGGTCGGTGTAGCGCTCGACCTGCGCGAAAAGGATCTCGGCCGTGGCGCGCACGTCGGCCTCGGCGCGGTGGGCGCCGGAGAGGTCCTTGCCGCAGTAGAACTTGTAGGCGGCGGTGAGGTCGCGGCGCTCCTTGCGCGCGAAGATGGTGAAGGAGTCCACCACCCGCTTGCCCGCCAAGGGCCAGTCGAAGCCCGCCCGCTTGAACTCGGCCGTCAGCAGTGGGATGTCGTACTTGGCGGCGTTGAAGCCGGACAGGTCGGCCCCCTCGAAGATCTCCAGCAGCTTCGGCGCCAGGTCCTTGATTGCCGGCTCGCCGCGCACCATCGCGTCGGTGATGTGGTGGATCGCCGTGGATTCGGCGGGGATGGGCACGCCGGGATCGACGAGGGACGAGAAGAGCGTCTCCGTGCCGTCGGGATCGCGGCGCAGCACGCAGACGTCGACGATGCGGTCATTGAGCGGGTCGGTGCCGGTCGCCTCCAGGTCGAAGACGCAGAGCGGGCGGTCAAGCTTCATCATCGGGGCGGCTCCGGGGGGACGATCAGGATAGGCGACGGGGCGACGGAAGTCGAGACGCTCACGGAGGGTTCCTTCTCTCCGCGCGGACGGCATTCGTAGATCAGGTGGACGAAGGGCTCGATCTTGTAGTGCTCGCCCCCCAGTTGGATGCTGACGGCCAGGTCGTCTCCCACATAAGGCGCGTCCGCGTCCGTGCGCGCGAACTCGTCGGTCACCCGCGGCTCCAGGTCCTTGCCGCAGTTCTTGCGCATCCGGCGCACGGCGTCGCGCCGGCGGCCCCCAATGAACCACGCCCAGCCGGACAGGGAGTAGCGCACCGAGCCGCCGCCGTGGTCCACGTAGCCGACCTCCTTGACGGGCCCTCTGCGCGGCCGGCGGCGCTCCACGCTCTCGGCCACGCAGGACGAAAGAAGAGCGCAGGCGCAGAG
>MGUL01000161.1:29357-29663 GCA_001800005.1 Elusimicrobia bacterium RBG_16_66_12 | reverse complement strand
GGGAGCCCGAGCCTCATCGGAGGGTCTTGAGCTCCCCGCCTTCCGCGACCGCGGCCGGGGAGGCGCCTGCGGATAGGCGTTCGGCGCAGCGTTTGCCGTCGAGCAAGGTCTCCTCCATGAAGGAATACTTCCAGGCGCCGTAGCGGCCGATGGACTCGATGCCGAGGCCGGCCAGATGGCGGAAGATGGTCGTCACCGCCGGCGTGCGCGCGAAATCATACACGACATACCCGACCTCGATCGGCATCCAGGCCCGCGCCGAGAGCTCGTCGGTCCTTCTCAACATCCCGCACCCGCGCAGGCCGT
>MGUL01000161.1:9811-29347 GCA_001800005.1 Elusimicrobia bacterium RBG_16_66_12 | reverse complement strand
TCTCCGCCTCAAGCCGGACCTTGTCCACGCGCGCGCCGGCCGGCCGCGCGACCTCGACGTAGAGCGCGCTGTGGCCCGCCGGGGCGACGCGGGAGGAGAAATTGCTGGAGCAGCCGACGCGGTAGAATGGATATTTCTTCTCGGGGAAATAGATCCAGTGCTTGTCGGTCACGCCCGGCCGGGCCACGCCGAGGTTGAGGTTCCAGACGGTGGTCCAGCGCAGGCGCCTGCGGGCCTCTCGGACCGGGGCCGGCAGCGCCCCGATCATATCCATGAATGACGACAGGGGAAGCGTGTTCACCAGCCGGTCGTAATGCACTTCTCCCAAGCCCGCGACCGAGGCGATCTTCTCCCTCAAGTCGACGGCCGTGACCCGGCAGCTCGTCTTGACCACGCCCTCCTCCAGACGCGCGGCCAGCGCGTCCGGCAGCGACTGGATGCCGCCGCGCACGGGATAGCGGAAGGTCGCGTTGTAGCCGAAGAGTTTGTCCGAGTCGTTGAGAGCCCCGTAGAGCACCTCGGAGGCGGTCGGCTTGGGCACGAAGCGTCCCTGCCACTCCGTCGTCATCCTCACGAGGCTCGTCTGCCAGAGCTTCTCGTTGTAGGGCTTCAGGAAGTGGCGGGTGATGCCGTCCCCGAAGACGGCTCGGCACCAGGAAAGGAAATCCGGGGCGCGCGGCAGAGGGCGCGGGCGGTGGACCGTCTCCAAGAATCCGGCGACGCAGTCGACGACCACGCCGCGCGGCAGGCCTTTCGTGTTGGCCTGGAACGGATAGCGGGTCAGCGCGCCTTGGGAGAAGATGGCCGCCCGGCGCTCGTGCCCCGCGAGGTTGCCTTTCAGCAGGTCCAAGATGAGCTTCTTGCCGTACGGGTCGTGCAGATGGAGGAGGTGCCCGGTGTGATCGAAGATGAAGCCGTCTCGGGAAACGGAGCCGGCCGTGCCGCCGACGGCCGGCTGGGCCTCGAGGATCACGCGCGAGCGCACGCCGAGCCGGCCCAGATGGCGGGCCGTCGAGAGGCCGGCCAGGCCCCCGCCCAGGATCAGCACGTCGGTCTTCATCGCATGTCGATGAGCGCCATCCGGCGCCCCAGCCAGTACACCACCGCCGCGACCAGGGCGTACATCGCGAGGGCGCCCTTGAGCGGATAGACGGTCGCCAGGAACGCGCAGAACGAGAAGAAGCCGGCCGCCAGCGCGGCCATCAGCACGACGTGGCCGCGCAGGAAGCCCAGGCGCTCCAGCCGCAGCGCGAAATGGTCCCGCGAGCCGAGGAAGGGCGAGCGGCCCTGGTTGAGGCGCAGGATGCTCACGAAGAAGGTGTCGAAGACGGGCACGAACAGGATCAGCAGCGGCGCGAAGACGCCCGCGTCGTTGACCTCCGTGTAGCGCGCGCCCAACGAGACGGCCGCCAGCACGAAGCCGAGGGTCAGGCTGCCGCAGTCGCCCATGAAGATCTTATGCCTCCGGGAGAGGTTCCACGGCAGGAAGCCCAGCGCCGCTCCCGCCAGGGCGGCCGAGGCGAAATTGACGTAGAGCTCCTCGGAGGGCAGCGAGACGAGCAGGAAGCCGACGGCAGCGATGGCGGCCTGGCTCGTCGCCAGGCCGTCCATGATGTCGATGATGTTGAAGGAGTTGGTGACCCCGACCACCCAGACGGCGGTGACGACCCCCGCGACCCAGGACGGGCTGATGAATCGGATGCGCAGGCCGAAGAGGACCAGGATCGCGGTGGCCAGGAACTGGACGACGAACTTCGGCTTGTAATCCAAGCCCTGGGGACGCTTCAGGTCGTCGACGAGGCCGAGAACGAACACCAGCGTGGCGCCGATCACGAGCGCGCGCAGGTTGTAGAGCGTGCCGGAGGGGAAGCTGGTGGTCAGGCGCATCAGCAGGACCGCGCCCACGAAGCCGGCGTAGATGGCCACCCCTCCGAAGACGGGCGTGGGGGTCTTATGCGTCTTGACCTCGGAGCTGGGGGCGTCGAGAAAGCCGAAACGCATCGCGACCACGCGCACGAGCGGCGTTAGGAAGAACGAAATGGTGGCCGCCGCCGCGAAGCAGACGGCATAGAGGCCGAAGTCGGCCCTCATCGCGCGGCCCCCAGGGATGCGACCAGGCAGGCGGGGCCGCGGAACTCCGTCGTGAGCAGGGATTCCATGCCCAGCCAGTTGGCCTGACCGCGCTCGCTCAGAGTCCCCAGCCCGGCGCTCAGGCGCCGCGTCTCGCGCGGCACGAAGACCAGCCGCGCGTAGCCGTCGGCGCGCAGGGCCCCGACCAAGGCCGCGGGGGAGGCTGCCTCGTCGGCGCGTTGGAAATACGGGTTGGGGGCATGCACCGTGCTGGTCCGATGCGGCGCAGAGAGGTAGTAGCCGCGCTGCTCGCCCACGACGAGGGTCTTGCCGCCGCCCGCGGGGGCGGTCCCGAGATAGGCCGCGCACGGATAGTAGTCCAGCCGCTGCGAGAGAAACGTCTCGCGGTCCTCGAGAGCCAGAAGGAAAGAACCCGAGCCGAAGACCCCGTGCACGAACAGGACGAGGAAGAGGTGCGCGGCGGTCATCACGCCGGCCGCGGCCGCAGCGAGGCCGCGGAAGGGCGCCGAACCCCGCTCGTAGAAGTCCAAGCCGCCGGCGACGCCGAGCAAGGCCAGCGCGGGCGCGACCGCCGTCAGGAAGCGCAGGACCACGCCCGTCGAGAACCAGCCCGCGAAGTAGAGGACGCTGAACGCCGCCAGGCCGCGGGGAGCCCTGCCCTTCCAGGCCGCCCACAGCCCGAGGGGCCACAACCACAGCATCAGGTCCCAGCCGATATCGCCCAGCACGTCCATGCCGCCGCCGAAGCGCAGAGGATTGCGGAAAAGGAGCACCGGCAGCCAGGCCAGGTCCCGCAGCCAGCCGTGCGCATGCCCGAACTCGCTCAGGACCTGGAAATAGCCGTCGGCCTGCTCCGCGGTCCAGCCGAGGGACGTCGCGGGAAAGAGCTTGTGGAGGAACGGGAAGACGGGGTTGCCGACCAACACTATATTTTTAATCATCCAGGGCGAGAAAATCGCCGTGACGACGAGCGTGAACAGCAGGCTCTCGCGCAAGCGATCACGGTGAACGAGGCGGGCGAAGAGCAGGACCGCCGTAAGACCCGCGTAATACTTCGTGCCCAGGGCCAGTCCGGTGAATATGGCCGACAGGAGCAGAGGCCCCTTCTTCTCGCCGGCACCGGAGGCTTCGAAGGCCAGGATGGCGGCGGTGCACCACAGCATCACCAACGGTTCGACATAGGTCGTCGAGGACATGACCAGCACGGACGAATGAGTGGCGACGAGCGCGGCCGCCCAGACGGCGGCCGGCGTGAGACGGCGGCCGAACGTGAGCAGCCAGCCCACGGTCAACGCCGTGGAGAGCCAGACGAACATCTGGGCCAAGATGTCCGAACCGAGGAGGAGAGAGAGGGTGAACAGCATCTCGCCGTTCTGAGGGAAATGCGAATAGACCAGGCCCTCCGGGGCGTGCAGGCGCCCGACGCGGAGATATTCCTGAGGGAGCTTCAGGTGGTAGACCAGGGAATCATACTGGTGCGGAGGCACCAGGCACGCCCATAACGCGAAGAGCAGAGGCAAGCCGATCAACATGCACAGCCACGGCCTCTCGGCGGCGCGGCGCGCCCCCGCGGCGATGGAGTCCAGCATCGGTCGAAGCTCGGGCCAGGCCAATATCCAGAAGACGCCGAGCAGCGCGGAGCACGCCCACGGCTTGAACAGGCCGACCGCGCCCAGGGCGAAGACTCCCAACGACAAACAGCCGAGTCCGAGGGTCGCGCCCGCGACGGTCTTCTCCTCCTCGTCCAGGTCGTCGGTCAGCAGACCGACCAAACGCCGCCCCGAGCCGGCGGCGGCCAGGGCGGACAAGACGAGAAGGAGCAGGGGGAATACCCCGGGACGCAAGGCGGCGAGCATGCCGTCCGCGGCGACCGCCGCGGCGAGCGCGGCCGTCAGCGCGGCGATGATCGCGGAGGTCATCGTGCCTGCTTGGGCTCGAAGAGGTCGAAGCTCGCGAGCCCCAGGCGCTGGACCACGGAGAGGCCCAGGTAGTACAGGGCCGACAGCCCGTAGACGCAAGAGCGGCGGAAGTTGATGGAGGAGGCCTCGGCGAAATAGCGCGCGGCCACGGGCACGTCGCCCAGGCGCTGCTTGAGCATGGCGGCCTGGATCAGGAACTGCTGGTCGAAGACGAAATCGTCCGAGTTCTTCTCCCAGGGCACCGTCTCCAGGCACTTGCGCGAGTAGGCGCGCAGGCCGGAGTGCCACTCGCCCAGGTTCTGCCCCATGACGGAGTTCTCGAACATCGTCAGCAGTCGATTGAAGAGGTATTTATAGACCGGCATCCCGCCGTCCAGCGCCTCCCAGCGCGTGCGGATGCGGTTGCCGCAGACCATGTCGCAGATGTCGTGGGTGATGAGGTCCGACATGATCGGAACCAGGCGCGCGTCGTACTGGTAGTCGGGGTGGACCATGACGACGACGTCGGCGCCGCGCTTGAGGGCCTCGGCGTAGCAGGTCTTCTGGTTGCCGCCGTAGCCCTTGTTCGCCTCGTGCGAAATGACCGTCAAGCCGAGCTTCCGGGCCAAGGCCGCGGTCCCGTCCTTGGAGCAGTCGTCGACGAGGATGACCTCGTCCACGGAGCCGGGCGGGATGTCCTTGATGGTCCGCTCCAGGGTCTTCTCGGCGTTGTAGGCGGGCATGACGACGATGACTTTGGGCTTGGCCATGAGGGTTTGATTATAGGAAATCCCCCGCCGCGGCGCTGGCTCAGAGGCCGAGCGCCTTGCGCGCCGCCCGCGCGGCCTCGTCGCAGGCTTTAACGCCGTGGGGGTTGCCGGCTTCGCGGTAGAGAGCCGAGGCCCGGTCGAAGCGTTCGGCCGCCTCGGCGTGATTCTTCACGCCAGCGGCCGCCCGGGCCAAGCCCTGCCAGGCGGTGGCCTGGCCGGAGGCGTCGCGCGCGCGCTCGAAGATGTCGAGGCGTATGCGGTGGATCCGCTCCGCCTCGGCATGCAGGCCGTGGCGCAGCGCGATCTCGGCCGCATGGTAACCGATGTCGGTGTATTCCCGCTCGAGGCGCGGGACTTCATCCGAAGGGGCCGCGAGCAGCGCCTGCCAGTGGAGGTCGGCGGCGGCGTTCTGCTCGTCGTCGCTCTCCTCTTGCCGCCCCATCAATTTCAAAGCCAGGCTCCGGCCGCTCCGGGCGCGGGCTTCGCGCTGGGGGTCTGCCGAGGCCTTGAAGGCCTCGGCCGCCCTTCCGTAGGCCGCGGCGCAGTCCTGATAGCGGCTCTGCGTCCAGAAAGCCTGGCCCAGACCGAGCAGCATCGACGGGTCCTCGGGCAGCTCCGTCGGCAGGGACTCGGGCGCCGGAATGTCCGGCGGCGGCGCGCCCGCGGCGACATCCAGGTCGAGCCAGCCTGAGGAGAAACCGGCGCCGTCGTAGTAGCAGTAGACGCCGATCTTATGGCGCCCCGGCGCGAGCCTTCGCGGCAGGCGCAGCGTCAGACGCTCGGTGGTCCAACGGACCACCTCCATGGGATGGCCGTTGCCCATATTGACGCTGGGGACCTTGATGGGCAGCCTCTCCCCGAAAGTCCCCGTCAGTTCGACGACCTCCCCCGGAACCGCGCTCAACGGACTGACCGACTTGGTCTGAATGCCGGCGCAGGGACCGGGCTCCGCGCCCCGGGCGGGTCCCATCGCCAAAAGAGGCAGGGCCAGCGCAATCGGGACAATCATCTCCGCAGGCTCCGAAGGTCGGCCCAGCGCAGATAAGTCCAGCACCAGGCGCGGTAGAAGGATCCGAAGGCCAGGCCGCGCAGGCGCGACCAGGCGTCGGCCTCCCGCGGGGCGAAGCCCGTCTTGGAGAGCGCTCGCGCCGCCTCGGCGTCGGGCGAGACGACCAGGTAGCCCTCGGGGAAGCTCGTGACCACGACCTCGCGCGAGGACGGCAGCGCGAACTGGAAGGCCTCGATCTTCTCGAGCTTGTCCGTGGTCCAGTGCTTGTCGAGCGCGTCCTTGAAGGGAGCGATGGCGTCGGGGCTGCCGTCCTGGGTCATCAGCTGGTAGTCGATGTCGCTGTCCGGGGTGGACTGGCCGATGGCATAGCTGCCGAGCAGGATCACCGCGACCAGCTTCTTGCCGTCGGGCAGGCCAAGGTTCGCCTCGCGGATGGCGGCGACGGCGGCGGTCTTGAAGGACGCCAGCACGGCCTGCTGCCGGCCGGCGCGGTGCGACTCGAAGCCGGCGACGTGCGCCGGGGAGAGCATCGCGTCGATGCGCGCGGGCAGATCGGCGGGAGCGACCAGCGGCAGCTCGTAGAAGACGCTGTAGGCGCGCTTGCGGTAGTTGCTGGGGCGCTCGACCGGCACCACGGCGTCCACGCGGTCCAGGTAGCGGCGGAAGGCCGCGCGGGAGGCCGCGTCCTTCGGGAAGCGGCGGTCGAAGATCTTCAGCGCGTCCTTGCGGATGGAGGCGCGATCGGCGACCTGGAAGCCGGCGGTGGTCACCTTGCCCGAGTAGGATTTGACGCGCCAGTCGAGCCACATCCCTTCAAGGTCCTCGACCGCGCGCGATCCCGGGCGGCTGGCGGCCTCCTGCAGTTCGATCATCGAGCGCAGGAGCTTCACGCGCGAGCCGAAGAAAAACTTGGTCGTCTCCCAGTGCGCGCGGTCGAGCTGCCTGCGCGCCGCCGAAGCGGGCACGCCGCCGGTCCACAGCCGGTCGGACTCGGGCTGGACTGCGGCGGGCGCGGCAGCGACGGCCCCCCCGGCGGCGGCCGCGCGCGCGATGGGCGCCGCGGAAACGGCGATGTTCGGCAGGAGGGCCGCAGCGGCGGGGGGCGCGGCGCCGATGCCGGACAGAGGCGAGATGGGGTTGGGCGTCGGGCCCGCGCGGCCCCGGGTCTGGGCCGATGCGGGCGGGCAAAAGGACAGAAGAGCGGCGAGAAGGAAACTCATCCGCCTGCATTATGCCTGACCGGGAGAACTCCTCCTAGGGTCCGAGGCCCTAGTCCGCCGGGCCAACCGGCCCGGGTCCTAAGCCTTCGGCAGGATGAGACGGAAGGTCGAACCCTTGGGCCCCGACTCGAAGTCGACCGAGCCGCCGTTGGCCGCGAGGAGCTTCTTGGCCAGGGCCAATCCCAATCCGAGGCCGCGGGGCTTGGTGGTCATGAAGGGCTCGAAGAGGTTCATCTCGATCTTCGCGTCTACGCCGCGGCCGGAATCGGTCACGGAGACCCAGACGCCCTCCTTGCCCGCGCCGGTGGCGACCTTCACGGCTCCCTTGCCGTCCTGGGCGGCGAAGGCGTTGTCGATGAGGCGCTTGAGCGAATCGGAGAGCATCTTCGCGTCGGCCTTGACCTTCGCGTCCTTGGCGCCCGGCTTGAACTCCAGCTTGCAGCCGGCGGGCGTCTCGGCGGAGTCGACGGCCTCCTTGACGGTCGAGTCCATCGCGCGGACGTCGGCCGCGGGCTCGCACTTGCGCGAGTAGGTCAGGATGTCGGTGATGAGGCCGTCGGCGCGGGCGATCTCGCTCTCGATGATCTTCAGGTGCTTCTCGACCTTGGGATCCAGGGAGCCTGCGAGTTTGGCCTTGATGAAATAGGCTGAATTATTGATCACGGCCATCGGGTTGCGCAGCTCGTGGCCGACGACGGAGGCGATGCGGCGGATGAGTTCGGCTTGCTCGGCGTCCATGTCAGAGCCCCGGCTTGCACATCTCTTCGGGCTTGATCCAATCGGCGAACTGCTTCTCGGTCACGAGGCCGAGCTTCAGCGCCGCTTCCTTCAGGGTCAGGCCCTCCGCGTGGGCGGTCTTGGCGATCTTGGCCGAGCTGTCGTAACCGATGTGGGTGTTCAGCGCGGTCACGAGCATCAGGCTTCTGCGCATCAGCTCGTCGATGCGGACTTCGTCCGCCTCTATACCGACGGCGCAGTGCTCGGTGAAACCGCGGCAACCGGCCGCCAGCAGCTTGGCTGAGTGCAGGAAGTTGTGGATGATCAGCGGTTTGAAGACGTTCAGCTCGAAGTTGCCCAAGGCGCCGCCGACGTTGACGGCGACGTCGTTGCCCAGTACCTGGGCGGCGATCATCGTGACGGCCTCGCTCTGGGTGGGGTTGACCTTGCCGGGCATGATGGAGGAGCCGGGCTCGTTCTCCGGTATGCGCAGCTCGGCTAAGCCCGCGCGCGGGCCGGAGGCGAGCCAGCGGACGTCGTTGGCGATCTTCATCAGGGAGCAGGCCAAGGTCTTCAAGGCCCCGTGGGCGAAGACCAGCGCGTCGTGGCCCGCGAGGGCCTCGAACTTGTTGGGGGCGGGCTTAAAGGGAAGCCCGGTCAGCTTCGCGATGTGGGCCGAGGCCTTCTTGTCGAAGTCCGGATGGGTGTTCAAGCCGGTGCCGACGGCGGTGCCGCCGATGGCGAGCTCATAGATGCCGGGCAGGACGGCCTCGATGCGGGCCAAGTCGGCGTCCAAGTGGGCGACCCAGCCGCCGATCTCCTGGCCGAGGGTCAGGGGCACGGCGTCCATCAGATGGGTGCGGCCGATCTTGACGATGGATTTGAATTCCACGGATTTTTTCTTCAACGCATCGCGCAGGCCTTTCACCGCGGGCGCCAACTCATGGACGAGAACCTCGGCCGCGGCGATGTGCATCGCGGTGGGAAAGGTGTCGTTCGATGACTGGGATTTATTCACGTCGTCGTTCGGGTGGATCGGCTTCTTCGAGCCCATGACCCCGTTGGCCATCTCGATGGCCCTATTCGATATGACTTCGTTCGAGTTCATGTTCGACTGGGTGCCCGAGCCGGTCTGCCAGACCACGAGAGGGAAGTGCGCGTCGAGCGTGCCGGCGATGACCTCGTCGGCGGCTGCGAGGATCAGATCCTCCTTGTCCTTGGGAAGCAGGCCCAGCTCGGCGTTGGCCATGGCGGCGGCTTTCTTCAAGACGCCCATCGCGCGAATCATCTCGCGGGTCAGGGTGTCGCGGCCGGCGCCGGCCTGAAAATGGTGGAGGGAGCGCTCGGTTTGGGCTCCCCAATAGCGATCGCAAGCCACCGGGATCTCCCCCATCGTGTCCTTCTCGACGCGGGTCTTATTGGTTTTGGCGGCGGTGGTGGTCATGGCGGGCTCCTCCGAGGTCTAGACGAGCCGATGATACAAAACGGTGGCCAGTTGGAACACGCCGGCATACTCAAGACAGCTGGGGTTCGGACCGCAGGAGCGCCCCCATTCTAGTAAAATGCGGCTGCCGCAGGAGACCCCTTGAAATCATTCGACGACCTGAAGCTGAGCCCGCCTCTCGCCCGCGCGATCTCCGAGCTCGGCTACGCCGCCCCCACTCCCATCCAGCAGCAAGCCCTGCCCATCCTCCTCGCCGGCCCGACCGACTTCATCGGCCAGGCCGCCACCGGCACCGGCAAGACCGCCGCCTTCGGACTGCCCCTCATCGAGCTGGTCGACCCCGCCGACAAGCGCGTCCAGGGCCTGGTCCTGTGCCCCACCCGCGAGCTGGCCATCCAGGTCGCCGGACAGCTCAATCTGTTCGGCACGCATAAGGGCGTGCGCGCCCTGCCCATCTACGGCGGCGCCGGCTACGGCGAGCAGCTGGAGGGCCTGCGGCGCCACCCCGCCATCGTCGTCGGCACCCCGGGCCGCCTGATCGACCACCTCGGGCGCGGCGCGTTGGCCCTGGACGGGATCAAGACCGTCGTGCTGGACGAGGCCGACGAGATGATCTCGATGGGCTTCAAGGAGGATCTCGAGACGATCCTGCAGGCGACCCCGCGCGCGACCTCGCACATCTGGCTGTTCTCCGCCACCATCGGCAAGGAGGTCCGCCGCGTGGCCGACGCCTACCTGCGCAAGCCCAAACACGCGCAGGTCAATAAGACCGAGATGCTGTCGGCGACCGTCGAGCAGATCTATTTCCCGACGCGCGAGTCCGACAAGCCCGAGCTCGTCTGCAAGCTCATCGAGGCCGCCGACGAGTTCTACGGCCTGATCTTCTGCCAGACCAAGGCCCTCGTGATGGACCTGACCGAGCACCTGTCCGGCCGCGGCTACAAGGTCGACTCGCTGCACGGCGACAAGACCCAGCAGGACCGCGAGCGCACCATGCGCGCTTTCCGCGAGAAGAAGATCAACATCCTCGTCTGCACCGACGTCGCCTCGCGCGGCCTGGACGTCAAGGAACTCACCCACGTGATCAACTACTCGATCCCGAAGGAGCTGGACGCCTACGTCCACCGCATCGGCCGCACCGCGCGCAGCGGCCAATCCGGCCTGGCCATCAGCCTGGTCACCCCCGCCAACCGCTACATGATCGAGCGCATCGAGCGCCTGACCAAGAGCAAGATGACCGAGGGCAAGGTCCCCGGCCGCAAGGACCTGGGCATGAAGAAGGTCGCCAAGCTCCTCACCCGTTTCCAAGGAACGAAGCATCACGCCCGCGCGGTCGCCCTCCTCGGAGACGAATGGCGCAACGCCGTCGAGGACATGGACCTCCAGGAGATCATCGGCCGCTTCCTCGTGATGATCGCGCCCGAGGTCTTCGAGGACCCCGCCCCGCACCACCACGCCAAGAAGCCGCACTAAGAACGCGGCTCGCCGGCGACCCGTTCAGTCGCCGAGCACCGACTCGGGACGCAGGAAGTGGCAGGTGTAGCCTTTCGGATACTTCACCAGATAATCCTGGTGGTCCTCCTCGGCCTTCCAGAACGGCCCCGCCTTCGTGATCTCCGTCACCAGCGGCGCGCCCCACTTGCCCTTCTTGTTGAGGCGTTCCTTCATGGCCTCGGCGGTCTTGCGCTGGGCCTCGGCGTGATAGAAGATGGCCGAGCGGTAGGAGGCGCCGGTGTCGTTGCCCTGGCGGTCCATGGTCGTCGGGTCGTGCATGCGGAAATACCAGCGCAGCAGCTGCTCGAAAGTCAGCTTCTTCGGGTCGAAGACCACCCGGATCGCCTCGGCATGGCCCTCATGGTTCTTGTAGGTCGCGTGCTCCACCTTGCCGCCGGCGTAGCCGACCTCGGTGTGAAGCACACCTGGGATCTTCCTCAAGATGTGCTGCATGCCCCAGAAACAGCCGCCGGCCAGGTCGATCGTCTCTGTCGACTCTTTCGGTTTCCTGGCCTGGGGGATCGACGCGGCCTTCACGAACAACGGGAGGAACTCCCCGTAGCCCTCGGCCGCCAGCTTCTCGGCCGGGATGAAGCGCAGGGACGCGGAGTTGATGCAGAAGCGCAGGCCGCCCTTGTCCTTCGGACCGTCGGGGAAGACATGGCCGAGGTGGCTGTCGCCGTGCGCGGAACGGACCTCGGTGCGCGTCATGCCGAACTGCCGGTCGGACTTCTCCTTGACGTTGTCCGATATCAGCGGCTTGGTGAAGCTGGGCCAGCCGGAGCCGGAGTCGAACTTGTCGAGCGAGCTGAAGAGCGGCTCGCCGCTGACGATGTCGACGTAGATGCCGGCGGCGTGGTTGTTCCAGAAGGCGTTCTGGAAGGCGGGCTCCGTGTCGGCGTTGCAGGCGACCGCGTACTGCTCCGGGGTCAGCTTCTTGCGCAGCTCCGCGTCCGGAGGCCGGCGATACTCCTTATGCTTCTTTTCCATCCGAGGCGCCTCCTGGGCGGAACCGCCGGCAAGACCGCCGGCCAGAGACAACGCGACCGCGAGCGATATCCTGAAAGTCACCACCTCAGTGTAACAATTCGCTCTGGACCGACGAATTGGTAGAATCCAGCTCATGAACGGAGCGGACACGGTCGGCTACGGCGCGGCCCTGCTCGCGGGGATCGTCTCCTTCCTGTCGCCCTGCGTGCTCCCGCTGGCGCCCGGCTACATCTCCTTCATGTCCGGCCTTTCGTTGGAGGAGCTCGGCCACGGCGCCAAGCCCGGCACGACCTTCAAGCATGCGGGCTGGGAGTCGGTCTTCTTCGTGCTGGGCTTCTCGACGGTCTTCACCCTCCTGGGGGCCAGCGCCTCGGCCGTGGGCGAGTTCCTGGCCGCGCACATGCCCATCGTGACCAAGGTCGCGGGGGCTCTCATCATCCTCTTCGGCCTGCACATGACCGGGATCATCCACATCCCGATCCTTTACTACCACAAGCGCGCCGACGCGGGTGCCTTCAAGTCGGGCTATGCCGGCTCCTTCCTGATGGGCTTGGCCTTCGCCTGCGGCTGGACGCCGTGCATCGGGCCCATCCTCTCCGGCATCCTCGCTTTGGCCGCCACGCGCGAGACCGTGGGCCAGGGCATGCGCCTGCTCTTCGTCTACTCCATGGGCCTGGGCATCCCCTTCATCATCACCGGCTTCGCGGTCGGGGCGTTCATGCGCTTCTTCTCCCGCTATAAGAAATATATCCGAACCGGCGAGGTCTTCGCGGGCCTCCTGCTCGTCGCCGTGGGCGCGCTGATCTTCTCCGACCGCCTGACCGCGCTCATCCGCCTCATGCCCGCGGGCCTGGCCCGCCCGGCCATGTGACCGGCATGAAGAAGATCGGGCTGTACGCCGCCGCGCTGCCGATCTCCGCGCTCGTCTACCTCCTCGTCGTCGGCTCGCCGTCGAAGGCGCCGGAGGGCGCCGTGAAGGCCCCCGCGCTGGCCGGTCCGCTGTCCGGCGGCGGCAGGGCCGCGCTCGCCGACTACGCGGGCAAGGTCGTGCTCGTGGACTTCTGGGCGACCTGGTGCGACCCGTGCGCCGCCGAGATCCCGGAGCTCAACGCCCTCCATCAGAAACTGGAGTCCAAGGGCTTCGCCGTCCTCGGCGTCTCGATGGACGAGGAAGGCGACAAGGCGGTCCTGCGCTTCAAGATGAAGCAGCCGATCTCCTACCCCGTGATCCTGAACAACAGCGAACGCGCGCCCGCCGGCTGGTCGGCCCCCGGGTTTCCCACCGCCTACCTGATCGGCCGGGACGGCATGGCGGCCCGGCGCTGGTTCGGCGCGAAGGACATGGCTGAAGTCGAACGCGCCATCCGGGCCGTCCTGGACGAGTAGAGGCGGGCCTCTACTTCGGCCCGGCGCTCTGAGCTTCTTCCTTCAGGATCGCGATGGCCTCCTCGTCCGGGACCTGCGAAAAGTCCCGATAGAACTGGCCGATCGCCATGAAACCCGCGGGCTGATCGAGGCAGATCACCTCGTCGGCACCGCCCCTCAGGACCTCCACGGTGTCCGGCGGCGCGACCGGGAGCGCGACGACGATCCTCGCGGCCCCCTCGCTCTTGAGGAGCTCGATGGCGGCGAGCAGCGTGCGCCCCGTGGCGGCACCGTCGTCGGTCAGGATCACCGTCTTCCCCTTGAGAGGCAGAGGCCGCGCGGCGCCGCGGTACATCTCATAGCGCTGCCGCAGGCTTTCCCGGATGCGCGCGATCTCCGCTGAGATGTAGGCGGACGGGATGCCTTCGCGCTCGACCAAGGCGGTGTTGATCGCCGCGTCCGTCAGGCTGACCGCGCCGATCGCGAACTCGGGGTTGTCCGGATGACCGATCTTCTTGGTCAGGATCACGTCCAGCTTCAGGCCGAGCTCGCGCGCCAGAACGCCCCCGATCGGCAGGCCCCCGCGCGGGACCGCGAGGACCACCGCGTCCTTGCGGTCCCGGTAGCGCGAGAGCTCCCGGGCTAGACGGCCGGCCGCGTCGAGACGGTCACGGAACATGGGGCGCACCCTCCCCGCTCTTGATGATGGTCGATGGCCGCAACGATAAGTCCTGCAATCTCCGTAAGACGTAATGTTGCGACGGCGATTGATAGGTGACGCAATGACCGTTCTAGGGATGCCATGAGAAGATTCCCCCCGAAACGCATCAAAGCCTTGGCGCGGCGGTGTGGCTCGACCGTGGAGCGCCTGTTGCGGCACTCGCTGATACCAGTGCTCTCCTTGCCTTCGGGAAGCGCTCATGGCACTTAAGGAGATCGGCCGCCGCGCCGGACTCGCCGTCGTCTCGGGCCTTTTCGCCCTCGGCGGCGTCTTCCATAAGAAACAGGAGAGCAATCCCAGGAAGGCCGAGAAGACCGCCGGGAAGGTCTACGGGTTCGAGATGAAGACGATCGACGGCAAGCTCAAGAAGCTGGCCGACTACAAGGGCCAGGCCCTGATGATCGTCAACACCGCCTCGCTCTGCGGCTTCACTCCCCAATACAAGGACCTCCAATCCCTCCATGAGAAGTACTCGGCTCGGGGCCTGCGCATCGCCGCCTTCCCCGCCAACGAGTTCGGCGCGCAGGAGCCGGGCAGCGACGCGAGCATCAAGACCTTCTGCCTGAGCAAGTACGCCGTCTCCTTCGACCTCTACTCCAAGATCGCGGTCAAGGGAGAGGCGATCCACCCGCTCTATGGATACCTGACGACGCAGTCGGGCTTTCCCGGCGAGATCCCCTGGAACTTCTCCAAGTTCCTCGTGGACAAGAAGGGCAAGGTCGTCGCGCGCTTCGGCCCGGACGCCGACCCGATGGGCAAGGAGATCTCCGCCGCCGTCGAGAAGGCTCTGGCCGAGTAAGCCCCTCAGCGCGGCGGAGCGACTTCATAGCCGGTGAAAGGGATCTCCCCGGGGCCTGGCATCCTGGCGGGCGGCGCCAGTTTCTTCAGACGGCCCTCGGATTGAGCCTTCCGATAGACCACCTCGAGGTTGCGCTTGGCCTGCTCGAAAGCCAGGTCGAAGGACAGGGCCTTCTTGTAGAACTTCTCGGACTCCTCGAGATGTCCTGCCATGAAATGCGCGTTGGCCAAACTCGTGTAAGCCTCCGCGCCGGCTTGGGTGAACGGGGCCTGCGGGACGGCGTGGCGATGGACCCAGCGCCCGTCATCCTTCGTGTAGGGCTGATAGGAGAGGATGGTGCCGCGCAGGAAGTCCTTGGCGAGGAGCGAAGGCGCCACGTCGCACTGCGGCGCGTTGATGAGTTCCTCGTAGACCTGGATCGCCTCGTCGTACTGCCGGCGCATCATGTAGAGCTGGCCCATCCGGTAGTAATTGGGCGCGAAAACGGGGTCGATCTCCTGGTAGAGGCGGTAGCGATTGAGTGCTAGGTCCAGGTACTTCGCGCCTTCCTCGGGGCGCTTGTTGTCCATCGCCCACTGCGCGCGCCGCAGGTGGAGGTTGCCGACCTGATGATGCATCTGCACGTAGTTCGGAGACAGCCGACGGACCTCGTTGTACCAGTAGACGGCGCGCTCATAGTCGTCCCGGGGGGCGTCGTCGCGATCGCCCCAGTTTGGGTTGTAGATCTTCGTCATGTTGAAGCGGTCGTTGAAGACGTTGCCCAGGAAGTACTTCGCCATCACGAAGTCGGGGTTCAGCTTGTTGACGATCAGGTAGTTGGCCACGGCCGCGTCCCAGTTGCGCTCCTTCGAGAAGTAGATCGCGACGTTATGGTGGATGTCGGCCTTGAAGTAGCCCCAGAAGAGGTTCAAGGGGGCGAGCATCGCCAGGATCAGCAGGGAGATCACGGGGTTCTCGGACATGAAGCAGAGCCTGAGGACGGCGTAGCCGAGACTGAGCATGCAGCCCCCGAAGACCCCCCAAGCCGCCCACCACTGCAGGAGCTCGCCGCCGGGGGGAACGCGCGCGAGCGGCCCCAGCAGGGCCGCGAACTCGCCGAAGAAGCCGCCGAAGCCGATCAGGCGCCCCAGGCGTCCCCAATCCATCAGGAAGGCGTAATAGAGGACGCCGCCGAGTGCCCCCAGCCGCGCGGGCCAGAGGATGAACTCCGAGAGGGTCCGCCAGATCGAAGGTTCCGCGGAGGCATCCTCCGGCGTCGCGGCGGGCGCGGCCGGGACGGGATAGCGCTCATACAGCGCGCGTCCGCGGGCCACGTTGACGATGAGCCCGGCCAGGAGCCCCAGGTAGACGCCCGAGGACACGAAGCGCAGGCTGACGTCGAAGAAGTTGTGCCCGAGCATCCCGCAGAAAGAGACGAGCAGTCCGGCCAGGTCGTAGGCGCGAGGCGGGGGCCGGCCGTCCTTGAGCGCGAGGGCCGTGGTCAGCTGCCCCAGGGACCGGAAGCCGATGACAAGGGTGCTGATGACGAGCCAGAGGAAGATGCCGAAGCCGATGATGCCGTTGTCAAGGAGCTGCTCGAGGTACTCGTCCTCGGCGTGGTCGGTCTCGGTGTTGTGCTTGCCCTCGATATGGAAGATCGGGGGGCGGCGGAAGGCGGGATAGAGCGGCGGGAAGGAGCCGACCCCGGAGCCGATCAGCGGCTGGGTGCGGATGAGCTCCCAGGTGGCCTCCCAGGTGAAGAGGCGGAAGTTGATGGAGACGATGCGCGTCTGCAGGTCCTTGGCCGTGTAGCCGATCAGGCCCAGCGCGCAGAAAGCGGCGACGCCGAGGATCCGGGCGCGGTAAGGACGGCTGAACTCCTTGAAGTAGGCGAGGGAGACGACGCCGAAAAGGATGCAGACCATGGCGAAGCCGAGCCAGGCGCCCTTGGTCCCTGTCGCCATCAGGTTGATCAGGAGCATGGCCAGCAGAGGAACCAGGCTCCAGCGCCAGGTCTTTAGGAACTGCGTGAGCAGGATGGGGAACATGATGACGAGGAAATCACCGTAGAAATTCGGGTTGCCGTAGGTCGAGAAGACCCGGGAGCCGAAGGCGCCGCGCCAGACGAATGGGTCGATCCCCTTGCCGACGCCGGGCGGAAACCACCGGGTATCCACGAACTGGAGCATGCCGTAGCCGATGGCGACCCAGGCCGTCCAGGTGAGCCACTTGATCAGACGCTGGACCGCCGCCTCGTCGAGTTCGTAGATCACGATCAGGGCCACGATCATGTAGAACATCTGGCGGATGAAGAAGTCCGTGCTCGCCATGCGGTACGGAGCGTGCAGGAAGGACAGGATGCCGACGATCAGATAGGCCAGAAACGGCGAGAGGCAGACCAGGTCGTCTTTGTTGAGGGCCCGGCGCCCGGCCAGGACCAGACGGCACAGCCACAAGGTCAGCAGCCCCACGCCCCCCATCTGCATCATCGTGATCTTGACCTGGGCGGAGTCGTAGGTGCGCAGGAAGAAGAGAGATGAAATCAGGAAATAAAGGACCGGCAGCCAGAGGGTGATCGCCTTGTGGGCGAAGATCTCGGGCCCGAGGCGCGTCTCCTTAAAGGTCCCTTTGCGGGCATCAGACATGGGCGGTCATTCTACTATACCGGAGCCGCAGACGACCCCATAGTTCCTGCGCGGCGAAGCAGGCGAACAGGATGATCCAGGGCATGACCGGCGTGCGATAGCGCAACATCGTCAGGATCAGCGAATAGATTCCATTGATCGAGAAGACGAAAAGGTAGAGCCAGAGCAGTTCGGGCCGTCTGAGGCGCGCCAGCGCCATGCCGAGGAGTCCCAAGGGGATGATCCAACCGTCGGATAAAAGGCTGATCCACTTGATGCTGTCATAGGAGTGGACATAGGCGCGCGGCCGCGGCAGGACGCGCCAGAAATCCCAAAGGAGCCGCCAGGCGACCAGCTTCACGAAAGAGGCGGGGGCCTTGCGCACTCGCTGCAAGCCGGCCTTCCAATAGTAGCGATCCAGCGCTTCGGGCGCGACATCTCCGGCGGCCTGCACGACGGGATCGTTTTCGCGTATCTCGCCCTCCCGCGAAGTCCCGCCCACCTCTTGGGGGACTATGAGGTAGTTGTAGAATATGTTGCCGGTCCCCAAAGTCGAACCCACGATGAAGCGGTCGAACACGAGATAGTTGCGCACCGGCCACGCGGAATACAGAAGAAGAAATGCCGCCAGGTATGCCGCAGCGCGCTTGGACGCGTGGACAGCGCCTCCCTCAAGAACGAACAAGAACGCGGCCGGGGCCAGAACGAGCGTGAAGGGAAGGAAGACCGTGTTCGACAGCGCCGCCGCCGCATTGGCCAGCCCGGCCAGCGCGAAGGCCGCGAGACCGCGACGCCGGGCATGGATGAGAACCCACAAAGCGAGCGCGCTCATCGCCAACTGGAAAGTCTCCCGCAGGGTCTGCGCCGCATAGAAAACGAACGGCGGATAGAACGAGGCGATCGCGGCCGCCGCGAAGGCGACCTCCTCGCCGAAGAGTTCGAGGCCGACGCGGTAGAGGAGCAGCAACGCCAGCGTCGCCGCGAGGCCGTTGGCCAGGAGCGCCGCGCGATAGTTGAACCCGAACGCCTTGAAAAAAAGGCCGAGGTAGATCGGGTAGGCCGGCTCACGGTACGCGCTCGGGCGTCCGTCGTCCTGGTTGAGGCTCCATGACTCGGCAAAAGAGGCCGCGAGGTGTGCGTAGCCGTCTGCGTTGGAGACCCCCGACTCCTGAGGCGGCCGCGCCAGGCCGTAGCCGACCCGCGCGGCGACGGCGCCGAGCAGAAGCAGGGGAAGAAGACGGCGTCTCAGGGACGAAGGCATGCCGTGAACTTCTCGGCCTTGATCAGGCCCTTCGACCAGAGCCAGTAATGCAGCGTCGACTTAAGAACGTTCAAACCGTAAGAGATCACGTTGACGCCGCATTTCTCCTTGCCGTAATAGGTCGGGATCGGCATCTCCTTGATGCGCAGGCCCTTGATCTTGAACTGAAGGATGATGTCGGTGTCGAAATGATAGTCGTCGGCGCAGAGATCGAAGGGCAGCTTGGCCAGCGCCGCGCAGCTGAAAAGACGGAAGCCGGAGTGGAACTCGCTCAAGTCCATGCCGAGCACCCGGTTCTGGATCCAGGTCAGAAACTTATTGCCGAGGAACTTATAGATCGGCATGCCGCCCTCAAGCGGGAGGCCCGCGATGCGCGATCCGAAGACCATATCCGCTTGGCCGAGTTCGAGCGGTTCGAGTAGGGCGGGGATCTTCTCCGGAGCATACTGGGCGTCCCCATGGAGCATCACGACGATGTCGAAGCCGTTGTCGATGGCGTAGCGGTAGGCGATCTTCTGGCTGCCTCCATAGCCGCGATTGCTCTCGTTGCGGAACACCTCCAGCTTGTCGAGCCCCTTGGCCTGCCGATAGCCGATGCCGATCAAATAGGTGTTGTCGGGACTGGCGTTGTCGATGACGAAGATCTGACGGACCTTCTCCTTGATCTCGGGAGGTATGCGGTCGAGGACCACAGGCAAGGTATAGGCCGCGTTGTATGCGGGGATGAAGATCGCGATCTTGGATTCCGACATTCTAGCGGTGGACTCTGGCGGCGAAGAATTCCCCGAAGCGTTTCAACACGAAATCGATCATCTCATCGGTCAGCCCGGGGTAGACGCCGATGAAGAATGCGTCCCGCATGATCCGGTCCGTCTGCTGAAGGGTCCCGGACTGGCGCATGCGGATGTGCCGGTATCCCGGCTGCTTGAGGATGTTGCCGCCGAAGATCTGGCGCGTCTCGATATTGGCGTTCTCCAGCCACCCGACAAGCTCTCCGCGTGAGACGCCCTTGACCGTGATCGGGAAGCCGAACCACGACGGCTCCGATCTGGGATCGAGCGTCGGAAGCAGCAGATGATCCGAGAAGCTCTCGAGCCCCTGATAAAGACGTTTGAAGTTGCGGCGGCGGGCTTCGATGAAATCAGGGATGCGGT
>MGUL01000161.1:5675-9785 GCA_001800005.1 Elusimicrobia bacterium RBG_16_66_12 | reverse complement strand
ATGTCCGTGGGTTTGAAATTATAGCCGAGGTTGGAGTAGATGTATTTGTGGTCGTATCCGCAGGGAAGCCCGCCCAACTCCCAACCGAACCTTTTGCCGCAGGTGTTCGTCTCGCCCGGGGCGCACCAGCAGTCGCGCCCCCAGTCGCGCACCGAGCGCACGATGCGAGACAAAGAGGGATCGTTGACCACCACGCCTCCGCCTTCTCCCGTGGTGATGTGGTGGGCCGGGAAAAAACTCAGCGTGGACAGCTCCCCGAAGGTCCCCACGAGTCTTCCCTGGAACCGCGAACCGAGCGCGTCGCAGGCGTCCTCGATGAGAAGCAGGCGGTGGCGGCGGGCGATATCCGTGATGACATCCATGTCGCACGGATTGCCCAGCGTATGCGGGATGAACAGCGCGCGGGTCTTCGGAGTGACCGCCTCTTCAATGAGCCGAGGATCGATGTTGTAGGTCCCCAGCTCGCAATCGACGAACACGGGCACCAGGCCCCCGTGCACCAGGGGTGCCACGGTCGTCGGGAATGTGACGGCCGGGGTGATCACCTCATCTCCGGCCTTGAGAGCCGAGTCCCGCTGCGCGGACATCAGCGCCATCACTGCGGTCAGATTGGCCGTCGAGCCCGAATTCACCATGACGAAGTCGCGAGAATCGAAGAACCGACGCATCTTCTGCTCGAAAAGGTCGCCGTACGGGCCCAGCGTCAACCAGAAATCGAGAGAGCTGTCGACGAGGTTCACGAGTTCGGTCTCGCCGAACACGCGGCCTGCGTACTGGACGCGGCTTTTGTACGGAACAAACCCGCCGGTCCGATGGACGGAGGCGTGATAGCGTTTGACCGCCTCGAGGATGTCGTCCTTCAGCTTCTGCTGCGAAGCCGAGGACCTGCGGGAAGCGGGCTTGACGTGCGTATCGCCGCGCCATTGGCGGCTCAGGCGCTTGAGAGCCTCATCGAGAGCCAGAGGCTCCGTCCCCAAGGCGTGCCTCAATTTCTCGGTCTTGAGCCCCCCCTGAAGAGGCCGCGCAGCGGCCTGGCCGAGATCCGACGTGGCGACCGGGACGATCAACTCCGGGTCGAGACACATCGCCCGAGCGAGCCTCCGCGCCAGTTCCGAGCGCGGCATCCGGTCCTTGCCGACCACGTTGAATATCCCAGCGGCTCCGGAGGACACCAGACGCAGGCTGACTTCGGCGAGATATTCGGCGAGGGTGGGATTCCCCCATTGGTCGCTCGGGACCCGCAAAGGCTTGCCCGCCTGAAGGTTTTCCCACACCTGCATCGCGAAGTTGGCGGATGGGCGCTTCCAGCTGAACACCGCCGTCGTCCTCAGGATCAAATGATCCGGAGAACCCTCGCGCACCGCCTGTTCGGCCTGCACTTTCGCCCGACCATAGACGTTGAGCGGCCGCGGAGGGTCTTCTTCGGAATTGGGCCCCGCCGCGCCGTCGAACACATAATCGCTGGAATAGTAGACGAGTTTTGTCTTATGCCTCAGCGTCGCCGCAACGATGTTCTTCGTGCCCGCGACGATCGTCGCAAAGCATTCTTCGGGCTGCCGTTCGCAGTGATCGACACCCCCGGGGGGATTGACCGCGATGAAGGCGACGTCAGGCTTGACGTCGTCAAAAAGGAGTTCGACCTCACGGGCGTCACGCACGTCGAGGCTCCGGGAGCCCGGCTCGGGGCCACGGCTGTGGGTCCCGACCACCGCGATGCCCTCCCGCTCCAGGGCGGCTCTGATCGCGGAACCGACCTGTCCTGAGGCGCCGATGACCAGCGCCTTAACCATTCTTAAGAGCCCAGTCGTAGGGAATCTTTTTGGATGAGGGGTCCAGGCGAACGATCTCGTCGGGGTCGTGCGGCTCGGAAGCGCAGTTGGCGACGATCGACATCGTCGCGCCCAGCCCCTTGAAGCCGTTCCAGACGCCGGGAGGGACACGGATCAGCGCGTAGCGGGACTCTCCGGTGAATATCTCCTGAATCATCCCCTTGGTCTTGGAGCGGGGACGGGTGTCGTACAAGACGAGCTTGATCGCGCCGAGGACGACCGCGTAAGAGAGGATCATCCTTTTGTGCAGGTGCCACGCCTTGAGCGCACCGGGATAGACGCAGGAGAAATAAATCTCTCCGAACTCCTCGAACCATGGATCGTCGCGCCGCAGCATATGCATGACCTTGCCGCGCTCATCCGGGATCTGCCGCAGAGGGCGGACCGTGACGCCGTCGATCATCGGCTCACCGCTTCCACAGCTTCCACGGGGCGTTGCCCCCGTTCCAAAGGTCCTCGAGCAGCCGCACGTCCCGGACTGTGTCCATGCACTGCCAGAAATCATCGTGTCGGTAGGCGACGAGCTGTCCCTCGCGGGCCAAACGCTCCAACGGCTCCTTCTCAAAAAGGGTCGAGTCTCCCGCGATATAATCGACGACGCGCGGCTCGAGCACGAAAAAGCCTCCGTTGATCCAGCCGTCGCCGACCTGCGGCTTCTCGACGAACTTCGTGACCCTGTCACCCCTGAGTTGGAGCGCTCCGAAACGCGCGGGGGGCCGCATCGCGGTCACCGTCGCAAGCTTGCCGTGGGCGCGGTGGAACTTGAGCAGTTTGCGGATGTCCACGTTGGAGACCCCGTCGCCATAGGTCAGCAACAAGGGTTGCCGGCCCACGGACTGCATGACCCGCCGCACCCGCCCGCCGGTCTGGGTCTTCCCGCCGGTATCGAGAAGATGGACCGTCCAATCCTCATGGCCTCCTTCCGAGACCTCGACGGCTCCTGTCTTGAGGCGGACGCTGAGGTTGTTGCTGCGGAGGTGGTAGTTGACGAAATAGTCCTTGATGACCTCGCCCTTATAACCCAGAGCGACCACGAAGTCGTGCAGGCCGAAATGGGCATAATGCTTCATGATATGCCAGAGGATCGGCTGGCCGCCGATCTCGACCATGGGCTTGGGAAGGCGATCCGTCATCTCAGAGAGCCTGGAGCCCAGGCCGCCGGCTAAAATAGACACTTTCATGGTCGTTTTTTACTTTACCATTATTTCTTTTGGGGCACCACAGCCACGGCCGGCCGCGACCTCGGCAGCCAAATGACGGAGGAACTCCACGCCCGTCGGCCATGAATGCGCGGTGCTCCCCCCGCCCAAACGAGGGCTCTCGTAGGTCGCGATCTCGCCGATGCGCAGTCCCAGCTTCATCATCCGGATGGACATCAGGTATTCGATGACGAAACCGTCCACGCGGCAGGCGCAGCGGCGCAGACTGTCGGCGCGCACGGCGCGCAAGCCGTTGATCGTGTCGGTCACGTAGGGTCCCCTGTTCCAGAAGACGTTCGCGAGGAAGGTGAAGGCAAGGTTGACCCACTTGCGCGCCTTGATCAGCTTCTCGTCCTCCTCGTTGTGGGCGCCCCGGGACATGCGCGAAGCGACGACAAGGTCGTAGCCCCCCTCCTCAAGCTTCGCGAAGATCTTGGGGATGTCGTCCGGGTCCTCGTTGCCGTCCGGGCTGTAGTAGCAGAGGACATCGGCGCCGGTCGCGTCGAGCGCGACCGAGAACGCGCAGCCGCGGCCGCGGCGCGGCTGGCCGAACACGCGCAGGCCCTTCGACTCCAGATAGGCGACGGTCCCGTCCTTCGAGCCGCCGTCCACGGCAAAGACCTCGTCGGCCGCCGACAGCGGTATCCGGTCGAAGAGCTTGGGAAGAGCCTCGATCTCGTTGTAGGTAAGAAGAACGAGAGCGCGTTTCAATCTCACCGGCGGAACCCCTTCTTCGCGGCCGCGCGACTGACGCGGTAGAGCTTCAGACCCTCGCCGGCAGCCACGTCCTCCAGCCCGTAGCGCTCCAGCGTCTCGCGCACGCCGTCTTGATCCAGCGTGCGATCCGTCACATACACGGCTTCCCCTTTTTGCGCCAGCGCGTCAAGCCGGGAGGCGAGGACGTCCCTGTCTGCGAAGTAGCGCAAGTTCAACGGCTTGATGCCCATGAAGTACGGTAGGTAAACGGGGTTGCTTGTCAACACCCACCCATCCTCGGACACATGCGGCCCGGCCCAGCGCGCTTCGGCGAGCCCCGCGTTGAACGCTGAATCCGTGGCCGGGAGCACGCGGAAGACAAGATT
>MGUL01000161.1:0-5642 GCA_001800005.1 Elusimicrobia bacterium RBG_16_66_12 | reverse complement strand
GGAGGCGAGGGCGCCGCCGCGCGCCCAGGAAGGCCAGGACGCGAGAGCGATCTGCCCCAGGGCCCATAGGGCGAGAAGGTCGCTGATGCGATAGACGACCGTGGCAGGCTCCCAAGTGAGGAACAAAGCCGCGTAGCCGGCCAGCCAGAGGAGCCAGAAGCGGGCCTCGAGCCCCCCGCGGACGGCGCCGGCGACGGCGGCGGCCAACGGCAAGGCCGACAGGACGACACCCGAAACCCAGGCGGCCCCCGAGCGGCCGACGAAATCGCAGAAGATCCTCAGCGTCATCCGGCCCCAGTCTGGGAAGGCGGTCGTCGCGGTCGATGCATGCCAGGAGAAGGCCCGGTCGACGCCGAGCGCCGCGCTGCCCATCAGCCACAGCTTCAATTCCGCGAAGGTCTGCGGCTTGACGGCGAAGACCCCCGCGAGGATATAAGCGGCGATCACGATCCCGGCCAGGACGCCGGCGTAGCGGGGAACGCCGCCCCACCCGCGCTTGCGCGTCAGGAGGAAGACCAGCGCTGGAAGCGCCATCGCGTGGCCCGCGTGTCCCAACACCGCGCCCGCGTGCCAAAGCCCGACGAGGGCCGGATTCGGTCTTTCGGCCAGGGCCTCCCGCGCGGCCAGCGCGGCGAAGAACGCACCCAGCATGTAGACCTGAGCCTCCAGGCTCCAGAACCACCAGGCCTGCGAGACCGCCAGCGCGCCCGCTCCCAGCGCCGCCTCGCGCTCGCTGCGCCCGGAGCGGAGCAGGACCCCGGAGAAGACCGCGGCCCCGGCCGCGCCGAGGATGCCGTCCAGGACCTGGAGCGGGAGGATCGCGCGGCCGCCGTAGCCGAGGAGTCGCCAGCCTTGGTCGAAGAGCCACCCCAGAACGCCGTAAGCCAGATGGTTGCCGTGGACCAGGTGCTTGAAGTCGGAGAGTTCGACGGCGATGGCGCAGGCGATCCCGTCGAAGTTGAAATACTGCGAGCGGAAAGCAAGGTAGAGGAGGAGGGTGGACGCGAAGACCGCGCCCATGACCCGGCCCTCGGAGACTAAGCCCGCCTTGATCCCCTGTCCCACGATCCGTCATTCTACACAATCGCCCCCGCCCCGCCCCGAGCCGGAATGCTACAATCGCGGCGATGCCGGAGCTCGAACTTTCAGTCGTGATCCCCGCGCTCGACGAGGAGCGCACCATCGCGCATTGCGTGGACAAGGCCCTCAAGGCCATCGCTTCCTTAAAGGTAGCCGGAGAGGTCGTCGTGGCCGACAACGGCTCCACCGACCGCACGCGCGAGATCGCCTTGTCGCTGGGCGCGCGGGTCGTCCCCGTCGAGGGGCGCGGCTACGGCCGGGCGCTGCGCGGCGGCTTCTCGGCCGCGCGCGGACGCTTCCTGCTGATGGCCGACGCGGACGGCTCCTACGATTTCGAGGAATGCGGCCCCTACGTGGAGAAGCTGCGCGCGGGCTGCGACCTGGTGGTGGGCAACCGCTTCCGGGGCGAGATCGCCCCGGGGGCCATGCCCTTCCTGCACCGCTACCTGGGCACGCCGGTGCTGACCGCCGTCATGAACATCCTCTTCGGCGCGGGGCTTGGCGACACGAACTGCGGCATGCGCGCGCTGCGCCGAGACGCCTTTGAGCGCCTGGGCCTGAAGGCCGACGGGATGGAGTTCGCCACCGAGATGCTGGTGAAGGCCTCGCTCGTCGGGCTCAAGATCGCCGAGGTCCCCTGCAACCTCTACAAGGACCTGCGCAACCGCCCCCCGCACCTGCGCACCTGGCGCGACGGCTGGCGCCACCTGCGCTTCATGCTCCTCTTCTCGCCCATGGGGACCTTCTTCTTCCCCGGGGCCTTCTTTGCGGCTGTGGGCGGGCTGGGGCTGCTGGGATTGACCGCGCGCGACTTGGCCGCGCCCGAAGCGATGGGCTGGCTGACCTCGCGGCACATGCTGACGGCGCTCCTGTTCTGGCTCGTCGGCGCGAGCGTTCTGGGGCTGGGCGCGGTGGCCCAGGAAGCGGACTACCAGGAGCGCTACGACGCGCGCAGCCGCCTGATCGCCTTCCTGCACCGAACCTTCAGCCTGGAGAAGGGGCTCATACTGGGCTCGGCGCTCATCCTGCTGGGCGGCGCCGTCCTCGCCTATCTGCCGGTCTCCTACTACGGGAGCCTCCTTCCGCGCGGCTCCGACGCGCTGCGCCTGGACGCGGCCGTCCTGGCCATCGCCTCGGTGCTGACCGGGGTCCAGTGCGTGTTCGTCTCCTTCGCCCTCGGCCTCTTCTACCACCGGGTCAAATGAGCGAGTCGCACGCCGAGTTCTACGAGCGCTGGAGCGCGATGGCGCGGCCCTACTTCGCCTGGCAGTTCGCGCAGTTCCGGCCGTTCATCGGCCGCCGCGTGGCCGATATCGGCTGCGGGCTGGGCAGCTTCGTGGAGCACTTCCTGGCGGCGGGCGTGGCGGCCTACTTCGGCGTCGAACCGGACCCGGAACTGCGCGCGCGCTTCTCTCGACAGCATCGCGACGGACGCGTCCGTCTGACCTCGACGGCGGACGCGACCTCCCCGCTCCTCGCCGAGGAACTGCGCGCCGCGGGGATCGACACGACCTTCAGCGTGAACGTGCTGGAGCACATCGAGCGCGACGACCTGGCCCTGCGCCGCATGATCGAAGGAACGAAGAAGAGCGGGCATATCTGCCTGCTCGTCCCAGCCCACCCTTTTCTTTATGGGACGCTCGACGCGCTCGACGGGCACTACCGGCGCTACACGAAAGCCTCCCTGCGCGAACTCGTCGCCAAAGCCGGAGGGGACCAGGTCGAATGGGTGGAACTCCGCCACTTCAACGCGCTGGCGGTCTTTGGCTGGTTCCTGAAGGGCCGCGTCCTGAAGGAAAAAACACAGGCGAACGAGAACTACGCGCTGATGAACGCGGCCCTGCCCGTCGTCTCCCGTCTCGAATCCGTCATCCATCCGCCCTTCGGCCTCTCCCTCGTCGCGGTCCTGCGACGAAAGTGAAGGGCTCCCCAAGGGGGAGCCCTTCGTTATTGCGAGGGACGCGCCGGCCTAGGCGTGCTCGTGATGCTTCGAGTTGACGTCGACGTAGGCCTGCTTCGCGGCCTTCGCGGCGGCGACGAGGGCCTCCTTCTTTGCGTGAGACTCGTCCTTCACCGTGTGCAGGAGTTCCGCGCCCTTCTCGCGGCGCTCCTTGAGCCAGTCCGCGAGCTGCTCGCGGGTCTCGCCGCCCGAGCGGGGCGCGAACAGCACCCCAAGGGCCGCTCCGACCGCCGCGCCCGTCACGAACAGCAACGCTCCGCCCAATCCGTCGTTATCTCTAGACATGTGATTGATCCCCCATAAAACTTCGTCTCGGCGACTTTCCGTCTTGTGGGCCGAGTATACCTCCGCCCGTTCGGACCGTCAAGGGCCGAAAATCAGGGCCGAAAATCAGCGCCTCGCCGACGGGATGGTCAGGACCGCGATCCGGGAGTGTCGCAGGATGCGCTGGGCCGTGGTGCCCAGCATCCAGTCGCCGAGAAGCGATTTGCGATGAGCGGCCAGGACCACCAGGTCCTGGCCGCGGCAGGCGCGCAGGATCTCGCGCTCCGGCTCGAACTGCCGCACCTCAGTCTGCGGCCGCGTGTCGCGGCGGACCGCCTCGGGGAGCTCGGAGAGGCGCTGGCTCAGCAGCTTGCGGGGGTTCGACCCGAAGATGGGGTCGGTCACGACGTGCAGGACGGTGAGCCTCGCCTTGTAGGCCCGGGCCACGAGACCCGCCGCGAGCAGGGACTTGCGCGCGTAGTCGGCCTCGTTGATCGGTGCGAGCACGCGGCGCACGGCGCGCCAGGGCGCGGGCACGACCAGCACGGGACAGGGACAGTCGCGGACCACCGACTCGGCCACCGAGCCCAGCAGGAACCGCGCGGCTCCGGAACGATGGTGGGTTCCCATCACGAGGAGGTCGAATCCTCCCTCCCGCACGAGGCGGAGCAGGACGCGCTCAGGCTCCCCCTTCACCGCGTGCAGACGCTCGTGGGGACCGAGCCGGCGGCGCAGCGCGTCCATCACGCGTTTCCTCATCGCGGCCGAGATCTCCGGGGAGTCGTAGACGGCCAAGTCGGACGGGGGCGGGTTGTCGCAGTAGACCGCCTCCAGCGAGGCGCCGAAGCGCTCCGCGACCTGGCGAGCAGCCCGCCAGGCCCGCAGGGAAGTCTCCGATAGGTCGACGGCGGCCAGGATCCGGCGCGGCGGGAATCTCTGCATAACCCCCCCAGAAGCGGTTCTATCCACGGCTCCACGCAACGCTCCTGCCGACGTCGACGCGGGGTTTCAGAGTTCATGGCCATCATGGTGCATCACTGTCACGGAGGGGGACCGGCATGATCGACCCGCGCAGCGTGGATGATACCTACCTCCTAGAGGCCCTGAGCCGCGGGAAATGGCCCCAGTCCGCCCGGCGTTGGAAAGAGGAGAAGAAGCCCCCGCGCGAACGCGCGCTGCGCGCCCTCGCGCGGGCCCGGCAGATCCTCGCCCGCTCGCGCCGGCGGCGGGACGAGGCCCTGCGCGGATTGTCCCGCCTGGAAGCGGAGCTGCGGGCGGCGCGCGCCGCCCGCCCGCAGGAGGCCCCGCCGCGTTCCTCCGCCGAGGAGGCGGCCGAGCGGGCCCGGGCGTACGAACTGGAGAAAGAGTTGGCGGCGGCGCAGGAAGCGGTGGCCAACCTCGTCCAGCGCGTCGCGATGGAACGCCGGCGCTGGAAGGCCGCGATGCTCTCCGACCGGCGCCGGCTCCTGTCCGGCCGATCCGCCGCGGAGAGCGCCGACGCGCGCAGGCGCAAGGCCATCGAAGCGGAGTTGGCCTCCGAACAGGAGGCGGTGGCCAACCTCATGGAGAGCATCGTACGCGAGCGCCGGCGCTGGAAGGCCTCGCTCCTCTTCGTGCGCCGGCACCTGCTCAAGGCGATGAGGAATCATTCGTCGGAAGCGGTGAGGAGGCTGACCTCGGTCGAGTCGGAGCTCAAACAGTCCCAGGAGGCCTGCGCGAACCTCCTGGTGGAGCTCTCCGCCCAGAAAAGGAGCGGGAAGGCGCGCCTCGTGGGCCTGGAGCGGCGCGCGCGCAAGGACCGCCGCGGCGGCGCCGCCGGGCAGAAGAAGGCCCCCGAGACCCCGTCGCCCGCGCCGGCGCGTCCGGCCGCGGCGTCCCCGGCCGCCCTGGGCGAAAGCCTGCGCCGACTCGCGGAGTCGCCGTCGGAGGAGACCCGCGAGCCGCCGCCGGTTGCCGAGGCGTCGCGGACTCAGGCGCGGGGAGTCATCCTGGCGGCGCTGGCCTCCAAACCGCCGCGCCCCTCGAGCGGCGACCTGAGGGCGGCCGTCATGAGGCGGCTGACGGTGTGGGAGTCGGCCTTCCGAGCTCGGAGGTTCACCATCGTTCCCCCGGACGGTCCGGGCTGGCCGACGGTCCTCTTCGAGAGTTCGGTCCTGCAGACGATGCTCGACGAATTGCTCGCCGTCCTGCTGGCGCGCATGCCGCGCGCGGGGACCCTGGTCGTCAAAGGGGGCAAGTCCGAGGCCGGCTCGTTCGTGGAGTTCCTGTGCGGCGGAGCGGCGCCCAGCCCGGAGGCCCGCGCCGGGGAGGCAGGATTGCCGATGGTGCGCGCGCTCGC
>MGUL01000160.1:5224-9431 GCA_001800005.1 Elusimicrobia bacterium RBG_16_66_12 | reverse complement strand
AGGCGCCGAGGCGCGCGAACTCCAGCGCCTGAACGCCAGCCTGTCCGAGAACTTCCTGCCGCCCGCGAAGAGCGCCGTCGTGACCGAGGAAGCGGATCCCAACCGGCCGACCGTCGTCCTCCTCGCTCCCGCCTCCCGCCACAAGGTCGCCATCGCCCGCGAGGGGGGGCGCCAGTCGGCGGGGGACGTCCACCTGGCCCTCGACGCCTCCTGGCTGATCCAGGAGGAGGGTCCGGACGGACGCACTCGGCTTCTCCTTAAGAAGGGGGTCACCTTCGACGAGAAGGGCCAGGCGACCATCGTCGAGTACAAGGCCCCCCGGGTCGCGCGCTACTTCGCCGACTATTTCACGCTCGGCGCCAACGACCGCGACGACGGCGTCGTCTTCGAGCGCAACCTGGACGTGCCGCAGTCGAACTCGCTGAAGCTGGAGGCCTTCGTCAACGACAAGCTCCGGACCAGATTGGAGCTGGCCGGCGGCGGCGTCGAGGTCCCGGACACCCTCGCCCTGCTCATGCCCGCGCATCCGTTGGCCGGCCGCGGACGCGTCAAGGCCGCGGGCGTCTCCGTCTCGCCCCTGCCCCAGGGGGCGGAGCAGTCGGCCGAGGTCGCGCGCCTCGTCGGCGCGTTCTTGGACGGCTATCAGGGGACGGAGATCGTCGTCAAGCCCTCCGGCCCCCAGTTCCACTCCGGCCGCGGCGTGAAGTTCTTCCGCAAGGAGCAGCGCGCGGAGATCGTCGCGCATGCCCTGGCCCTCTCCCGCGACCCGATGATGACCTCGGATGGAGCCGTGCTGGTGGACGCCCGCGTGATGTCCGCGCCGCTCGAGCGCGACGGCCGCAAGATGGAGACCACGCTGCGCGTGCTGGTCGCGCGCACGCCCTCCGGCGGGGCCAAGGCGATGGACGTCTTCGCCCGCGTCGGGCCCTGGGGCAAACCCACCACGGCCGAGGCCGCCGACCCGCGCGACAACGCCCGCGTCGAGCCGCTGGAGCGCCTGCTGGGCGATTGGGGTCTCGGCGCCGAGAGGGCCCGGGAGTTCCGCGCCCGTCTCGACAAGATGGGCGAGGACGCGCTGAAGGCCCTGATCTCCCGCGAGAAGACGTTTCCGCGAGTTCCCGGCGAGCCCTACCAGGCCCAGACCGACCTGATCGGCCTCGACGTGATGCTGGAACTCCGCGGCCGAGAGTTGGCGCCCGTGGTCATCGAGGTCAACGACCACGATTCCGGCGGTCAGTACAACATGGACGCGCAGATCGCCGCGGACCGCATCGGCCGCCATTCGCGGGAGTGGGTGGCCAACATGCTCCAGCGCGCCCGGCGCGACGCGCTGCGCGGCAAGCGCATCGTGGTCGTCGGGGCGGGCTACGAGGGCAAGCGCTTCATCTTCGAGAAGGCCAGGGAGCTGGGCGTGCAGATCGTGCTGGTGGACCAGCCCGGAACCTTCGCCAAGGATCTCGTCTCCGAGGTCGTCGCCTCGGACAACTCGAAGCCCGAGGAGGCTCTGGCCAAGGCGCGCAAGAAGCTGCTGGCCTCCGCCCGCAAGAACGGCAAGATCGACGGCCTGACCACCTTCTGGGAAGACGACGTGCCGCTGGCCGCGGGGCTGGCCGAGGCGCTGGGCGTGCCCTACCATACCCGCGCGGCAGCGCAGGCCGTGCGCAGCAAGGCGCGGACGCGCGACGTGCTGGAGCGGGCCGGCGTTCCCACCCCGCGTCATCGCCGCGTGACGAACCTCAATATGGCCCAGGACGCCGCGCAGCGCGCCCGCCTGCGGGAGGAGTTCCTCGCCGCCGCCGATTTCGTCGGCTATCCCGCCGTGCTCAAGCCCGCCTTCGGCGCCGCGGCCATGGGCGTCAAGCGCGTCGACGACCGGGCCCAGGCCCTCGCCGCTTTTACGGAGATGGCCCGCATGGTGTCCGTCCAGACGGACTCCATCTTCGCCCAAGGCACGGGCCTCGTCTTGGAGCAGTACCTGGACGGCCCCGAGTGGGACGTGGACCTCGTCATGCAGGGCGGCAAGGCCGTGTTCGCTTCGCTCACGGACAACAAGCCCACGCGCGAGCCGTATTTCCTCGCGACGGGCTCCCGCCTGCCGAGCCTGCTCCCGGAGGGCCGGCAGAAGGAATCCGTGGAGCTCGCGATCAAGTCCGCGCAGGCCCTGGGCCTGACCGACGGAGTCATCCACATGGAGGGCAAGTACACCTCCGAGGGCGCGCGCCTGATCGAAGCGAATGGGCGCATGGGCGGCGAGTACGTGCGCGATTGGGTCAAGGACGTCTGGGGCGTCGACCTGGTCGAAGAGAACCTGATGGCCGCGGCCGGCATCCCGGTCAAGCCCTTCATGCCGGCCGAGCCGCTGGTCCATCTCGACGGCGACTTCATCATCCCGGCCAAGTCCGGCGTCGTCGCCGCCTTCGGCCTGCCCCAGGACGCGCGCGACGACCCCGGCTTCCATGAGCTGCGCGTCAAGAAGGGCGTCGGCGACCGCATCGCGGTGCCTCCCGACGGCTACGAGCGCGCCGGCATGCTGGTGGCCAGGGGCGCGACGCGCGCCGAGGCCGAGCGCAGCCTGAAGGCGCTCAAGGCCAAGCTCCGCCTCGACATCAAGCCGGCTCCCTGAGCCCTTCGGGCCCGCGGGCTTAGGCCTTTTCCCTCCGTCGATGCGGGTCCTTGGGACCTCCGGGGGGCGCGCGGGCCCGTGGTAGACTCCGGGCATGAAACGCCGAGAGCTCTCCCTCATCGCCGCCGCGCTCCTCTCTTCCGCCGTCGCCTCCGCCCAGTTCCGCGCGACGACCTACGCGCCCAGCGCTCCCGCCGCCGGCCTCGGCGTTCCCGCCCTGCCGGCCGCGGCCGCCGTTCGCGTCGCTGCGCCTGTCGCCCCGGCGGCCCCCGTCTCGGATGCTCCCGCCGCTCTCGGCGCGGCGCGCGCCCTCACCGAGGCTGTCTTTCGCGCCGACGCCGCGCCGGCCCTGTCCGCCGCCTTCGACGGCCTCCTCTCCGCGCCGAGCGCCCCCGTCGATGTCGCGCCCGTCGTTTCCCGCGCGCCCGAGGATTTCGCGCGGAAAGCCGAGGAGCTCTTCACCGCCGGACGCCTCGCGCCGGGACAGCGCGCCCAGGTGGCCTGGACAGACGCCGTCCGCCCCCAGGGAGTTCTTCCCACCGACAAGGAGCTCTACGACCGGATGGCGCGGTCTCCCCTGACGAACGCCGAACGCGAGAAGGCCGTCATCGAGCTCTTCAAGCTGGGCGGCGCCAAGCCCGAGGAGATCGTCGTCCAGGACGTCGGACGCGGCCAGAACAACATCTTCGTCGTCAAGAAGGGACGCACCGACCGCGTGATCGTGGTGGGGGGGCACCACGACAAGGTCAGCCGGGGCGCGGGGACCATCGACAACTGGACGGGCGCCACGTTGGTCGCGAACCTCTATCAGGCCCTGCGCGACCAGGACTCCGAGGCGACCATCGTCTTCATCACCTTCGGCCGCGAGGAGGACGGACTCGTCGGCTCCGAGCGCTATCTGCAGACGCTCTCGAAGGCGCAGCGCGCGAAGATCGACGCGATGGTCAACCTCGACACGCTCGCGGTGGACGGGACCTTCTCCTGGAAGAACAACTCGACGCGCGCGCTGCTCGACCGCATCAAGACGGTCGCCGCCGCCGCGCGGCGCGACCTGAAGGAAGCCACCCTGAGCGGCGGCGACGCCGACTCGTCCACCTTCCGCCAGGCCGGCATCCCGGCGATGACCCTCTTCGGCGCGTCGCAGGACGTGATCTTCGACATCATCCATTCCGAGAACGACACGATGGCCGCTTTCAGCCTGGACCATTACCGCAACGCGTATCTTCTCACCATCGAACTGCTGAAATCGCTCGACCGCGAGAAGCTCGGGCCCGTCGGACGCGCGGGAGCGTGATGCGCGCTTGACGCGGTCGAGGCCGCGGGCCCAGGGAAGTTTGGGACCATTGCCTCGCTCGTCTTGGGACCTTCGACCCGCTGGGCGGGCGGGGGTCTTTGGTAGCATGGCGGCGTAGTCGCATCAAATCCAAACAGCATGGAGCGATCGTGACAAGCAACACGTCCAAAAACAGGATTTCCATTCTGTGCTGTTCTGTGCTGTTTACTGCTATTGTAGCGCCATCTTTTGCTCAAAACGCCCGTCTGGCCCTTCCCGGGGCCGGTTCCGGCGCGGTTTCGGCCGCGGCG
>MGUL01000160.1:4910-5193 GCA_001800005.1 Elusimicrobia bacterium RBG_16_66_12 | reverse complement strand
CCTCGCGGCCCCCGCGCCGATCTCCGCGGCGCCCTCCGCGTCCGCCTTGACGGCCGCGCCCCTCCCGGCTCTTCCCGCTTTCGTCCCATCCGCCCGGGTCCTTGCCGCGGCGCCGTCTGTCTCCGCGGCCGCTGACGGTCCCCAGGCTCCCAAGGGCGGCGAGAAGGCTGAGAACGACGATGAGGCCGTCGCGGCCTCCCGGCGGTTCTTCGACCAGGCGGGCGCCGCCGCGGCAGAAGCCGCCGCGCCGACCGCCGCCGACGGGGCGCCGCTTCACAGACTC
>MGUL01000160.1:2934-4887 GCA_001800005.1 Elusimicrobia bacterium RBG_16_66_12 | reverse complement strand
CCAGGACGTGTTCACGGGGCCGGCCCCGGAAGCCGCGGCGGCCTACGTCAACCGGCTCGTCGACGCCGGCGTGCACGTCGTGTTCATGACCTGGCGCCCGCAGAAGGGCGCGGGCTCCGCGGAGGAGATCCTCCTCTCCCGCGTCAAGCAGTCGCGCAACAACCCGGTCGTGGTCGTCGCCTTCAACGGAGGCAAGATCGCCCTGCACGGGCGCGCGGCGAACCCGAAGGCGATCATCGAGAACGTCGGCCAGTTCTCCGATGAGAACGTCCAGGCGATCTCCGCGATGGCCGCCAAGGCCGCCGGCGAGGCCGGCACGGCGGAGGTCTCCGCATTCCCCGCGGAGAGGGAGGCGTTCTCCCTGACCATCAAGGTCTCCGGCTCCGACCGCGCCGCGGCGATGAGATCCCTCAACGCGCAGATGAAGAGGGCCGGCCTCCCTTATAAGGCCGCGGCCCACCCCGAGAACGCGTCCGCGCTCATCATCCACTCGATGCCCCTGCGCTTCTCCCTGCCGCGCGTCCTCGACGCTCTCGAGTCTCAGTTCTCCGGCGAGGGCCTGGCCGCCCAGCCCGAGAAGTACCTCGTGATCGCGGACTCGATGCAGTCCCCGCGCTTCGCGACGGCCTTCCCGAAGCTCGCGGAGGTCCAGGTCGCGGGGGACGGCGCCGCCGTCGCCGCGGTGCTCGGCGCCACGCTGGGCGACCGGCGCCTGGAGGCCGTCTCGGTCAAGCTCGGCAAGCTGCGCCAGTACGCGGAGTACTGGGAGCCGTCGCGCCGCTACGTCCCGGCGCCGGGCGCCCGCGACGAGGCCGCGTCGTTCTCCGGCCGCTCGGCGGCCCGCCCGCGGGACCGCGAGACCAGCCAGATGCTCTCCATGTTCGTCGGCACCGTCATCAACCGCCTGATGGCGTCCGTCTACGAGAACATCCGCAACGGCCAGCACCAGTTCGCCGCCACGCCGTGGGCCCTGCAGAAACAGCTCGAGGCGATGTGGCGCAAGCCCGTCGAGAACGGCGTGTACGTCAACAAGAAGCTCGCCCAGGTCCTCGCGAAGGTGCCCGGCGACGTGAAGCGCGGCTACCTGGAGCGCGCGAGCGCGTTCGTCTCCAACTTCTACGCCCGCGAGCTGGCCGTCTATCCGGCGGCCGCCGCGCACGTCGAGCTGAACCTGATCAGCCTCAACACCGACCGCAAGAGCGCGATCACGCTCGAGTTCAAGTCCAGCGCGACCGGCAAGATATATAAGATCCACACGCGCATCCCGCGGGTGATGCGCCAGCGCACCGGCGAGGGCGTGACCCTCGCCGCGTACGCCTATCGCACCGGCAAGGAGACCGCCGACGAGGGCGAGGAGTTCCTGGCCCGCCTGTACGCGCTGGCCCTGCTCAAGGGCCACGCCCGCAAGGGGCCGGACGGCAAGTGGCGCCACGGCTCGCCCGAAGGCGCCGAGATCACCAAGCTCGTCGTGCAGTTCGAGCGCCATTCGAGCGCCCGCATCAAGGTCTACGCCGCCTCCGAGTTCGACTCCCTCGATGAGGGCGGGATGATCGACGGCCCGATCGTCCGAGAGATCACCTCGGCCATCGAGCGCATGGAGGCCGACGCCGAGTACCAGCAGTACTACCGCGAGCACGAGGAGGAGGCGACGAAGGAGGACCTCAAGAAGCCCGCGGCGGCCAAGAAGCCGGCGAAGAAGAAGCCGACCGCGAAGAAGGCGCCCAAGCGCAAGGGGGCCAAGTGAGGAGCGCGGCGCGCCTCCTGCGGGCCGTCCTCGCGGCGGTCCTGTTCGCCTCGCCGGCCGCGGCCCAGTTCCGCGCAGCCGCCTCCGTCTCCGTCGCGCCCCGCCTGACCGTCGTCCCCGCCGCTCCCGGCGCGATGGCGCCCCTGACTTCCGCGACCTTCGGGGCGCTCGGCTCAGCCCCAGCGCTGAGCGCCGTCCCGGCCGCTCCG
>MGUL01000160.1:387-2895 GCA_001800005.1 Elusimicrobia bacterium RBG_16_66_12 | reverse complement strand
CTTCGGCCTCGCCCGCCGCCGCTCCGGCCGCGCCCGCCCTGCGCGGGCTCGACGTCCTGCCGGCCGCCGCCGCCGGCCGCGCCTTCGATGGAGCCTTCCACAAGGCCGCCGCGTCGGCCGACGAGGTCGAAGCCCCCGAGGACCTGCCGACCGACGTCTCCGAGACCGCCGCGCAGATGCCGGAGCTGTTCGTGACGCGCGAGTCGCGCAACGGCATCCGCAAGGGCGCGCTCAACGCGCATGTCGGGCTGATCAAGGGCAAGGGCTCCGAGTGGTACTGGGGCAAGTTCAAAAAGGGCGCCTTGATCGCGGTGAAGTCCGGCACGATGACGATGTTCGTCTCCAAGGTCGAGACCGCGAAGACGGTCAAGATCGCGTCGCTGCAGCGCAAGGACTTCGTCGGGTTGTTCACGCCTCAGCGCCTCGCCGGCAAGACCGTCTATCAGCTGCGCCGCATGCTGGTCCAGGAACTCAAGGACCGTCAGGCCCGCCGCCCGGGCGCCCCGACGCCGGTCTCGACCCAGTCCGAGATCCGCCTCGTGAGCTTCCTGTCCTCCGTGAAGTCGCGCGCTCTCCCGGAGAACAACGAGGAGTCCGCGTACCCCGCGGCGCCGCGAGCCGAGGTCCGGCTCCCCGAGGCGCTCGCGGGCCTCAACTACGCCCTGCCGAAGGTCGTCTTCCTCGACATGAGCCTGTTTGCGAACGGCGCGCCCTACCCGCTGATCGAGGACATGTCGAAGCTGATGAAGGCCGGCGTGTACTTCGTCCTGCTGTCCGACAAGCAGAACGGGGCCGTCGGCTCGGTCGACGAGCTCCTGACCCGCCGGCTCACCGTCAAACAGCGCGATCAGATCTCGCGCTACAAGATGCTGATCCTCTCCGATGACGGCAACTCGCTGTCCGGCCACAGCGGCAGCTTCGCCAAGCCGCTGCCGTCGCGGCGCTTCACCCCGCAGGAACTGGAGATCATGAACTTCGTCGTCTCGACGAGGGTGAAGTTCCGCTCCGTGGACGCGAGTTCGACCCGGTTGGAGGTCGTGTTCGAGAAGGGCGTCGACGGGGCCGCGGCCAAGGCCGCGCTGTTCGACGGCATGCACGGCATGCGCCTCGACCCCGCGGCGTGGCAGTGGTCGGCGACCGAGCGCGCCGGCCGCGCCGTCGTGACCGCCCGTCCCCAGAGCCTCGTCAGCGCGCTGCCGCACCTGTTCGAGGTCATGCGCGAGCATGAGGGCCTGTTCGTCAACAACTCCGACGTGATGGTGATCAGCCGCGACCAGCGGCTGATCGGGGCGCTGCCCGGCGCGGTGACGCCGGCCGAGCACCTGTCGTCCGAGGGCGAGTCTTTCGTCGACGAGTCGCTCGCGGCCTTGGTCGGTCCGTACCGCGTCAACCAACCCGGCGACCTCGCCGCGTCCGCGTCGAAGATCCAGAGCTTCCTGCAGGGCCGCGCCGGGGGAGGCTTCGACGGCGGCAACGTGTACATGATGACCGGCCACGTGATGCACTCCGCGTTCAACTGGGCGGTCTGGGTGTACCGCAACACGGGCAAGCTCCCCACCGCCGAGGAGACCGTCGCGACGGGGCGCCGGATCTGGGAGAAGGAGGCCAACGGATCCGCCAAGAACCTGCTCGGCCGCCCCGGCGAGAGCCTCGCCGGCTTCTACGAGACCGTCGAGCAGCGCCTGCGCGCGATGCACCGGATCGCGGCCGACGTGCTCAAGGTCTATCCGATCGCGGTCGGCACCGAGCTTCCGAACATGGTCGTCGCCGAGCGCTGGAAGAAGGGGGGGGTCGCGGACCATCGGGACATCTTCCGCCTGATCTTCGACTTCGTCGTCGCCCGCGAGACGAAGGACGGCAGGCTCGAGGTCGCCGTCATCGACTTCAAGACCGGCCAGGTCCCGACCCTTCAGAACCTCGAGAAGGACACGCAGGTCCAGCTCTACGACCTGCTGGTCCGACGCATGTGGAAGACCCTGCGCCTGCCCTACGGCGCGACGGGCGAGGCGCGCGAGGTCGCGGACTTCAAGCTGAACTTCCTCTACACCGCCGGCGCCTACCAGCCCCAGCTCAACGACTGGTCGCGGCTGAAGTTCGACAAGTTCCTCAAGAACGTGATGAACCGCATCCGCAAGCAGAGCGCTCCCCCCGAGAAAGCCTGACGGGGTCCCAGGCGGCCTAGGACTCTTGACGGAGGGGGCGGGACCCGAGGGCCCAACCCTTGCCGGGCGCTTGAAGGCTACCATTAAGGGGAAGATGAGCATCGCCAAAGCGTCGCGCTTCTTGCGAGCCGCCATCGCGGTCGTGATGGCCTTCGTGCTGGCCGCCCTCGCCCCGGGCCTGGCGCCTTACGAGGCCGCCGCGCAGAGCCACAATGCCGCGGCTTCCGGCGCCGCCTCGCGCGGCCCGGCCCCCGTCGTCCCGCCCGGCATCGGGGCGCAGAGCGGCGTTTCGGCGATTCCGACGGCCGGCGCCCTGGTCCCGACGCTCGGTTCCGCCTTCACGTTC
>MGUL01000160.1:280-373 GCA_001800005.1 Elusimicrobia bacterium RBG_16_66_12 | reverse complement strand
CGGCGGCGATCCCGGCCCTCCCCGTCTCCGCGCTCTTGCCAGCCGCCTCCGTCCCGGCCGGGACCGGGGTCATCGGAGCGCGGACCGCGGCCG
>MGUL01000160.1:0-257 GCA_001800005.1 Elusimicrobia bacterium RBG_16_66_12 | reverse complement strand
GCCTCTTCCGAGGCCCCGTCAGCCGGGGTCCGCGCCCAGCTGGCCGAGTCCGTCCGCACCATCTCCGAGGCGCGCGAGGACGGAGCCAAGACGGGGCTGCTCGACAAGCTCTTCGTCGGGGCGCGAAGCTACTTCGGACTCGGCGAGCGCACGCCGACGGCCGCCGTCCCCGCGGCTTCGGCCTCGACCCCGGACCAGGCCCAGCCGGCTTCGGGGCGGGAGGCCGCCACGGCGCCCAGCCCCGTCCGCCTCGAAGG
>MGUL01000159.1:14242-15506 GCA_001800005.1 Elusimicrobia bacterium RBG_16_66_12 | reverse complement strand
GCCGGCCGCCAGGCGCGTCACCGTCGGAGAAATCGTCGAGACCTTGCGCTTCTTGAAAAGGTCGAAGGCGGAGACCAGGCGCGAGCTCTCAGGCGCGATGGAGTCGGCTTCCTGCTTGGAGCGGACCTCGGCTTCCGCCTTGACCACGCCTTCGACATCGGGTTTGACGCCCTTCTTCGAGGATGAAGACTTGGCCTTGGCGGGCTTCTTGACGGCGGCCTTCTTCGGCTTCTCGTCCGCCTCTGCTTTCTTGGCCGTCGCCTTCCTGGTCGTCTTCTTTTCCATTTTTCGATGTTCCTAGGACGTCATGATAGCATTTCCGGCTTCAGGCCTGGGAGGCCTCCTGGGCCGAGGCGATGATCTTGGCCGCGGTCTTCTCGCCGATGCCGGAGAGGGCCGTGAGGTCGGCCACCGTGCACTGCGCCAGGCGCGCGACGTCGGCGATGCCGGCCTTGACCAGGGTCTCGACGGTCTTGGGACCCACGCCCTCCAGCACGGCGAGGGCCTTCGCGGCGGCATTGTCGGCCTTGTCGCTCTCGACCTTCTTCTGGCCCTCGGATTTGACCTCCAGGGTCCAGCCGGTCAGCTTCTGGGCCAGACGGACGTTCTGGCCGTCCTTGCCGATGGCCAGGGCGAGCTGTTCCTCGGCGACGAGGATCTCCGCCACGCGGCTCTCCGCGTCGGTGATGCGTACCGAGGATATCTTGGCCGGGGCCAAGGCGTTGGCGAGCGCGGTCTCCGCGTCGTCGGCGCCGGGGATGAGGTCGATGCGCTCGCCGGCGACCTCGTTCATGATCGAGCGGATGCGAGAGCCGCGCAGGCCCACGCAAGCGCCGATCGCGTCCACCTTCGGGTCGTTGGAGCGCACGATGACCTTGGCGCGGAAACCTGGGTCGCGCACGATGCGCACGACCTCGATGATCCTGTCGGCGATCTCGGGGATCTCCATCTCCATCAGGCGCTGCAGGAAGATGTCCGACGCGCGCGACAGGACGACGGCGGGGCCGCGCTGAGCCTTGTCGACGCGCAGGATGACGGCGCGCACGTTGGCGCCGATGCCGTAGCGCTCGCGGCGGATCTGCTCGCGCAGGGGGAGGATGGCCTCGGTCTTGCCGAGGTCCACGATGATGTTGCGGTCGAGGAAGCGGTGCACGGAGCCGGAGACGATCTCGCCCTCCTTGGGCTTGAACTCCTCGTAGAGCTTGTCGCGCTCGACCTCTCGCACGCGCTGGGTGAGGACCTGCTTGGCCGTCTGAGCGGCGAT
>MGUL01000159.1:12576-14192 GCA_001800005.1 Elusimicrobia bacterium RBG_16_66_12 | reverse complement strand
TGGCGCCCTTCTTGAACTTCTGGGCCTCGGCCTCGGTCAGTTCCAGTTCGGGCTCGGTCACGGTCTCGACGACCTTCTTGACCACGACGGCGGAGAAGACGCCGGTCTCGCGGTCGATGGTCGCGCGGATGTCCGCGTTCTTGCCCACGTGCTTGCGCAGGGAGGACACGACGGCGCCCTCGATCATGGACAGGATCTCCGACACCGGGATGTTCTTCTCCCGGGCGATCTGTTCCAACGCCGCCATCAGTTCTGACTTGCCCATAAGCTCACTCCTGTGCGAGATCGATCTCGGCCGAATCGTCGAGACGGATCTCATCGACGTTCTGCCGCTCGAACTGCTTGAGCGTCTCCCCGACCTGGAAGCTCACCTTGCCCCCGGCCAGGCCCTTCAACGTCCCGTGGAATTTGCGCTGTCCGGCGTCGGCGATCTTCAGGCGGAGGTTCACCGCCTTGCCGGAGAAACGCTCGAAATCCTTGTCTTTCTTGATCACGCGATCTAGGCCGGGGGAGGACATCTCCAGCACGTAGGACTTGCCGATCACATCCTTCTCGTCCAGGAACGCGCCGACGCGGTCCGAGAAATAGGCGCAGTCGTCGAGCGTGATGCCGGCCGGCTTGTCCAGGAACAGGCGCAGCACCCACCGATGGCCTTCCTGACGCCAGTGGACGTCCACGATCTCCGCGCCCTCCTGCTCGACGAGGGGGGTCAGCAGCGTCTCGATCTCTTGTGCATTCATGGTTTTTCAATAAAAAAAGTGGCTCAAAACGGAAGCCACTTTCAACGCGCGTCCCGACAGGGGGCGGACAGTCGTATTGTAGCATGAATATCGACAACAATGTCAATGCGCGCGGATGGGAAACATGGCCGCCGGACCCGAGAGGAGCGCCGACAGACGAGCGGCCGCCTCGCCCAGCATCCAGCGCTCGGCCGCGGCTTCGCCGCGCTTCTTATACTCGACCTCGCCGGCCTCGAGCGTGCGCTTGGAGACGACGAGACGGTACGGGATGCCGATCAGGTCGATGTCCTTGAACTTGACGCCGGGCTTGCCGTCTCGGTCGTCCTCCAGGACCTCGATGCCCCGCGCCTCCAGCGTATTGACCAGCGCATCCACGGCTGGGCGCACGCGCGCGTCGTCGGCCTCGTCGAGGACGACCACCGCGCAGTGGAACGGAGCGATGGCGGCAGGCCAGAGGATGCCGTCCTTGTCGTGGCCCTGCTCGATGGCGGCGGCAACGACGCGGCTGACGCCGATGCCGTAGCAGCCCATGACCATGGTCTGCGGCTTCTGGCCCTTGTCGAGATACTCGGCCTTCATCGCCGAAGAGTATTTCGTGCCGAGCTTGAAGGTGTGGCCGACCTCGATACCCTTGAAAAACTCGGTCTGCGCCCCGCACCTCGGGCAGGGGTCGGCGGGGGTCGCGGAGCGCAGGTCGAAGAAGCCCTTGATCGCGGGCAGGTCGCGCCCGATGTTGAAGCCGTCGACGTGCAGCGAATCCTTATTAGCCCCCGTCACGCCGTTCAGGACGGCCTTTGCCGAGAAGTCCGCGTAAACGGGCACGTCCTGGTGGCCCTGCGGTCCGCCGAAGCCGACCTTGCAGCCCATGACCTGCTC
>MGUL01000159.1:1789-12436 GCA_001800005.1 Elusimicrobia bacterium RBG_16_66_12 | reverse complement strand
GAGCTGGGTCTTGAGAAAATCAGTCAACGGACGACCGACGAGCTTCGCGACGTCGGCGACGGAGGTCTTGGCCTGCGTGTCGAACTCGGTGACGGGCTTGAACGCCGCAGCGTCGGGTGCTGCGTACTGGTCCTTGATCTCGGCGCGCTCGAGGTTCGCGGCGTACTCGCACTTCGAGCAGGAGACGATGGTCTCCTCGCCGGTCTCGGCCAGGACCATGAACTCGTGGGAGGATGAGCCGCCGATCGCGCCGGACTGGGCCTCGACCGGCTTGAACTTCAGGCCGCAGCGCAGGAACACTCGCTTGTAGGCCTCGTAGATCGTCTTGTAATAAGAGGTCGCGTCCGCCTCGTCGGCGTGGAAGGAGTAGGCGTCCTTCATCAGGAACTCCCGCGCGCGCATCACGCCGAAGCGGGGGCGGATCTCGTCGCGGAACTTGAGGCCGATCTGATAGAACATCGACGGCAGCTGCCGCCAGGAGCGCACCTCGCGCCGCACGAGGTCGGTGATGACCTCCTCGGCCGTTGGCGCGAAGCAGAACTCGGCGTCCTTGCGGTCCTTCAGGCGCAGCAGCTCCTTGCCGTAGACCGGCCAGCGGCCCGTCTCTTCCCAGAGGGCCTTAGGCTGGATGACGGGCAGCCAGACCTCCTGACCGCCGATGCCGTCCATCTCCTCGCGGATGATGCGTTCGACCTTGCGCAGCGAGCGCAGCCCGATGGGCAGCCAGTCGTAGATGCCCGAGGCGACCTTGCGGATCATCCCCGCCCGCTGCATCAGCTGGGCGGAGACGTTGTCCGCATCGTTCGGCGCCTCGCGGAGGGTGGGGAGAAGATATCGGGAGAGTTTCATTTCTGCGCCGCCGCGGGTTTGGCGGACTTGGCGGCGCGCTCGGAGCGGATGCGCAGGAAGTCGTTGTAGGTCGCGAAGACGAGCAGGGAGAGGAGCATGGCCAGGCCGACGGTGTTGGCCTTCTCCTGCGCCGCGGGCGAGAGGCGGCGGCCGCGGAGGCCCTCCCAGAAGTAGAACGCACCGTGGCCGCCGTCCAGCATCGGCAAGGGCAGCAGGTTGAAGAAGCCGACGGCCACCGAGATGAAGCCGATGAGGAAAATGAAGTCCTCCCAACCCGATCTGGCCGCGCGCGAGACCATCTGGAAGATGCCGACCGGGCCGGCCAGGTCGGGGCGCTCACGCTTCCATATCTTGCCCGCGATGGTGGTCACGGTCTGCTTGCTCTGCAGCCAGCACAGGCGCGCCGCCTCGTACATCGCGCCGAAAGGCCCGACCGGGCGGTAGTCGGCCTTCGGCATGATGCCGATCACGCCCTTCTCGCCGGCCTCGTCCTTGCGCGGCGTGACCTTCACGTCGAAGGTCTTCGCGTCGCGCTCGACGGCCAGCACGATCTCCTTGCCGGCGGAGCGGTGGATGGAGCTGGCCAGGTCCTCCCACCCCGTCAGGGAACGGCCGCCGAAGGACAGCACGCGGTCGCCGATCTGAATGCCGGCCTTGTCCGCTGGGAAACCGATGACCATGTTCCCGATGACCGCCTGCTTGGACGCCTCGGGCAGGCCGCGGCCCCAGATGAGGCCGGTGTAGAGGCAGAAGGCCAGCACGTAGTTCATGGCCGGACCCGCGTAGACGATGACCAGGCGCCGGTTCCAGGGCTGGCCGAAATACTCGTCGGCCTTGGGGGCGGCCCCGCCCTCGACCGGGTCCTCGCCCGCGGGCTTGACGAAGCCCCCGAAGGGGATGGCGCAGATCGAGAAGCGCGTGCCCTCGCGGCCCGTGAAGCCGAGCAGCTCCGTGCCGAAGCCGAACGCGAAGCGCTCCACGCGCACGCCCAGCTTGCGGCAGGCCAGATAGTGGCCGAGCTCATGGAGGAAGATGACCATGCCGAGGGCGATGGCGTTGGCGACCACGGTGTGCAGCCCGGACCAGATCATGCTCATCGGCAGGACTCCTCGGCCTTAGCTCTCGCCCAGGCGTCTATTTCGACGACTTCTTGGAAGCTCGGCAGGCCTCCGCTGACTCGGTACGCCGCCATCGCCATCTCAACGACGCGCGGGATGTCCGTGAATTTGATTCGTTTATTCAGGAAGGCCTCCACGGCGACCTCGTCGGCCGCGTTGAGTACCGCGGGCATGCCGCCGCCCTTCTGTGCCGCCTCGCGAGCCAGCGCCAGGCAGGGAAAGCGCGAGAAATCGGGGGCGCGGAACTCGAGGCTGCCGGCCTTGACCAGATCCAGGGGCTCGATCACACGGCCCGCGCGCTCGGGGAAGGTCATCCCATACTGGATGGGGAGCTTCATGTCGGGCACTCCCAATTGAGCCAAGACGGAGCCATCCGAAAATTCGACGCCCGAGTGGAAGATGGACTGCGGATGGATGACGATCTCCACCTGCTCGCGCTTGAGCGCGAAGAGGTTCATGATCTCGATGAGCTCGAAGCCCTTGTTCATCAGGGTCGCGCAGTCGATGGTGATCTTGCGGCCCATCTTCCAGGTCGGATGTTTGAGCGCTTGTTCGGGAGTCACCTTGGAGAGGTCTCCCTTGTATTTCGCGAAAGCCCCGCCCGAGGCGGTCAGGATCACGCGGCGGATGGTCTTCAGGGGCGCGGCGGCCTTCGGGTCGGGGTTCAAGCCCTGCACGCACTGGAAGATGGCAGAGGGCTCGGAGTCCACGGGCACGATGCGCGCACCCCAGCGCTCGGCCTCGCGCATGAACTGCGCGCCGGCCATCACCATGGGTTCCTTGTTGGCCAGGGCCACAATCTTGCCCGCGCGGATGGCGGCCAACAGGGGCGCGAAACCCACGCCGCCGACGAGAGAGGTCAGCACCACATCCACGTCGGGATGCGCGGCCATGTCGCACAGGCCTTGGACGCCGGGAGCTAGGTGTTTGGCCCCGCCGTTGAGGCGAGACTTCAGATCTTTGGCGGCGTCAGGCTCGAACATCGAGACGGCCTTGGCACCGAATTCGACGGCCTGCTTCGCCACAAGAGAAACATTGGAGTTGGCCGCCAGACCGAAGACGGAGAGCTTGTCGGACAGCTCGCGGATGACGTTGAGGGCGTTGACTCCGATGGAGCCCGTCGAGCCGAGAATGGCGACTTTCTTCATCGGAAGCTCAGAACGTAATAGACGGTCGGCGCGCAGAGGATGAAGGAGTCAAAGCGGTCGAGGACCCCGCCGTGACCCGGCAGTAGCGCTCCGGAATCCTTGACCCCGGCGTCGCGCTTGACCATGGACTCGGCCAAATCCGAGAGCTGGCCCGATATCCCGATCGCGATACCGAGGCCGGCCGCGAAGAGGGGGGACACGGCGTCCTGGAGCGCGAAGCGCTGGAAAGTCAGGCAGGCCGCCACGGACGCGACGAAGCCGGCGAAGGCTCCTTCCCAGGTCTTCTTGGGGGAAAGCGCGGGGGCCAGAGGGTGCCTGCCGATCGAGCGGCCGGCCGCGTAGGCCGCCGTGTCCATGCACCAGACCGAGACGAAGGTCATCAGCAGGAAGGCCTCGCCGTGCGGGCGCAGGTCGCGGATCAGTGCGAGGTGCGCTGGCATCCAGCCCGCGAAGAGCGCGCCGAAAACGGTCAGCGCCGCGCGGTCCAGGGAATGGGTGCTCGAAGCCATCTCGACGAAGGTGACCAGGGCGATGCCCATGGTCAGCACGAACCCGGCCGGGCCTCCGAAGGCCGCGCAGGCAGCCAGGGCCGTGCCGAAAAGGATGGTCAGGATCGGCTGGACCGGCCGCCCGCCCAACCGCAGGACGAGAGCGTACTCGTAGCAGCAGAGCGCGGAAACCCCGGTCGTGAACACGCCGAAAGCCAGCCCCCCGGCGTGCACGAGCCAGAGCAGCAGAGGTATTCCGACGAGCGCGGTCAGCACGCGCGGGAGCAACACCCCGTCATTCTACTAAATCAGGGGAGCACGCCGGAGGGACTGGAGGAGTCGTCCATGTCCGCGAAGACATGACAACTCGCTCCGGAACGAGTTTCATGGGAAAAACGACATAGACTGAGCCGCCCAAAGACCCGCTAGGATTTGGCGGACAGGCCGCCGAATCGCCGGTCGCGCTTGGCGAAGTCCTCGAGCGCTGCGGCGAGGTGCTCCCGGCGGAAGTCGGGCCAGAGCACGGGGGTGACATACAGCTCGGCGTAGGCGGCCTGCCAAAGGAGGAAGTTGGAGATGCGCATCTCGCCGGAAGTCCGAATCACCAGGTCGAGTTCCGGGAGGTCGGCCGTGTAAAGGTTGCGGGAGACGGACTCCTCGTCGATCGTCTGAGCACCCGCGGCCAGCGCCCGATTGACCGAGTCGACGATCTCCTGGCGCCCGCCATAGTTCAACGCCAAAGTCAGACGAAGACCCGTGTTGTCCTTAAGCCGCGCGATGGCCGTGTCCAGCTCCGCGCGCACGAGCTTGGGCAGGGCGTCGAGGCGCCCGATGGCGCCGAGGCGGACGTTGCTCTTATCGAGCTCCAGGGTCTCCTTCTTCAAGGCCCAGGAGAGAATGCCCATCAGGTCGCGGACCTCCTCGGCGGGGCGCAGCCAGTTCTCCGTCGAGAATGAGTAGAGGGTGAGGGCCGCAATACCCAAGTCGCCCGCCGCGCGGACGATCTCGCGGACGGAATCGACGCCGGCCTTGTGGCCGGCGACCCGCGGCAGGCCCCGCGCGGCGGCCCAGCGGCCGTTTCCGTCCATGATGACGGCAACGTGTCTGGGGACGACCGGTGCGCTCGGCACTAGATGGTGAGGATTTCCTTCTCTTTGGCGGCGACCTGGTCGTCGATCTGCTTGGTGAAGGAGTCGGTGGTCTTCTGGATGCGGGTCTCGAGGCCCCGGAGGTCGTCCTCGGTGATCTCCTTGGCCTGGAAGGACTTCTTGACCTTGTTGAGGGCTTCCTGGCGGTCGTTGCGCACGCCGACGCGGAACTCCTCGCCGAGCTTCTTGAGGACCTTGACGAGGTCCTTGCGGCGGTCCTCGGTCATCATCGGCAGGCTGATGCGCAGCATCTTGCCGTCGTTCTGGGGCATCGCGCCGACGTCGGCCTTCTGCAGGGCCTTCTCGATGTCCTGCAGGGTCCCGGGGTCCCAGGGGCGTATCTCGAGGGTGCGCGCCTCGGGCACTGAGACGGCCGCGACCTGCTTGAGGGGAACGAGGCTGCCGTAGGCCTCCACCTTGACGCCCTCGAGCATCATCGGGTTGGCGCGTCCGGTGCGCATGACGGACATGTCCTTGGCCAGGCGGGCCATACGCTCCTTCATGGCTTCTTCCATCTTGGAGACCGCGGCGCTCACGGCTTCATTGACGGGCATAGTTCACTCCGTGACGATCAAGGTGCCGACTTTCTGGCCTCCGACGGCGCGGGCGATGTTGCCCGCCACGCCCAGGTCGAAGACGACGACGGGCAGCCGGTTCTCCATGCACAGGCTCAACGCGGTCGTGTCCATGACCTTGAGGCGGCGCTGGATGCTGTCCATGAAGGTGAGGCGGTCGAATCGGACGGCCTTCTTGTCCTTCTTCGGGTCGGCGGTGTAGACCCCGTCGACCTTGGTGGCCTTCAGCACCACCTCGGCCTCGATCTCGACGGCGCGCAGGGCCGCGGCGGTGTCGGTGGTGAAATAGGGGTTGCCGGTGCCGCCCGCGAAGATCACGACTCGGCCCTTCTCCAGGTGACGGATCGCTCGGCGCCGGATGTAGGACTCGGCCAGCTTCGCGATCTCGACGGCGGTCTGGACCCGGGTGGGCACGCCCAGCTTCTCGAGCGCGTCCTGCAGCGCCAGCGCGTTCATGATGGTCGCGAGCATCCCCATGTAGTCCGCGGTCACGCGGCCGATGGCCTCGCCGCGGTCCTGCTCGCCGCGCCAGATGTTGCCGCCGCCGACCACGACGCCCATCTGCACGCCGGAGTCGACGGCGAGCTTGATCTCCGTGACGATGGAGGAGAGGGCCTCGGGACGGATGCCGTGCGAACTCTCTCCGCACAGAGACTCGCCGGAGAGTTTGAGGAGGACCCGCTTGAACTTCTTGGGCGAGGGCATCCTCGGAGGGCTACTCGCCGAGCTGGTAGCGCACGAAGCGGACGACCTTCACTTCGCCGCCGAGCTTGTCGCTCGTCGCCTTGATGAGCCCCGGCACGGTCAGCTTGTTGTCGCGCTGAAGAACCTGATCGAGGAGGACCCATTGCTGATAGAAAAGCTTGTTGATCTTGCCTTCGATGATCTTCGGAATCGATGCCTCGGGCTTGCCTTCCTTGCGGAGGATCTCAGTGTGAATCTCCTTTTCCTTTTCGATCTCCGCGGCGGGAACTTCCGCGCGGGTCAGGTACTTTGGAGAGGCCCCGACGATCTGGAGCAGGAGATCCTTGGCGAGCTCCGCGAGCTCGGGGGAGGACGCGGCGGCCTCGTTCGGGGCGGAGAGCTCGACGAGCGCGCCCCTCTTGGCCGGCACGGCGAGGTCGGTCTGGTGGGCGTAGCCCGCGATCAGACCCGCGCCCTTCAGCTCGAAGCGGTCGCAGCGGCGCAGGGCCATGTTCTCGCCGAGCTTGCCGACGAGGGGCTTGACGAACTCCTCGTTGGCGATCTCGATGCTCTTCAGGGTCCCGGCCGCGGCCTTGGCCGCGACAGTCTTGACCATGCTCTGGAAATCGGCGCCCTTCGCGACGAAGTCGGTCTCGGAGTTCACCTCGACGATCGCGCCGGCCTTGCCGTCGATCTGGAAGACCACCGCGCCTTCCTTCGTGGCGCGGGCGGACTTCTTGGCGGCGTCGGCCATGCCCTTCTTGCGCAGGATGGTCAGGGCCTCGTCGTAGACGCCCTTCGCCTCGTCGAGCGCGCGCTTACAGTCCATCATGCCCGCGCCCGTCTTCTCGCGGAGATCCTTGATCAGCTGGGTGGAATCGATGGTCGGCATGCGGGTCAGGCTCCCTGGGTCGTCTCTTCGACGGGGGCGTAGACCACGTCGGCGGTCTGAGTCACCTCGCCTTCGACGGTCGCGCCGCCCTGGGCGGCGAGCATCTCCGCCTCGACGCCGGCCACGGACTGCGCGTTGAGCGCGGCCTCGTGGGCGGTCTTGCCCTCGAGCACGGCGTCGGCGACCAGGCCGCAGAAGAGCTTGATCGAACGGGCCGCGTCGTCGTTGCCGGGGATCGGATGGTCGATCAGATCCGGGTCGCAGTCGGTGTCGCAGACGGCGACGATCGGGATGCCGAGCTTGCGCGCTTCCTGCACGGCCAAGTCCTCCTCGACGGGGTCGACGATGAACATCACGTCGGGGAGCTTGTCGAGGCCGCGCAGGCCGGAGAGATTCTTCTTGAGCTTGGACATCTCCTTATTAAGGCGGGAGACTTCCTTTTTAGGCAGCACGGCGAAGATGCCGTCGTTCTGCCACTTCTCGAGCTCCTCGAGACGCTTGACCGACTTGCGCAGCGTGGAGAAGTTCGTGAGCGTGCCGCCCAGCCATTTCTCGCAGACGTAGGAAGCGCCGCAGCGCTCGGCCTCGGCGCGGAGGAGGTCCTGAGCCTGCTTCTTCGTGCCGACGAAGAGGTATTTCTTGCCCAAGGCGGCCTGGTCCCGGACCCACTGGCCGACCTTCTTGAGCTCCTTGACGGTCTTCTGGAGGTCGATGATGTGGATGGCATTGCGCTCGCCGAAGATGAAGCGGGCCATCTTCGGGTTCCAACGACGGGTCTGGTGGCCGAAGTGGACTCCGGCTTCCAGCATGGCTTTCATCGAGACGTTGATCATGAGCGGATTTCTATCCTCCGAGGTATGTCCTGATGAGGGACTATATCAAATCGGCGACGGATAAGCTAGCGACGAGCGGGCGCGGTTTTCGCCGCGGGATCGGGCAGGGTCCGCGCGTACTCCCGCCAGGCCGGTTCCGCGGCCAACATCCGGCGCAGGCCCTCGTCCACCCCGATGGGTTGGACGCGAATGGCGGCTCGGACCTTGTCGGTGCGCAGGCTGCTCTCCTTGGGCCGCGGCGTCGGAGAGCCCAACTCCGCGGCCGGAGCCGGCCTCAGCAGCCCGGCATCCAGGCCGAAGGCCTTCGCGACCCGGACCGCGAACTCATGTCGGACGATCTCCTCGGCCCCGACGGCATGGAATATCCCGGACGCGCCGGCCTCGGCCAGCGCGACGGTGATCTCGGCGAGGTTCTCCACGTAGGTGGGGTTGTAGCGGATGTCGCAGGCCACGCGCATGCTCTTGCCTTCCGACAGGTTCTTTCGGATCTGGAGGACGAAGTTCTTCGGCTCCCACTGCCAGCCGTAGGCTCCGGAGGTCCGTAGGACCAGGTTCCGGGGGTCCGAAGCCGTCACGCCGGCCTCCGTCGCGGCCTTCTGACGGCCGTATTCATTGATGGGGCACACGGCGTCTTCCTCTGTATAAACTCCTTTGACGCCGTCAAAGACGTAATCCGAGGAATAAAAGATCACCCGCGCGCCGAGCTCCCGGCAAGCCCGAGCCACGTTCAGCGTGCCGGCCACGTTGACCTTCCGGGTCTCCTCCGGATGGAGCTCGCAGTGGTCCACGAAGGGGTTTGCGGCGGGAACGGCGACCAGCGAAGGCCGGAACCGGGCCAGCAGGGCGCGGACCTGATCCTCGCCGCACATGTCCAGCTGAAGGAATCCGCCGGACGCGTGGCAATGGTAGGTGGCGGCCGAGACCTCGCAGCCCTTGGCCTGCCAGGCCCGGACCAGGGCATTGCCCACCAGCCCCGTGCCGCCGAGCACCATCACTTTTTCGCCCATGAGGCATCCTAGCAAAATGCCCCCGAACTGGGGGAGGCCCCCCGGACCGCCCGTCGGGGACCGAAAGGCCCAGGCGGAAAAGGGGGGATGTGGTATAATCACGCATCGCCAACACCACTCGCCGTCTTTCGTCCGTGATTCTCGCCCTGGCGGCGAGCTGCGTCCAGCCCGCCAAGGCGCAAGACCCCCGGAGCGCCGCCTCCCGAGGGGCCCGCTTGGCTTTCTCCTTCCCCGCCAAGGCTCCCATGGGAGCGGCAGGACGCCTCAACCAGATGTTCGACTCCTCCCGGATGCGCGCCGACTCCCTCCCTGGCGCCGTCGTCGCCGCCCCGCGTCTTTCCGAGAAGGCCCCGGCCCCCGACCTGGGCCCGACCGACAAACGCCCCTCCGCCGCCCGACTCCACCAGGAACTGGTCGTCCCGGTGCCCAAGGAGACCCCGGTCTACCGCCGCACCTTCAAGATACTCCTGACCCAGCCGGAAAAGACGGACCGCTGGGACGACCTGATCCTCAAATACGCCAGGAAATACCGGCTTGACGCCCGCTTCCTCAAATCCATCATGGCCGCCGAGTCGGAGTTCGACCCGAAGGCGGTCTCCCCTGCCGGCGCCCGCGGACTGATGCAGGTCATGCCCGCCACGGCTGCGAGCATGGGCGTGCCCGCGCGCAAGCTCAACGACCCTGAACACGGGATCAAGGCCGGGGCCGCCTACATCCAACTGCTCTTCAAGACCGCCTGGCGCCTCTTCCACCTCAAGGGAGTGCGTTACACCGACGTGCCTCATTGGGTCATGCAGCGCGTGGTCGCCGCTTACCACGCCGGCCCCAAGTTCCTGACCCGCAACCGCTGGTACGGCTCGACCCGCGCGTACGTGCGCAAGGTCGTCCTCTTCTACCACTCCAAGGTCACCGACCTGCGCCGGCCGACCGGGATCACGCTCGAGCTGCCGTCCTACTCCGAGACGATCTCGCCGGCCGGCACCCTGAACTGATGCGAACCTGGGCCTGCCTCGCGGCGACGTTCCTGACGGCGGCTTGCGCCGGACCCCGCCCCTGCACGCAGTCCCTCTGTCCCGCGAATCTCGCCGGCGGTTCCTCCGCGACAGCCGCGACATATGAAGTCCGCGGCTGGAGCGGGACCGTCACCATCTCGCCGGACGTCCCCAAGCCGCCCGTACCCTCCGACTCGGAGGTCTCGGTCCTGACCGGCGAGGCCGAGTTCACCAACGGCCAGACGACCCTGCGCGCCGGCGCGGGGACTTCCTTCCGCTACTCGGTCTCGACGCGCGCCGTCTCCGAGATCGAGGTCTCCTCCGGCTCCGTGACCATCCTAACCTCCTCCGCGGCCATCCCCACGACCGTCCTCCCCGGCGCCCCCTATACCCTGCCTCGCGCCAGGTAGCCCCGGTTTGCTTCAATAGCCGGATGAAGAAGGCCCTCATCACCGGCATCACCGGACAGGACGGGCTCCTATCTCGCCGAATTCCTCCTCGAAAAAGGCTACGAGGTCCATGGCGTCAAGCGCCGGACCTCCCTCTTCAACGCTCGGAGACGCCGCCAAGGCCCGCCGGGAACTCGGCTGGAAGCCTCGCGTGAGCTTCGAGGAGCTCGTCCGCGAGATGGCGCGCGAGGACCTCGTCGTCGCGCGGCGCGAGGCTCTGGTCAAGAAAGCGGGCTACGTCAGCCCCCGGCGCGCCGCGGACTGAGGTCCGCGCCCCGGCGCGATTTCCGCCGTCAGCCCTGAAGGAAGAGCACGGACGCCACCATCGCGGCGACGAGGCCCACGCTGGTCGCCACCCAGAGCATCAGGCGGATCTCGTCGGTGACCTGCCATGGCTCGCGCGACGAGGGGGGCTCCGTGTCGCCCGCGGAGATTGGAGGGCTCGCGGGGGCCGCAGCCGCGGG
>MGUL01000159.1:1083-1737 GCA_001800005.1 Elusimicrobia bacterium RBG_16_66_12 | reverse complement strand
CGGACTCGGCGCGCAGGCGCTCGAAGCGTTCCGCTGGGGCCTCGCCGCCTCGCCCGAGAGCCTGGGCGCCGCGCCGTTCCGCCTCGAGGTCCAGCTGCATCCGTTCCCGCTCGGCATCCAGCGCGCAGCGCATCTCCTTCAGCTCCCGCTCGGCGCGCGCCCGCAGTTCAGCCTTCAGCGCCTCGAGGCCGGCGCTCTCGCGCCGGGCCCGATCCTCCTGGAGCTGGAAGGCCAGCGAGGCCTCGCGGGCCTTCTCGAAGGCCTCCACGCCCTCGCGGCGGATCTCCTCCGCGTTCTCCATGTCCAAGCGGGACTTCTCCTCGGCGGCGCGCGCTCTCCCCTCGACCGCGGGAAGCTCCCGCTCGGCCTCGAGCTGGCGTTGGCGGGCCTCCGACGCCTCCGCGCGCAGGGATTCGATGTGGGCCTCGTGACCATCGATCTTCTGGCGCGCGACCTGCGCCAGGCGCCTTGCGTCGCGCAGTTCGGCTTCGAGCTTCCTTGACGTCCCCGCCGCCGCGCGGGCGTCGGCCGCCTCGGCGCGCGCGGAAGCGAGTTCCTCCTCGACTCGGGAGAGCAGGGCGCGCGTCTCGTCCAGCGCGGGGCGAAGTCCGGCGAGGTCCGTCTCCGCCGCCTCGCGGCGGGCGCGCTCGGCCT
>MGUL01000159.1:758-1071 GCA_001800005.1 Elusimicrobia bacterium RBG_16_66_12 | reverse complement strand
CCAAGGCCGCGCCAAGATGCCGGCGAGCCTCGGAAGCCACGCGCAGGGTCTCGTCGAGCTCCTGCGACAGGGCGGTCGCCGAGACCGCCTCGCGGTGAAGGGCGGCCGGGATCTCCTCGAGCTCCGCGACGCGGCAGGTCAGCTCATCGATGCGCGCACGCAGGCGCTCCTTGCCGCGGATCTCGGTTTCGAGCGCCTGCGTGCGCGCCTTCAGGCGCCGCTCGAGCTCCTCGACCCGCATCTCCAGCCGTACGCAATCCGCGCCGCCGCTCTCCGCGGGAGGGGGGAGGGACGGCTCGTCGAAGGGAACGGC
>MGUL01000159.1:0-742 GCA_001800005.1 Elusimicrobia bacterium RBG_16_66_12 | reverse complement strand
TCGTCAGGCTTCGGGGCTTGCGTCACGAGCTCTCCTCAGCTTCTCGAGCAGTTCTGCCTGTTCGCGCCAGCGCGCCTGGAGCGCCGCGCGCACCTTGTCGAGCTCGACCTGCTCCTTCGCGCGCGAGTCCTCGGACTCGGCGCGGAGGCGGGCGCGCTCCTCCTCGATGACGGCCTCGCGCCGCGCGATCTCCGCCTCGCAGCGCGCCTGAGTCTGCGCCATCTTCAGGGCGACCTCCTTCATCCGGTCGCGATAATCGGCGAGCGCCCGCTGCAGCTCCCGAATCTTGACGACGTCCGTCTCCTCGGCCTTGCGCGAATCCGCCAGCGCGCGCTCCGCGTTCTCCGCGCGGGTCCGCTCGGAAGCCAGGCCTTCGGCAAAGGAAGACTGCGCGCGCTCATGAGCCTCGCGCGTCAACTGCGCGCGAAGTTCCTCGACGCCGCGTTCCAGCTCCAGCCGTCGGGCGCGCGCGGCGCTCTCGATCTTGCGGGCCTTCTCCAGGGCCTCGGAGGCCTGCGCCCTCTCGACCTGAGCCCGCGTCATCTCGGCCGAGATCGCCGCTTCGACGCGCAGGGGGATCTCGTCCTCGAGACGGCGGGCTTCGGCCAACTCGAGCTCGGCGTCGGCCTTGATGCGCGCGGTGTCCTCGCGCTCGGCCGCGGCCTCCGCGTGCACGCGCGCGCTCTCGGCGCGCTGGGCCTCTGACTCGGCGGCCAGGCGAGACAGCGCGGCGGCCTGCGCC
>MGUL01000158.1:5912-6138 GCA_001800005.1 Elusimicrobia bacterium RBG_16_66_12 | reverse complement strand
TCGCGGCTTCCGAGAAGGCGCGCTCCGGCCTCGCGGCCTTGCGCGACCCTGCTTCCGAGACGGAGACTCTGCGCGACGCCGTGGCCGCGCCCGCGCCCCTGCCCGCCGCCTCTTTCCTCCTTCGTCCCGGCGTCGTCTCGATGCCGCCCCCCCAGCGCCAAACTCCTCCCGTCTGGGACGGACGCCCTGCCGCCGCGCCAAAGGCGGCGTTGCCGCCGACGTCCTT
>MGUL01000158.1:5117-5666 GCA_001800005.1 Elusimicrobia bacterium RBG_16_66_12 | reverse complement strand
CGCCGCACCTGCCGCGCCCTCCGCGCCCGCGCGCCCCGCGCCGGCCCCCGCCCGCCCCTCTGCCGTCTTCTGGGGGCTGGCATTCCTTCCGGCGGCCGCCGCCCTGCTGAGGGAGTTCCTCTCATCGGCTGGCTGAAATCGGGCCTTTCCCGCCGTTTCGCCGCGGTCATGGGCGCGCTCGCCCTCGTGCCGGTCCTCTTCCTGTCCTGGCGCATGATGGAATCCAGCCAGCGCGGCGTCCAGGACGCCGTCCTCGAGATGCACGTGAAGCTGGCCGAGAAGAGCGCCGAGCGTCTCGAGGGCTGGGTGGACTCGGTCGACGGTCGCGTGGGGGTGGCTCTCGTCGCGCTTTCCGCGCGCATGGACTGGGCGGATAAGCAGAACCTGCTCAAGCGCTTGGTCGAGAGCGGCGCGGGCTTGGCTTCCGTCTCCCTGCTGCGCCGCGAGGGGGGGGCCATCATCGACGTCTACAACCCCGAGGTCGAGGCCTCCTCCACCGCGCTCGACCCGGAGGCGGCGCGCGCCGCCCTGCGGCGGGCGTTGGACGCG
>MGUL01000158.1:1785-5102 GCA_001800005.1 Elusimicrobia bacterium RBG_16_66_12 | reverse complement strand
ACGGGAAATCCGGCCCCCTGCTGCTTCTCCACTATCCGTTCAGCAAGGACGTCTTCGCCCGCGTCGTCTTGCCCATGCGCGAGATCGCCGAGCGCGTGGCCGCCGAGCGCGTCGGCGGGACCGGCTTCGCGGTGCTCGTGGACGCGCGGGGCGAGCCCGTGGCCGCGCCTGAGGGCCGCAACCTGGCGGGACTGTCTTCCTGGCCCATCACGCGCACGGCCCTGAAATCCGGCAACAGCGTGGGCTCCAGCGAGTTCACCGACGCCTCCGGAGCGGCGCGCGTGGGCGCCTACGCGCCGGTGCCTTCCTTGGGCGGCGCGGTCCTCATCCTCCAGCCCCGGGAGGAGGCCTATCTCGCCGCCTCCGAGGCGCGCAAGGCGGCCGGCGTGGCGGTCGTCGTGGTCATCGTGGGCTCCCTGTTTTCGGCGGCCTTGCTGGCGAGGCTCTTGACCGCCCCCGTCCTCAAGCTGACCCGGGCGGCCGAAGCCGTGGCGCGGGGGGACTTCCTCGCGCGCGTCGAGATCACGACCGGCGACGAGCTCCAGGAACTGGCCGAGACCTTCAACGCGATGACCGAGCGGCTGCGCCAGTATTCCGTACTCCAGGTCGACCGGCTGATCGCTGAGCAGCGCAAGACCGAGGCCATCCTCTTCTCGATCGGCGAGGGCATCGTGATGTCCGACCGCGAGGGGCGCGTCCAGCTCGCCAACCGCCGCGCCCACGAGATCTTCGGGCTGCCGTCCGACACCGACCTGGAAGGCCGGCCGTTCGCGGAGGCCTTCCCGGACGGCCCCCTGCGCGCCGCCGTCCTGGCCGCGGGGCTCAAGCCCGGCCAGCACGAGGAGGTGGACCTGTCCAACGAGGCCGAGCGCCGCTTCCTGCGCGTCACCGCCAGCCCGGTCGTGACCCCCGGCCGTGGCGCGGAGCTCGGCACGGTCTACGCGCTGCGCGACGTGACCCTGGAGCGCGAGCTGGAGAAGATGAAGGATGACTTCCTCCATTACATCACGCACGACCTGCGCAACCCGCTGGGCTCGGCGATGGGCTTCCTGGACCTTCTGCTCAAGGGGACGGCGGGCGTGCTCAACGCCGACCAGCACTCGATCGTCTCCTCCATACGGCGTTCCACGAGCCGCCTGATGAACCTGATCAACAACATCCTCGACATCGCCAAGATGGAAGCCGGGCGCGTGCGTCTCCAGCTGAAGACCGCGTCGATGGCCGGCGTGGCGGGACGCGCGATCGACATCCTCATGCAGCTGGCGCGCGCCAAGAACATCGCGGTCCGCCTGGAGGCGGAGGAGGAGTTCTCCCTCGAGATCGACGCCGACCTCATCGAGAGGGTGTTCACGAACCTGATCGGCAACGCCATCAAGTACACCCCCGAGGGCGGCACGGTCACGGTCTCGGTCGTCGAGGACGGGGCCGGCCTGAAGTGCGGCGTGTCGGACACGGGGGAGGGCATACCGCCCGACTACCTCACGCGCGTCTTCGAGAAGTTCGAGCAGGTCCAAGGGCAGCGGCGCGGCGGCACCGGCCTGGGCCTGACCATCTCCCGCTTCTTCGTCGAGGCCCACCTGGGGCGCATCTGGGTCGAGTCCGACCCCGGGCACGGGGCGCGCTTCTACTTCGTCATCCCGAGAGGACTGGCCGTCTCCGCCGACGGCTCGGTGCGGGTCTCGGAGAAGGCCGGTTGATGCGCCCCCTCTCACTGGGACTCCTGCTGCTCGCGCTCGGGGCCTCCGCGTCGGCGCAGGACCCCGATCCGGAGGACTCCTTCCAAGCCGTCGTCGTCCGCCCGGGCGACACGCTGTGGGGCATCTCCCACAAGTACCTGAAAGACCCCGCGCGCTGGGACGAGATCCTGAAGCACAACCGCCTTCCCACCTCGGACCCGACCGTGGCCCTGCCCGGCATGACCCTGCGCGTGCCCGTGAAGCTGATCAAGCCCCAGTTCCGCGCGGCCCACCTGGTCTACATGATCAACCGCGTGCTCCACCGCCGCAAGGAGACCGCCGATTGGAAGCCCTCGACGGCGGCGATGGAGCTCTTCCAGGGAGACTCCCTGCGCACATACGAGGATTCGAAGGCGCGCGTGAAGCTCCTCAACAAGGAGCTTCTCAGCCTGGAGCCGAACTCCCTGGCCGTGATCAAGCCCTTCGGCCGGGACACGGATCTCCTGCTGAAGTCGGGCTCGGTCTTCGCGGGGCGGGCCCGCGTGATCACGGTGAGCGCGCGCATCACGCCGCGGACTGCGGACACGCGCTACAGCGCCAGCGTCGAGCCGGACCTGACCACCAAGGTTTCGGTCTACAAGGGGCTGGCGGCGGTCGAGGCCCAGGGCAGCCGCGTGGAGGTCCCGGCCGGGATGGCCACCCGCGTAGCGCCCGGTCTCGCCCCGGAGGTCCCGAGGCCGGCGGAGAACCTCCCGGAGCTTGAGGCGCGCGCCCAGGAATTCGCCTCGGCCCGGGAGGTCGGCGGCGGGGCCGCGCCCAATCCGCGGATGGTGCCGGCCGCTCCGGAACCCGAGGCGGACGCCGAGAGCCTGCGGGGGGATATCCAGGCGCTGCGCGTCGGCGTCCCGATCCTGGGTTTCCGCATGCAGGCGGCGCGCGACCGGGAGTTCGCGCAGGTCCTGTTCGACCGGAAGTACGAAACCGACGAGCGCTTCTCGCCCGCCGACGCGGGCCTCAGTCCCGGGGTCTACTGGTGGCGCGTGGCGCTCATCGACCTCCTCGGGACCGAGGGGGGCTTCTCCCCCCCGCGCTATTACACCGTGGGCATCAAGCGCGCCGAGAACGTCGTGACGGAGCTTTCGCGCGAGCTGAGCCTGGTCTCGCCTCTCGAGGGGGCCGTTGTGACCTCGGACGCCGTGCGCGTCATCGGCGTCCTGCGCAGCGACCGCCTGCGCGTCGAGGTCGCCGGCAAGCCGGTGCGCATCGACGCCGACGGCAATTTCGCGGTGAGCGTCCCGCTCAAGCGCGGACTCAACGACATCGTCGTGGTGGTCTCCGACGGGAAGGGCAACGAGACCCGCGTGTCAAGACGCGTGACGCATTGATCGGGCGGCGCCTTCAGCGGCCGCCGACCACGCCCCCGGCCAGCGGCAGGCTGAGCGTGAAGACGCAGCCCTTGCCCAGCTTGGACTCCACGGCGATCTCGCCGCTCATGGCCCGAAGCGCCTCCCGGCAGAAGGTCAGGCCCAGGCCCAGGCCTTTCCTGCGACCGGGGCCCTCTCCCTGATAGTAGCGGTCGAAGATGTGGGGGAGGTCGGCCGCGTTGATCCCCCGTCCTGTGTCCGAGACGCTCAGGACGGC
>MGUL01000158.1:460-1748 GCA_001800005.1 Elusimicrobia bacterium RBG_16_66_12 | reverse complement strand
GCCGTAGGGCGTGAACTTCAAGGCGTTGTCGAGCAGGTTCTGGAGCACGCGGGACAGGATCGCGGGATCGGCGTCGCAATACAGGATGTCCGGGATGTTCAGCCGGATCTCGATGCCGGCGCCGCGCGCCTGCTCCCGGATCTCCGCCGCGGTCTCGCGGGCCAGGCGGGCCAGGTCGACGCAGGCGTGGCTCACGGGCATGGTCCCGGATTCGACGCGCGCGACCTCCAGGTATTCGTCGATGAGGGTCCTCATCCTGAGAGCGGCGTGCACCCCGAAGCTGACCAGCTCCTGGTCATGGGCCCCCAGGGGCTGGTCCGGGGGAAGCTCCTCGAGCATGCGCAGGGCCCCGATGACGTTGGTCAGCGGCGAGCGCAGATCGTGGGCGACCATGCCCCGCCAGTCTTCCCGCCGCTTCTCAGACTCCGCCTCCTGGGTGACGTCCTCGATGATGATCATGTGGCAGCTTCCCAGGTCCTTGCCGTCCAGCCGCATGCCGCGCACCCGCAGCTCCAGCCCGCCCTCGGGGCCGGTCTTGGGCCGCCCCGGCGCCGGGCGCGTCGGCAGGCGCCCCCGAAAAGTCGCCGTTTTTTCGGATCGCCCCGGGACCCGTAGCGGGCAGTTCGCCGGGGTGCTCTCGCCGTGGACGCTCAGGCGCTTGCAGAGAAGGTCGCAGCAAATCCGCTGCGGGGCCTTCAGCGGTTCGGCGCGGCGCAACAACGCGCGCGCGGCGCGGTTGACGTACACGACCTTCCCCGAGCCGTCGCACAGGCAGACGCCGTCGGCGAGGCCCTCCAGGAAAGACTTCACGCCGACCTTCATGATGTCGCTGGCCATCGTGATGACTAGTATCGCAACATTCGCGCTCGGAACTCAACCCGGCGTGACGATCCGTCTTGCCGGTTATCTTTGCAGCCGGCGCGCATGGGCCAGCCCCTCCATCGCGAGCCGGAACTTCGGGTGGGAGCGCAGCAGCAGGTCGAACTCCCGGTCGCCGATGACGAAGAGCTCCGAGTCCTCCGCGGCCTTCACCGTCGCCGTCCGAGGCTGACCGCTCAGCAGTCCCATCTCGCCGACGATGCCTCCGGGCGTCACGTCCGCGACATCGCGCTCCTGATGCCCGGCCGGACGCACGACCGTCAGCCTCCCCGAGCGCACGACATAGGCCTCCCGGGCCTTCGCGCCCTCGCGGATCACGACTTCGCCGGTCCGGTATCTCCTGAGGGAGGCGTGCTTGAGCGCGGTCATGGCCGAGCGCCGGCTCGAGCGCGGGCAGCCGAGCCGATAC
>MGUL01000158.1:0-313 GCA_001800005.1 Elusimicrobia bacterium RBG_16_66_12 | reverse complement strand
CTCGAGGCGGACCGCGGAGACGCGCTGGGGCGTGCCGGGCTTGTCGGCGATGGCCTTCTGCGCGTCGAGGGGGGCCAGCGCGCCGAGGATGATCGACCCGTCGGGGAGCACGAGGGTGGCGGGCGGCTTCTGCCCGGCGCGCTCGGGCGCCTCGGCCAGGGCCAGCAGGATGTAGCCCCAGCGGGCGGGGTTGCCGCGCAGGACCGTTCGCGGGACCGAGACGCGCATCTCGCCGCGGGCCGCGTCCGCCTCGGCCTTCAGGGAGGCGAGCTCCTCCAGCTCTGCGCGCGGCGTGGCGCGCCACAGGCTCGCC
>MGUL01000157.1:6122-19121 GCA_001800005.1 Elusimicrobia bacterium RBG_16_66_12 | reverse complement strand
GGGGCGTGCGCCGGCGTCTCGACGAACACCTGCAACGTGTTTCTGGACTACAGCAAGTCGGCCTCGGCGGACTTCTACACGGGCGTCAACGTCGGCAGCGTGACGTTCTCGATTTCGCCGACGCCGTCCTTCGGCCGCGTCGAGAGCGCGGACCTGAGCATCAAGTGCGGCGGGGGGTACACACAGTGCTGGGCGAGCTACAGCTCGGGCGCGGTCGTGATGCTGACGGCGACGCCGGACGCGGGGTATTCCCTCGGCAACTGGAACGGGGCGTGCGCCGGCGTCTCGACGAACACGTGCAACGTCTTCCTGGACTACGGCAAGTCGGCCTCGGCGGACTTCTACACGGGCGTCAACGTCGGCAGCGTGACGTTCTCGATTTCGCCGACGCCGTCTTTCGGGCGCGTCGAGAGCTCGGACCTGAGCATCAAGTGCGGCGGGGGGTACACGCAGTGCTCGGCCAGCTACGCGCCGTACACGAGCGTGTCGCTGACGGCGACGCCGGATGCGACCTATTCGTTGGGCAACTGGACGGGAATCTGCGCCGGGAACGTCGGCAGCACCTGCTACGTGTACATGGACTACAGCAAGTCGGCCTCGGCTGATTTTTACACGGGCGCCGTCGTCAGCTCGATGACCTTTTCGATCACGCCGACGCCGGCCTTCGGGCGCATTGAGAGCTCGGACTTGAAGATCAAGTGCGGCGGGGGATTCACGCAGTGCTCGGCCAATTTCGCGCCCTACACGAACGTGTCGCTGACCGCGACGCCGGATGCGGGGTATTCCCTCGGCAGCTGGACCGGAGTCTGCGCGGGCAACTACGGCAACGCCTGCTACGTGTACATGGACTACGGCAAGTCGGCCTCGGCGGACTTCTACACGGGCGGGGGCGGCAGCAGCGTGACGTTCTCGATCACGCCGACGCCGGCTTTCGGGCGCGTCGAGAGCTCGGACCTGAAGATTAAGTGCGGCGGCGGGTTCACGCAGTGCTCGGCGAACTATGGTTCGGGCACGGTGCTGTCGCTGACGGCGACGCCGGACGGCGGCTATTCGCTCGGCAACTGGACCGGGGTTTGCGGAGGGATCTTCGGCGCCAGCTGCAACGTGTATATGGACTACAGCAAGTCGGCCTCGGCGGATTTCTACACGGGCGCCGCCGTCAGTTCGGTGACGTTGTCGATCATGCCCATGCCGGCTTCCGGGCGCGTCGAGAGCGCGGACCTGAAGATCAAGTGCGGCGGCGGGTACACGCGGTGCTCCGCGACATATGATCTCAACGCAAGCGCGTCGCTGACGGCGATCGCCGACGGCGGCTATTCGCTGACGAATTGGACCGGGGTCTGCGGCTGGATCGGCGGCAACTCCTGTTCGGTCGTGATGAGCGTCAACCAGTCCGCGTCGGCGTATTTCGGCGTGGGCGGCAGCAGCGGCGGCTTGGTGGGGCTATCGATCTCCCCGGTCCCCGCCAGCGGCCGCATCGAAAGCGCCGACCTGCAGATCAAGTGCGGCGGCGGATATACGCAGTGTTTCGGGCAGTATGCTCGCGACCAGCTCGTGACGCTGACGGGCGTCAACGACATCGGCTTCACCTTGAACAGTTGGGGCGGAGCGTGCAGCGGCTCGATCGGGAACTCCTGCCAGGTGCTGATGTCTTTTGAGAAATTCGCGACGGCGTCCTTTGCTAATCTAAACACGTTCAACCATCTCGAGATATTCCCCGCGCCCTACCTCGTCCTCGCGGGGCAGTGCTCGCCCGCGTTCACCCTGAGGACGTTCGGCAGCACCGCCCCGGTCTCGGTCGCGCAGAACACCGATTTCACGCTGACCTCGAACCCCGCCGGCCTCAACTTCCACGCGCTGCCGGACTGCAGCGACGGGAACATCCCGTCCGTGACGATCCCGGCGGGACAGGGAGAGATCTCTTTCTATGCCCAAAGCGCCGGCCTGGGTTTCTACCAGGTCGAGGTTTCGAGCCCTCCGGCGTGGGGCAGCGCGGTTCGCTCCCTGTCGGTCGCGGCGAGCTCCAGCTCGTCCAATCAGATCTTCGGCAGTCTCATATACCAGGGCGCGGCCAGTTCGGGCAGCGCGCGGGTCCTCCTTTCGCCGGTCAGCCGCGCGGGGGTGGAGTTCAGCACTTCCGTGAGCGTGAGCGGGGCCATGTCGTATGCGTTCAGCGGCCCGCCCCAGGACATGTACGGGCTGTTCGCGTACCTCGATCGGAATGATAATTTCAACCTCGACATCGACGAGCCCGTCGCCCTGCCGAGCGGCGACTTCTTCCATGCGAACGGGATGGACCAGCGGGACCTGAAATTGTGCGATCGCGCGCTGCTGCGCGCCGACGGTCAGGGCGTTTCCGGCGCGCTGAACGGGGATTGCTTCGATCCGGCGGACAATGCGAACCTCAAGCTTTACGCCTTCCACGGTACGCAGGGGCAGCCCGTGACCATCGACATGGCGTCGACGGACTTCTACCCGTCCCTCCTGCTGTTCGACCCGAACGGCAATCAGGCGGCCTCCAGCTTCGGCGCGGCGAGCAACGTCGGCATCCGGGGATTCGTCCTCCCGCAGGACGGCGTCTATACCATCGCCGCCGCGGGGCAAGGCAACGTGACGGGGAGCTTCCAGATATCGATGATGCAGTCGCTGGGGCAGATGGGCTCGATCGCGGGAACGGCGGCATACGCCGGGACCCAGGGCGGGAACATCCTCATCGGATTGTATGATTCGACCTCGTTCGATTCCGTCGTCCCCGTCCGGGACGTTCTCGCCGTCAACGGCGCGTTCAGCTTCTCCGACCTTCCCGCGGGGCGCAGCTATTACGCGGCGGCTTTCCTCGACGTCAACTACAACAAGCTCCGCGACGCGGGCGAGGATCTCGGCGTCTATGGAGGGACGACGACCCCGTCCTTCATCAACGTCTTCGCCGGGCAGGTCACGAACGTCGCCTTGACCATCGCCGCCTCCGGGCCCGCGGCCGGCGCCGGCTCCGCGTCGGGGGCCGTCGCTTATGCCGGCGGCCGCACGGGCGACTTGGTGGTCGGCTTCTGGTCGAACAGGGATTTCCAGGGGCCGCCGAATTACATGACGGCGCCGGTCGCCTGCTCGGCGGGAGCGTCGCCGTGCGCCTACTCAGTCAATACCCTGAGCCCCGGCGCGTACTTCGTCGGCGGTTTCCTGGACCTGAACGGCAACAGGTTCCGCGATCCCGATGAGCCGTTCGGGGCCTACGCGGTCGCGCCGCCGATCGCCTCCGCGATCTATCTTGCGCCGTCCGTTTCCATGCCCAATATCGACTTTGCGATGAGCGACCCCGGCGCGACCGGGTCGGGCCAAGTCGGCGCGGGAGAGGGGACGGCCGGCCTCTCCATCTCCAGCGCGCCGGCCGGTTCCGTGTTCACCGCCACGGTCACCTTCACGGCCGGCCCCGCCGGCATCCAGGCGGGCGGCGTGGTCGGCTTCGGCGTGCCGCCGGGTTTCGGCTTCCCCCAGACCTACTCGGTCTATTCGCCGGGCTTCGTCACGATGTCCAGCACCGCGACCGCGACCTTCTCGGCCCTGGAGTCCTTCGGCGGCAGCGGGATGGGCGCCAGGGTCCAAGCCGGGCAGATCCTGCCCGGCCAGCAGGTCCGTTTCGTGTTCCACAACGCGATGGCCTCCTGCATGATCGCCTCGTACAAGATCGCGGTCGTCTCCGCTCGGGACGGCGCCGCGATGCCCGTCGAGCTTTTTGCCGGCTCCCCCAGCCTTTCCGTGAAGCCAGGCATCGCCTCCTTCGTGTCCCTGGCGTCGAACGCCCATTTCTCGATCCTGCAGGACCAGTTCACGCCGCAGTCGTTGCTGCTCCGGGACGCCTGCCAGCATGAGGCCGCCCTGAGCGCGGAGCAGGGGGCGAAGACCGTCACGATCAGGGCGCAGGCCATGGATGCCGGCTATCAATGGGCGTCGGATGCCGGCGTGGGGCTGAGCACCTCCCCGATCGTCTCGACGGCCAGTCTGACGACGGTGGACTTCGAGGTGGGGAGGTCGTCCCGGACGTTCTACATCGTCGCCGCCGCCGCGGGCATGAACAAGAGGCTCGAACTCGCCTCGGACATCACGCAGTCCAGCACCTTCTACGCCACCTTCAACGTCCTGCCGGGCAACGCGCTGACCAACGTCTCGGTCTCGAGCGAACCTTATTCAGCCGGGACCAGCTCGATGACGCTCAACCCCAACAGCCTCGCCGGGGCCAACGCGGCTTATATCCGCTTCACCCTGGGCGATCCGTACGCGTACTGGAGGGTCTTGGTCAGTTCCGTGCCGTTTGCGGAGGGCCGCGAGCCGATGCCCGTTTGGGAGTCCTACTACTCGCTCACGAGCCCGCCCAACATCGCGGTGAAATGGGACGGCCGCTACAGCCCGTGGATCAACATGGGGACCATCGTCCCGAACGGTCTCTACTACGCGCGCGTCGAGATCGGCGCCGCCGGGGCCGGCATCCGCAACGACGGCTTGACCATCCGCGTTTCCGGCACGGAACTCAAGGGGCAGGTCGTCGACGCCGCCTTGACCCCGCCCCTGCCCATCGCGAACGCCGAGGTCAGCGCCTCCCGCATGACCGGCTTCATGTCGGCGCGGTCCGCCCTGGACGGCGCCTACCAGCTCGCCGGCGTCACGCCGAGCGCGACCTACTTCCTCTCGGTCCGGCATCCGGACTACCAGGAGGCGAATTTCAAGGTCTACATCGACAGCGCCGGCAGGCCCTCGACGGTGTCGGAGCCGATCAACGTCTCGGCGTCGACCAACAGCCTCAGGCAGCTGGTCATCGCGATGAATCGCCCGACCATGCTGGTCGTGGTCCCGCCGGCGCTCGTCGGCTACTCCACCAAGCCTTTCGCCCAGGAAGGTTCCGTGTTCGTGACGGGCTCGACGAGCGCCCTGACCGGACCCGGGGCGCAGATGTCGTACGGCCGGTTGTGTCTGCCCGCCAGCACCACGACCTGGAACGACTGCGGCCATTACGATTTCACGACCCAGGACTACGTCTTGAGCCCCGTCAACGCCTTCCAGCTGCCGGCGGGGAGCTATACCGTCGTCGCCTCGTTCGCGGGCTTCGAGCCGTCATCGGCCGCGGTCTACGTGGGCGCTTCCGGCACGACTCTCAACCTGCCGTCTTTCGCCGGGAAGAGCAGCATCTCCGGCCTCGTCACGGTCCCGTCCAACCCAGCCGGGACTTTCGTCTCGATCAATGCGCTGCCGCTTTCGACGAGCGCTTACGGCGGCTCGACGAGCATCTATTTGGGGCCTTCCGTGACGCAGGGCGCCTACACGATCGGCAATCTCAAGGCGAACAATTATCTGATGCGCGCCAATACCCCCGGCCTCGTCGCCGTGACGACCGGGCCCGTCGCGCTGCCGGCCGCGACCGATAAGACCGGCGTCGACTTTCCCAACTTCGGCGCGGGAGCCGAGATCAAGGGCTCGGTGACCGTCTCGGCCGACACCTCTCTGTTCCCGGTTCTGGACGGGTCGGGAGCCAAATTGCGTCTCCTCGTCAACGCCTGGGCTCCCGGTTCGTTCAGCATGGGTTCGACGATGGTGGTGGTGGCGGCCGGCCTCAACCAGACCGCCTCCTATGCGATCGGCGGCCTGGACGCGGGCACGACCTATCAAGTCTACGCCAGTCTCGAGCACCAGGGCGACAAGAACTTCACGGTCGCGGGCGGGCTCCCCATCCTGAAGGCGGCCGGCGCGCCGAACCTGGATTTCTCGTTCGCCGCCAGTTCGGGCGTGATCGCCGGCGCCTTGATTCTCCCGGCCAACAGCACGGATTTCCTGAACGTGGACCTTTTCGGGCAGACCGTCGACTCCGGCCGCGCGACGGACATCGGCGAGACTTTTTCCGTGTTGGGATCGACCCAGTTGCCCGGCTTCGCCTGCACGGCGGACAACTCGGGCGCGGCCTCCGGCTATTGCCCGGCCGGCAATTCGTCCGCCACCTTCCGCGTCGAGGGGCTCAACACCCAGACCAACGACTTCTCCGTCCGCTATCGGACCACAGGCCAGATCAAGAAAACACGGGTTTCCGTGGCGGACGGGGCCGTGACGCCCGTGCTCATCAACTTGGCCGCCCAGACGTTCTCGATTTCCGGCGCCGTCGGCAACCAGGTCGGCAACGAGTTTTTCAATACGAGCGCGAAGGTGTTCGCCAATGCCCCGGAGGAGCCGCTGCTCGACAAGAACGGGGCTCCCGTCGTGATCGATCCCGCCGGCGTCGCCCGGTCCACCGCTTCGCTCGCGCGCGTCGTCGCCTTGCGCCAGGAGCTCTCCGGGTACGGCCAGGCCCTGCAGGCGGCCTTCGATCCCCTGAACAGCCATGTCGGCTACCTGACGCAGGCCGGGACCTTCACGATCCGGAACGTGCCCCCCGGGGTCTACTTCGTGCGCACCGCCGATCTCCGCGCGTGCTCGACCTGCGAGATCGCGGTCCCTTCCGTGGGGCGGACCGTGCGCGTGATGGACGGCGACGTTTCCGCGGTGAGCCTGACGATGAGCGATGGTTTCAGCGTCAGCGGCTCGATCTCTTTGGACGGCGGCATCTCCGACGCCCGCATCTTCAGCCTGACGGTGCTCAATAAGCGCCAGGAGGTCGTGCGTTCGACGACCGTCTACTTAGGCAACCTCGACCTCGGCGTCAAAGCCAATTCCGTCGATTACGCCTTCTCGAACCTGCCGGCGAATGATTTCTACACCTTGACGGTCAGGGGACTCATCTACCCGGTCAAGTACGTGGGCAAGCCGCTGAAGTTCCCGGATCCCTCGCTCTCGCCGAACGGCCTGCAGTCGGACCTGAGCGATCAGGACCTCGTGATGCAGCGCGCGGCGTACATGGTCGGCAAGCTTCGGGATGCCGGCGCCGGCGAATTGATCTCGAGCGGCAACATCGGTCTGCTGCCTTCGAATTTCCGGGTCACGGCCACGGCCAATCCCTGGGTGGACGGCGGGTTCGTGGTGGCCGTCTCGTCCTTGTCCGGCCGCCCCTTGGAGTTCGACAGCCTCGGCGACGTCGTGTTCCGGGTGGGACCGTTGCCGCCGGATCTCTCTTACGATCTCAAGCTGGGCCAGACCTCGTGGGATCCGTCGTCCCTCCTGCAGGGCAGCCGGAACTACGCCCCCGTCTCCCTCGGGGGGCTCCGGGTCCAGCCGGGCGAAATCAAGGACGTGGGCGTCATCGATCTCAACCAGGGGCAGGCCATCGGCGGCACCCTGCGGGAATCGACCACGTACGGGGTCCTTCTGGGGAACATCCAGATCACGGCGAAACCCTCCTTCAACGGCTCCGACGTGCAGGTCAAGACCTACACCGACGCGCAGGGCCGCTATACGCTCTGGGCTTCGACCTACATCTCCAAGCAGTTCGACATCACCGCCGCCCCGCGCGGCGGCAACACGGCGTCCAACGGCGCCGTCTACGGCGAAGTCGCGCGGCGGAACGTCGATCTCATCGCCGGCGCCACGGCGGATTTCCTGCTGGAGCCCTTGCCGGTCTCGGTCACGGGCCAGGTCGTCGTCGCGGACGCGGCCCAGGGCGGAGCGCTCAGCTATCCCTTCGGCGACAAAAAAGGCTTCCCGGCTGCCGCCATCAACCTGCAGCTCAAGGGGACCGTGCCGATGGTCAATCCCCTAGGCGACATCGAGGTCGCCACCGACGAGCAGGACCGTTTCGAGGCGGCGGGCCTGCGGGCCGGGGTCTATCTGCTGAAGGCCAGCAGCCTCGGCTACGACGTGTTCAAGGCCACGGTCACGGTGACGGCGTCCGGCTCCAGAATCTACACGGGCGCGGATGTCCCGGTCAATGGCCTGCCGGGCAACGTTCTGACCTTAAGCCGCGCCTCCATGGTCACGGGACGCATCCTCAAGAGCGACGGTTCCGCGCCGAATGACTCCGAGGTGGGCGGCATCGTCGCGGCGAACTTCGCCCAGAAGGAATTCGTGCTGGGGACCGTGGAGTTCGACCCCAACGCGAAGACCGTCAATTCCTACACCCTCTCCGGCTTCAAGCCCGGGCTGAGCTACGACATCGTGATCCTGCCGCGGGAGAAGGGCGACGACGTCAATTTCCCTCCTGAGGGCGACGGCATCGCCTTCAGGGCCGACGAGAGTTCCGTGACCAAGAACGTCAACCTGACGTACTTGCCCGCCGCTTTCGACTGCGTGCCGACCTCCAAGAAGGCTTTGGGCAACAACCAGTTCCAGATCCGCATCGACTGCACGAGGCCTTTGCGCAGCCAACTGGACTCAGACAGCGATCTGGACCAGGTCTTGACGGTCTCCAGCGTCACGAGCACGGGCGCGCTCCTGGCGTCGCCCGACGGCACCGGGGACCTGCTGGGCGCCGACAAGTCTTTGTCCGGCAATCGGCGCAGGATCACGGCCATCTACCGGGCCAAGACCCTCGAGGTCGGCTTCAGCCTGCGCGTGCGCGCTTTCGGCAACAACGTCAATCCCGAGACCGGAGACAACTTCTTCCTGGACAAGGTCTTCGACTTCTACGTCGGCCTGGACGCCAACGCCGTGAAGAAGCTCAACAACGTCGACGGCGGCTCCGTCGAGCTCGAGCCCACGGCCGAAGACGAGGAGAACGGCCTTGGCGAGCGCGCCAAGATCGACGTGGAGGCGGGGACCTTCGCGGAAGGCGATGACGACGCGACCGCCGTGGTCGTGGCGTCGAAGACCGTCAACCTCGGCATCAGCAAGGGCCGCGACCAGCGCCTGGCTCGTTCCTTGTCCGTGGCCGCCCTGGGATACGCGCCGGCGGGTCTCGAGGTCTTGAGCAAGCCCGGCGCGTTCCCCCCCGAGATGGCGGCGGCCATGCAGGCCTACCGGGGTCTGGCTTCCACCAGCACGGTCGGCGGGGCGAATCCGCTCTCTTCCTTCTATTCCATCTTCCTTCCCGCCGGCATCCGGCATCAGCTCAAGCAGAGGGCGGACCTCACACTCTCCTATAATACGCTGCTCTCCACCGCGACGACCCCGGATTCCATCAACGTGTGGTTCTACAACGCGACGCTCGGCCGGTACGTGTTGGAGAACACGGATCGACGCCTCGACACGGTCAATAGGACCATCACAGTCGGCGTGGACCACTTCTCGACCTTCGTGGTGCTCGACTCGACGCCGGTGGCGAGTTCCACCGTCACCTTCTCCGGGACCGACATCGTCGTCGCCAACTTCCCGAATCCGGCCGACTGCATCGTCCACTCCAACATCCAGCGCAACAGCACGCTCTTCGGCTCCGGAGGGACGCACGCGCCGTTCTCCGGGACCATGATCCGCACTTCCTTGCCTGCGGGCGGTTCCGAGAACCTTAAGTTCAACATCTACAACGTGGCGGGCGAGAAGGTTCGCACGATCGAGCAGGGTTCCGTCCCCGGCGGCATGACCCACTACACGCCGTGGAACTGCGCCAACGGCGACGGCCGCGTCGTCGCCTCGGGCGTCTATGTCGGCGAGGCGATCTGGGGCGGCAAGAGGAAGTACTTCAAGATCGCGATCATCAAGGGGAGCGGCCTGTGAGGAATGTCCTGGCGACGGCGGCGGCTCTCGTGCTGGCCCTCGCGGGCGGCGCGTCGGCCGCCTCCAACGCCGGCGCCGCGGGCGCGCAATTCCTGAAGCTGGGGGCCGGGGCCCGCGCGGGGGCGCTGGGCGACGCCGTCGTCGCCGCGGAGGGCGACGCGTTCTCCATCTACCATAACCCCGCCGCGCTGGCGAGGCTCGACCGCTCCCAGGCCGGCGGCGCCCACACCTCCCTCTTCCAAGGGATCACCTACCAGGCCCTCGCCTTCGCGCGGCCCTTCGCCGATCGCAAGCAGGCCGTGGGACTGGGCATCTTCTACCTCGGGGTGGGGGACATCGAGCGCCGCACGGGGGACTCGACGAATTCCGTGGGGACTTTCAACGCGGCCGACGCGGCCTATGTCGCCTCATACTCGCGCGCTTTCGGCGACCGGCTCAGCCTCGGCGTCAACGGCAAGTACATCTCGCAGTCCATCGACTCCTACAGCGGCAACTCGTACGCCGCCGATCTGGGCGTTCTCTATCGCTTCAACCCCGACTCCGACAGGCCCGTCACGGCGGGTGCGGCGGCGCGCAACATGGGCAGATCGATCGGCTACGTCTCATCGGTGCAGGATCCGCTTCCGACCTCGCTGCATCTCGGAGCGGCCTTCACTCCCCTGAAGGGGTGCGGTCTTTCCGCGGAGGCAGGCAAGTATCGCGACACGAACCTTTATGCGGCCTTCGGCGCCGAGGCGCGGCGCTCCTTCGGCGAGGCGGCGGCGGGCGCCCTGCGCTTCGGCTACAATTCCGCGCGCCGGGCGAATGACGGGTTGAACGGCGTCACCGCGGGTGCGGGGCTCTCCTTCCATCGCGCCGCTTTCGACTTCGCCTGGGTCCCCTTCGGGACGCTCGGGGATTCCTTCCGCTTCTCCCTGCTGATCAAGTTCTAGCCGGGTTTGGGAGCCTCGCCGCGGGCCTTCTGGACGACGAGGCGGATATCCTCGCCGTAGCGGGTCTTCTTCAGATCGGAGAGCGGGCCCAGCGGGTTGCCGTCGTGGCGGCAGGCGAAGGCGGCGATCTGGCGGAGGCTGTCGCCGGAGAGGATCACGACGGGCTCGACCTTGTCGCGTTCGGCGCGCTCCTTGCGCCAGACGCGCAGGGCTTCAAAGACGCGGAACTCGTCGTCGGCCATGCGGCGCTTCTCGGGCCGGGGCGGGCGGACGACGGGCGGGGCGGCGCGGCCGCGCTCGACGCAGGCGAGCAGCCCCGAGCCGAAGCGCTCCAGGATGTAGGGGCTCATCCCCTTGACCGCCGCCAGGGCCTCTCGGGTCTCGGGCAGCGCCTGCGCCACGCGGGCCATCAGGTCCTCGGGCATCACGCGGAAAGGGGCGCGGTCGCGAGACTCCGCCTGCTGCTCGCGGTAGAGCCAGATCTCCTTGAGGGCGGCCATCGCCTGCCCGCCGATCTCCTGGCGACCGACCAGCTTCCAGTAGCCCTCGGGGTCGAAGGTCCTGACGTTGGGCTCCAGCTTCTCGAGCTCGCGGAAGGACTCCAACGCGTCATCCCACCGCCCCTGCTCGACGAGCGACTTCTTCTGCTCGTCGGCCAGGCGCATCAGGAAATGGGTGTCGCCCTGCGCGTACTTGATCATCTCGTGCGTCAGCGGGCGCTTGCCCCAGTCCGCGCGCTGAAGCTTTTTGGAGATGACCAGCCCGAAGTGCCGCTCGATGGCCGCGGCCAGCCCCAGCTCCTTGATGCCCAGCACGCGCGCGGCGATCATCGTGTCGTAGAGGTTCGAGAAGGCGAAGCCGTAGTCGCGCTTCAGGCAGAGCACGTCGTACTCGCCGGCGTGGAAGAGCTTCTCGATGCCCGGGTCGGCGAAGAGGGGCCCGAGGGGCCCCAGCTCCTTGATGGCGATCGGGTCGACGATGTAGTCTTCGGTCGGCGAGGAGATCTGCACGAGGCAGACGCGCTCCTTGTAGGCGTAGAAGCCGTTGGATTCCGTGTCGAAAGCCAGCCGGGGGCACCGGGCCAGCTCCGCGCACACCTCTTCGAGGTGCTCGCGGGCGGTGATCAAGGTGGCGACTCTCGTGTCGTGTGGCATGGGTGCAAAAAAAACGGAACGCCCCCGTTCGGCGTTCCGGGTGATGCTGTCCCGCTCCGCTCAGTTTATAACAGGTCCGGGCCCGGCCGTCAAGGGCGTCATTGCGCGAAGAGCTTAGAGAGCTCGGTCGAGCGCTTGGTGGCGGCCTCGACGCCGTCGATGAGGACAGAACGCAGGCCCTTGCTTTCGAGGACGTGGATGGCGGTGATGGCCGTGCCGCCGGGCGTGGTGACCTCGTCCTTGAGGACCGCGGGATGCTTGCCGGTCTCGATGACGAGCTTGGCCGCGCCGTAGACGGTCTGCGCGGCGAGCTTGGCCGCGATGGCGCGCGGGATGCCCATCTTGACGCCGCCGTCGATCATGGCCTCGATGGCCATGTAGATGTAGACGGGTCCCGAGCCGGAGAGTCCCGTGACCGCGTCGAGGGCGGACTCGGGAAGGGTGACGACGAGGCCGACCGCGCCGAAGACGGCCTCGGCCTTGGCCAGGTCCTTGTCTTCGGCGTGTTCGCCCGCGCAGATGGCGGTGGCTCCCGCGTCGACCAGGCAGGGGGTGTTGGGCATCGCGCGCACGACCGGGCAAGGCACGCGCAGGCCGGCGTTGATCGCGGCGGTCGTGACGCCGGCCATCACGGAGATGACGAGCTGATCCGCCCGGATCGAACCGGAGAGCTCCTCGAGGACCTTCTTCGCCATCTGCGGCTTGACGGCGAGGATGACGATGTCGGCCTCGCAGGCGGCCTTCTTGTTGTCGGTCGAGGTCTTGACCCCCCATTTCCTCTGGAGCTCGGCCAAGGCGTCGGGACTGCGCCGGGCCGCGATGATGTTCTTGGGAGCGAGGAGCTTGGAGCGCACCATCCCTCCGATCATGGCTCCCGCCATGTGCCCGGCCCCGATGACGGCGATTCGCTGGTTCTTCATGATCGACTCCTCCGATTTAGAGCCTGACGCCCTTCTTCTGGGCGGCGATGACGATCTTCGCGCAGGCCTCCGCGTCGGAGAGGGCTTCGTGGTGGTTGAGCGCGATGCCGAGGCGCCGGCAGACGTCCGGCAGTTTCGTGGGGTAGATCTTCCAGGTGTCGCGCGCCAGGCGCACCGTGTCGACGAAGCGGTGGGGCGGCTTCGGGAGTCCCGCCGCCTCGCAGCAGGCGGTCAGCACCCCGTTGTCGAAAGGCGCGTGGTGGGCGGCCATGAAGTCGGCGCCTTCGAGTATGGCGGAGAGTTTCGGCCAGGCCTGTCCGAAACTGGGCTTGTCGGCGACCATGCCCCAGTCGATGCCGTGGATGTGGGTGAACTCGAACAGGAATCGCGGCGGCTGGATGAGCTGGACGACGCGCTGGACGATGTCTCCGTCCT
>MGUL01000157.1:2238-6104 GCA_001800005.1 Elusimicrobia bacterium RBG_16_66_12 | reverse complement strand
CCGAGCAGGCGGAGTCGCGCCCGGCGTCGGCGGTCTCGAAGTCGATGGCGACGAAGGCGGACATCTCAGCGCTTCCCCTTGCCGAGGCCGTACGCCTTGTGCAGGGCGCGCAGCGCCGACTCGCCATGGGCCAGGTCGACGATGCAGGACACGCGCAGGTCGGAGGCCGAGATCATGTGGATGTTGATCTTATGCTCGGCGAGGGTCTTGAACATCGTCGCGGCGATCTTGGGGCTGTGACGGAAGCCCGTCCCGACGGCGGAGACTTTCGCGACCGCCTCGCGGAGGTCGACCCGCTCGGCCCGGAGGCGCTTGGCGGCGCCCTCGAGGGCCTTCTTGGCCTTGGCCGCGCAGGCTTTCGGCGTCATGAAGGATATGTCGTTGCGCCCCGCGTGGCTGGGCGCCGACTGGATGATCATGTCCACGGGGATGTCGTCTTCGGCCAGGGCCGACAGCACCGAGGCGGCTACTCCGGGCTGGTCCGGCACGCCGACGATGGTCAGGCGCACCTCGCTCTTATCCAGGGCCAGCGACGAGACGAACGCTCTCTCCAGCATCAGATCCTCCCGTGCGACTATCAAGGTTCCGGCCGTAGGCCGGAACGCCGATCGGACGTGGATCTCCACGCCGAAGCGCTCGGCCACCTCCATCGAGCGGGCCTGCATGACCTGCGCGCCCGCACCGGCCAGCTCCAGCATCTCCTCGAAGGATATCCGGGAGAGCTTGCGCGCGTCGTGCACGACGCGCGGGTCGGCGGTGTAGACGCCCTTCACGTCGGAGAATATCTCGCAGCGCCCGGCCTTCAGCGCCGAGGCCAGGGCCACCGCCGTCAGGTCCGAGCCGCCTCGGCCCAGCGTCGCGGCGTCGCCGGATGGGAGCAGTCCCTGGAAGCCCGCGACCACGACGATGCGGCCTTCCTTGAGATGCTTGAGGATCGCGCGGGTGCGGATGCGGCGGATCTGGGCGCGGCCCGGCTCGCCGACCGCGTCGATGCCGGCTTGCGGCCCGGTCAGGGACACCGCGGGCGCGCCGCGCGCCCGGCAGGCCATCGCGAAGAGCGCGATGCCGACCTGCTCTCCCGTCGTCACCAGTTGGTCGAGCTCCCGGTCGTCGGGCGCGGGCGTGATGCGCTCGGCGAGGGAGATGAGTTCGTCGGTCATCTCTCCGGGAGCGGAGACCACCACGACGACCGCGTAGCCGCGGCGTCTCTCGGCGACCGCGCGCTCGGCGGCGCGCTGGATCTTCTCGGGGTCGGCGACCGAGGTGCCGCCGAACTTCATCACGGTGACCTTCATTTCGACCGCTCGACGCGCACGCCCTGATGGTCGACGTCGAGCGCCAGCCAGCGCGAGGCGACGCGGCGCCGGGCGAAGGCCCGCTTCATGGCTTCCCCGACTCGGCGCGCTGAGTCGCCCGTCACGAAGGCGAAGACCGTCGGGCCTGAGCCCGACAGGGCCGCTCCGGCGGCACCCGCCTTCACCGCGGCCTCCAGCGCCGAAGCCAGGCCGGGGACCAGCCTCGCGCGATAGGGTTGGTGGAGGCGATCGTCCATCAGCTCGGCCATGCGCTCCGTGCGCCCGGTCTCGAGAGCCCGGACCAATAGGATGGCGCGTGAGGCGTTGAAGACCGCGTCGGCCATCGGGACCCGGGACGGGAGCGCGGCGCGGGCTTTCCTCGTCGACAGCTCGAAGGCGGGGATGCAGACCGCGGCGGACAGCGAGGGATGCAGCGGGAGGCGGTGGGCGCGAGGACGGCCATGTCCCGCGGGGGTGAGGCTGGCGGTCAGGCCGCCGTGCACGCACGGGGCGACGTTGTCGGGATGGCCCTCGAGCTTGACGGCTAGGTCCGAGAGCTCGTCCTCGCTCCTGCGCAGGGTCCCGAAGAGGTGCGCCCCGGTCCACAGGCCGGCCACCGCCGCCGCGGCCGAGGAGCCCAGGCCGCGGGCCAGCGGGATGCGGTTGACCGCCTTGAAGAGCAGGCGCCCGGGCAGGCGGCGGGGGAGGACTTCCCGCGCGGCCTTGACCATCATGTTGCTCTCTCCGCGAGGGAGCGAGTCCGCGCCCTCGCCCTGGATCTCGACGATGGCCGGGCCGCGCCCGTCGACCAGCTCCAGGGTCAGCTCGTTGCGCAGGTCGAGCGCCAAGCCCAGGCAATCGAATCCGGGCCCCAGGTTGCTGGTGGAGGCCGGGACGGAGACCGTCACTCGCGCGAGGGTCTTCATAGCTTGACGCTGCCTCCCGCTTCGACGCGGCGCACCTTCGGTTTGAAGCGCAGCGTGATGTCCGGGTCCTTCAGGCCGTGGCCGGTCAGCACGCAAACCGTCAGGCCTTTCGGGGCCTTGCGCGCCTTGGCCAGCTTCAACAGCCCCGCCACGGACGCGGCACTGGAGGGTTCGCAGAACACTCCTTCCTTCTCGGCCAGGAAGCGGTAGGCGGCGAGGATCTCGGCGTCGGTCACGGAGCCGATGAGGCCGTTCGATTCGTCGCGCGCGGAGGCCGCCGATTTCCAGGAGGCCGGGTTGCCGATGCGGATGGCGGTGGCGATCGTCCGCGGGTCCTTGACCGGCTTGCCTTTGACGAGAGGGGCCGCGCCCGCGGCCTGCCAGCCGAACATCCTCGGCCGACGGCCCATCTCGGTGTAGCCTTTCCAATACGCGGTGATGTTGCCCGCGTTGCCGACGGGGATGAAGTGGTTGTCCGGCGCGCGGCCGAGAGCCTCGAGGATCTCGAAGGCCCCGGTCTTCTGTCCCTCGATGCGGAAGGGGTTGGTGGAGTTGACCAAAGTGAAGCCCTGGAGCCGCGCCACCTCGGCGGCCATCGTCAGGGCCTGGTCGAAGTTGCCGTCCACCTCGATGATCTCGGCTCCGTGCATCACGGCCTGGGCGAGCTTGCCGGCGGCGACCTTCCCCTCGGGCAGGAAGACCACGCAGCGCAGGCCCGCGCGCGCGGCGTAGGCCGCCGCCGAGGCCGAGGTGTTCCCCGTCGAGGCGCAGAGCACTCCCTCCGCCCCCTCTTCCAACGCCTTCGAGACGGCCAAAGTCATTCCGCGGTCCTTGAACGAGCCCGTGGGGTTCATGCCTTCGAGCTTGAGGAAAACTGAACCCGGCGGCAGGCTCGCGGCCTTGGCGACGCGGTCGGCGCGCACGAGCGGCGTTCCGCCCTCGCCGAGCGTCACGATGGGGGTGCGGTTCGTGACCGGCAGGCGGTCCCGCCATCGTGAGATGAGTCCGCTCACGCCAGGATCCTCATCGCGCAGTGGCGGGCGGACACGGAGCTCAGGGCCAGGATGCGCCGCCGCGCGCGCTCGAAGCGCCCGCGCTCGGCCGGGTGGGTGGTGATCATGACCGGGACCGCGCGCGTGCCCGACGCGAGGTCCTGATGGATGCTCGCGATGGAGACGCCCGCGCGCGCGAGGGTGCCGGCGATGCGCGCCAGGGCCCCAGGCCGGTCGCGGACTTCCAGGCGCAGGTAGAAGCCGCAGACCGCGGCGTCGGAGGACGCCAGGGTGATCGGCCTCGGCGCGGGACGCGGCGCGCCCTGGCCGCCCAGCAGGTCTCGCGCCGTCACGAACAGGTCGGCCAGCACCGCGCTCGCCGTCGGGCCGGCGCCCGCACCCTGTCCGTAGAACATCAGGTCGCCGGCCGAGGCCGTGGTCACGAGCAGCGCGTTGTACTGGCGGCGCACGGCCGCCAGCGGATGGTCGAGGGGGACCAAAGTCGGCGCGACCCCGGCTTCCACCCGGGGGGCCGAAGCGCTTCCCGGGAAGCGCAGCGAGGCGACCAGGCGCACGGCCTTGCCCAGTCGTTGGCGGGCGTAGGCCACGTCGCGCGCCGAGACCGTCTCGATGCCCGAGACGGGGAAGGACTC
>MGUL01000157.1:0-2154 GCA_001800005.1 Elusimicrobia bacterium RBG_16_66_12 | reverse complement strand
CTTCTCGGCGAAGCCTTTTTCCTGCGCCTCGCGCAGGGCCGCGTCGACCGAGAGGCCTTCCTCGCAGCGCGACAAGATATAGTTGGTCGTGCCGTTGAGGATGCCGTCCAAGCCCAGCACGCGGTCGCCGGAGAAGGACAACTCCAGCGCGCGCAGGACCGGGATGCCGCCGGCGACGCTGCCCTCGAAAGCCAGGCCGGCCCCCGAGGCCCTTGCCGCGCGGGCGAGCTGAGGCCAGGCGTAGGCCAGCAGGCGCTTGTTGGCGGTCACGACCGGCTTGCCGCGCCCGAGGGCCGTCAGGGCGAAGAGCTTGGCGGTGTGGAAGCCGCCGAGGAGCTCGACGAAGAGGTCCGCGTCGGCGTCGCGGGCCATGGCCGCGGGATCGCGGTAGCGCATGACGCAGGCGGGCAGGCCCAGCGTTCGCGCCTCGCGGTCCGCCTGACGGTCGGCGACGGCGGAAAGAACCAGCTCGGCTCCCAGCCGCTCGCGCAGTTCCGCGCGGCGCTCGCGCAGCAGCCGCACGGTCTCGCGCCCGACCACGCCCAATCCGGCCACGGCGACCTTGAGCTTCTTCACGACGGCTATTCTACTAAATCACGCGGAGCCGCTCGGCGGCGGCCGCGTGGTGGTTCAGTCATAGGCTCCAAGACATGGCGACTCGCACCGGTGCGAGTTTTGGATCTCGGGCGGGGGGTTCAGCGTCGGGGAGCGTCGATGTGGGCGGTGTGCGTTTCGCGGCTGCCGAGCAGGAGGCGGGCCGCCGCGACGAGGAGGATGAGGCCCGCGGCCGTGAAGGCGGCCACGCAGAGCGATCCCACGTCCTCGCCTCTGGAGGCGAGCCAGCCTGGGTTCACACCGACGGTGGCGATCATGAGGTTCATAACCGGGGACGACCCTCACAGGATACCAGCGGGAGCCGGACCGGGCCAGGGAACAAACGCTGAACTCTTAGGGCGGGAGGGCGCCTGTCTCAGGTCGAGAGATGATGACCGGTGGCGTGGAGACGGCGGGGACGACAGGGACGACGACGGTGCCGGTGGATAAAACCGTTCCGGACGAGGCGAGATGGTCGTAGCGGGCGAAATCCGCCGGAGTCATGCCATAAGGGAGGTTCTGCGGCGCCTGCGGCGACAGGCCGGGGGGGGCTTTCAGCTCGCTCGGCGGCGGGGTCAGGCCCAAGGCCTTGGCCGTGGAACGCGCGGCGGCCTCCCCGAGCTGGGGGGCGAGGTTCTCGAGGATCCTGGTCAGCTCGCGGGGCTCGGCCTTGAACTCCGAGAGGGTCATGCTCGATGTCTTCTCCGTGAGCATCTCATCCCGGGTCCAGAGCAGGCGGGAGGTGCTGCCGCGGTAGAGGCGCAGCGCCGCCGAGACGGCGGGCAGGATCTGCCCCTCGTCGGTCGCTTCGGTGCCGAAGGAGAGATTCGCCTCCAGGACCGCGGCGTCGTCGAGGCTGAGCACCTTCGAATAGTCGCGCGGCGCCGGCGCGCCGTACTCGGGAGCGTAATAGCGGCGGCGCCAATCGAGTTGGTCCTTGGCCGAGTTCCAGTCCCGGATCTGGACCGGCGCGATCCCGGCTTCCGCCCCCGACTGGACGGGGCCGGCGTGCAGGGTCTTGAGGGTCTTGAGGAGGGATTCCTCGAGCGCGCGGTCGTAGCGAGGGCGCGGCAGGTACTGCTGGAGGTCCCTGGAGAGCTCCAGGGTCTTGTCGTCCTGGACGGTCTGCACGAGGAAGCCCACGGGGAGGATCTTGGCGGCGGCCTCGGCCTTGGAGTCGGATTCCTTGATGATCCAGGGTCCGGGCGACTGGTAGACCAGCACGACCAGGCGCTGATTCGGCGCGACGGTCTGGCGCGGGTCGGGGAGAGGCTCCACCGAGACGCAGGCGGAGAGGAGCGTGGACGCTGCGAGGAGTGTCGAGGTGCGTCTCATGGCGGTCCTTAAAGGATATATAATCGGCGCATGGTCGTTTCTCTTCTCGCGGCTCTGCTCGCCGCCGCGCCGGCTTGCGCGGGCAGATCCCTGCTCGACATGGCACGCGCCCAAGATCCCGGAGACATGCCGATTCTGCGGGAGACGCTCGTCGGCGCGCGGGCTTCGGACCGGGCCGGGGCCGCCTTCGCTCTGGGGCAGTACGGGCTCTTCGAGGTCCCGGAC
>MGUL01000156.1:5959-7296 GCA_001800005.1 Elusimicrobia bacterium RBG_16_66_12 | reverse complement strand
GGGCGATTTGGCCGCGCGTATTCATGGCGAGCGGCCACGTCTGGGCATACTTCTTGGGGTCGGTTTCGGCCGCCGCCGCGTTCACCGCCTGGTCCGCGCGGCTTTGCGCCCGGGCGACATCGCCGTTGCCGAGGGCCTGGTCGGCGGCTGCGGCCAACACCTGGACGTTCGTCGGTGCGCGCTGAGCGTAGCTTTCCGCTTTCTCGCCTCGCTGCTGGATGTTGCGCTGAATCTGCTGCGCCTGAGGAGAGTCGGGCGGCACGGTCGCCAACTGCTTGCGATCCGCCTCGTTCTTCGCGTTGTCGGTCTTGATTTCCGCGGCCCAACCCACACCCGTGTCAACATCTCGTGAAAACGGTGTCGCAGCAGGCAGACCAACCTTCTCCGCAGCCGCATTGCCGAGCAGCCCTATCGACAGAAATAGGATGATCGTCTGCGCTTTGTTATTAGCGATTTTCTTTATATGGGACATGCTCTATCCTGATACAATAGACCAGGGAAATAATTTTGCGCGTTTGCTGGAGGATTTATGCGCCCCTCGATCATAGCGGCCGTCGCTAGTATGCTTGCCCTCGTCCCAGTTGTCAACACCTTCGCTCTCCCCCAAGCGAACAAGCGTCACGAATCAGGAGCCAAGGATTCAGTCAAGAGCTACCAGCGCGAGGTTTCGAAGCTCGTCAAAGCGCTGATGGCCACAGAAGGCAACTCGGAGTACGTTGACGGCCATGCTCAAGCCGTCGGACTTGACCGGCCGATGCCTTATAAAGGCGTTGGATTGTTAATCGGCAAGGATGCACACCGGTCCCACGTTGTCTATGAGCCCGACGCGGATAACGGCAATCGGCCCGTTTATGTTTATCTCGTGATAACAAAAAGGACGCAGCATGATATCGAGGAGCGCTATTATCGTGTTGCCTTGGACGGCCAACTGGAAAAGGTCATCACTCTGAGGAACAAACTGGACGAACAGGGGAAGGTCTTACGTGAAGGGCGTTCCCGGACCGAAGAGGGCATCACCTCGCCGGATATCAAGAAGACCTTCAAGGCCGAGATGACCTATTGGCTCAAGGACTGGCTGAAGAAAGAACTGAAGAAGCCCGCCAAGGTCACGGCGGCAAGCACGTCCAAGCCCTGAGGACGCGGTAAGAGCTTCGACCGAAGCAGCTTCTGCAAACAGGCGCTGCGGATGGATTTCAGGGAGTTCAGCGAGAGCGACGGCCGCAAGGCCGTTCCCGCCTTTTATGGAGTAGGCCTAAAACCCCTCGGCGTGGGACTTTGGACCCTTCCTCAGATTGCCGTTAATGGGCACACTGGGCAGTGATGACCGCCCTCCGGCT
>MGUL01000156.1:4458-5940 GCA_001800005.1 Elusimicrobia bacterium RBG_16_66_12 | reverse complement strand
CCCTGGGCGCGGGCTCAGCGCGCGGCCGCGCCCGCTCCCCGGTTCTCGGCCCCGCCCCTGCCGGCGCCCGCGGCGATCTTCGCGCCCGCGCTCCTGGCGCCGGCGGCGACGCTCCCCCAGGCTCCGGCCCCGATCCGGCTCTCGGCCGTCAACGCCGCGGTCGCCCGATTCGCCGAGATCGATCTGGAATCGGCGCCGGCGGCCGACATCCGCGGCGGCGCGGAAGCGCTGATGGCGCGCGCGCTCGGCGCGGAAGCGCCGGAAGCGCCGGCCCCGGCCCTCGGCGCGCCGTCGGCCGCCGCGACATCCCTTCCGCCCTCCGCGCCCGAATCCGCGCGCGCGCCGGCCGCGGGCCCGCGCGTGCACCTGCTCTCGAAGCCCCTGCACGAAACGGTCGAGCTGGGGCTGGCGGCGCGCGTTCTGCACTACGCGCTTGAGACGGGCTTCCAGTTCGTCCAGGCCGGGATCGCCTGGCAGGTGACGGGCTCGCCCGCTGCGGGCCTGGCCGTCCTGGCGTTCGAGCTGGTCAAGGTTCCGCCGATGATCACGGCTCAAAGCCTTGCGGACCTCGGCCTGCGCTATTGGTGGCGCAAGCTCTCGACTTTGCGGCGCCTCGCGGAGACGCCGGGCGTGACGCGCATTCGCGTGCTCACGACGGGCGAGGCCCAGTTCTCCGGCATACTCGCCCGGCGCCGGGAGAACACGGGCCTGGTATTCATGGACGCGGGCGGCCCCCTGCCCGCGACGATCCGTGGCTTCGGCTCGCCGATCCCGGTCGCGGACCTCGCCGAGCGGAGCGTGCGGCTGGTCCTGAGGCACGGTGGCGTCGCGGAACAGGTCCAGTGGACCCCCACCTTGGCCGAGCTGCTGTCCGGGACGTCGATTCCCGCGAGGATCGCCGCGGCCTGGCGCGCCCGGCTCGACGCCGACGAGAAGGACAAGTCGCCGCTGCGGCGCGTCTTCGACTTCAAGCAGGAAAAGGAGCTTCGCGTCGAGGCGCACCTGTCGGACGGCGCGGGCGGCGAGTCGCCGCTCGGCACGATCGCCTTCGGCCGTTCAGTGAAGCGCCTCGTCGGCCTCGGCCGCCTGGACCGCGTCGCCGCGCTGTTCGGCCGCGCCCCCGCCGCGCGGGCGATCCCGCTGTCGGACACGACGGTCGAGCGGGGCGGGGAGAGGACGGTGAAGGGCGCGGTTCGCCGCGCGTGGCGGCGCCTGACGGGCGCCCTGATCGTCCGCTGAGAGCGCGGCGCATCATCGCCGCGGACGGCCCAGGCGCCCGAGAAACCAGTCGGCGGCCAAGCGCGCCGCCGCCTCCAACGCGCCCGGCTCCTCGAAGAGATGCGTCGCCCCGGGGACGATCTCGAGCCGGCGTTCCCCCCTCATCAGGCCCGCGGCCGCCGCGTTCAACGCGAGGACCTCGCGGTCGTCCCCGCCCACGATCAGCAGGGTCGGCGCCTGAACCCGGGGAAGGGCCTCCGCGGC
>MGUL01000156.1:2769-4443 GCA_001800005.1 Elusimicrobia bacterium RBG_16_66_12 | reverse complement strand
GCCGCGCGACACCACGGCGAAGACGTCATCGGGGCGAGCCGCCGCGACCCGCAATGCCGCCGCGGCCCCCGTGCTGGCGCCGAAGCAGCCGATGGGAATCCCCCGGGTCTCGGGCCGGTCCTTCAGCCAGTCCACGGCCGCCTCCAGGCGTCCCGCCAGGAAAGGGATGTCGAAACGGAGCTCCGCCGAGGACTCGTCGACCTCTTCCTCCGCGGGGGTCAGCAGGTCGATGAGCAGCGTGCCCAACCCCCGCCGGTCCAAGACCCCGGCGACAAAGCGGTTGCGGGGGCTCAAACGGCTGCTGCCGCTGCCGTGCGCGAAGAGCACGAGGCCTTGGGCCTGAGGCGGCAGGCGCAGGTCCCCGCTCAAATGAACGCCGCGCGCGGGGATCGTCACGCTCATCGCCCGCGTCTCTGTCTTCGCCATTTTACCCCCCTCCGGACCGCATCCGCCTCCGTCCGATCACCGATGGCCGCATCGATGCGGCCATTTAGTAAGATCAGTCTCAATGCCGATCCCGCTGAAGATCGCCGTGTGCGGCGCCTCCGGGCGCACGGGCTCGCGCGCCGCGGCTCTGGCGGCGGGCGACCCGCGCTTCCACCTGCTCGCGCGCGTGGACCGCGGCCGGGCCGCCGAGTTCGAGGACCAGGTCGGCGCCTGCGGCGCGGTCATCGACTTCTCCGTGCCCGAGGCGACGGTGCGCTACGCCGCCGCCTGCCCCCGCGCCAAGGTCCCTTTCATCAGCGGCACCACGGGCTTGAGCGACGTCCAGCGCACCCAGGTCGCCGCCGGGGCCAAGCGCGCCCCGGTCTTCCTCGCATCGAACTTCAGCAAGGGCGTGACCCTGATGGTGCACCTCGCAGCCGAGGCCGCGCGCCGCCTGGCCGGCTACGACGTCGCCCTCGTCGAGAAGCACCACAAGGCGAAGAAGGACACCCCCTCCGGCACCGCGCTGAGCCTGGCCCGGGCCGTCATGGAGAGCCGCGGCGCGCAAGAGCCCGTCTCGACCGTCTCCCTGCGCCTGGGCGACGTGGTCGGCGACCACGATCTGCTCTTCGCCGGCCCCTTCGAGCGCCTGACCATCGCGCATCAGGCCCAGTCGCGCGACGTCTTCGCGCAGGGCGCCTTGGAAGCGGCGGTCTGGGTCGCGAAGAAGAAGCCCGGCCTCTACGGCATGCCGGACCTGCTCGGCCTGAGATGAGCAAGCACTCCGCCTGGCGGCGCTGGGTCGGGCTCTTCGAGGACGCCGACGACCCGCGCACCCCGCGCTTCGACCCGGTCCACATCGCCGTCGTGCTCGTCGCCGCGCAGGTCGTCATCGGCGCCCTCTACTGGCTGCTGTGGACCCTCTTCGTCTACGAGGGCGGACTCCCCTCCAAGGTCGGGCCCTTCCTGTCGGTCGCGGTCGGGGCCCGAAGCCTTCGCGATTACGGCTGGCTGGGCGCCCCCGACCATCAGGGCCTCTTCGAGGGCTGGGCGGCCAACCTCGCCGCCCTCCTGCTGAGCGGCCTGATCGTCGCCCTCCTGTTCAAGGCCGACCGGCCGGCTCGCTGAGGGCGCCGCGGGCCATGGCGAGGTCGTCGGTCCAGATTCCGTCCATGCCCTGCGCGACGAAGTAGCGCACCGCGTCTGGGTCGTTGGCGACGCAGCCGCTGACGGACACGCCGCGCGCCT
>MGUL01000156.1:1995-2754 GCA_001800005.1 Elusimicrobia bacterium RBG_16_66_12 | reverse complement strand
GCGCCGGCAGGTCGTACAGCGCGCAGGCGGCGCGGTAGAGGACTTTAGTGAGCCTGCCGTCCCAGCCCAGCGAGATGGCCTCGGCCCCCAGGTCGCACGAGGCTTGGACGCCCCAAGGCGGGCCGGGCATGACGGCCAGGCGCACCGCGGGCGCCGCCTTCTTGGCCGCGAGGAGGAGATGGCGGCTCCTGTAGAAATCGAGCAGGAAGGATCGCGGCCCCACGGAGGAGGCCACCAGACGCCGTCCCGCGGCCTCGGCCAGGGGCACGCTCGGCTGGTGCAGATCGAGGAAGAGCTCGGCTGCGGGCCAGCCCTCCAGGGCCGCGAGCGCGTCGTCGAGATGCGGGATGGCGTGGCGTCCGAAGACCTTCAACTCCTTGAGCTCGCGCCAGGGGAGCGACGCTACGGGGACGTCGCGGCCGCACACGCGCCGGGCGTTTTCGTCGTGGAAAATGAACAGCTCCCCGTCGGCGCTGAGCTGGACGTCGAACTCGATGCCGTCGGCCCCCTCCTCCTTGGCGCGGCGCAAAGACTCGATCGTGTTTTCGGGCGAGGTGATCATCGCGCCGCGATGGGCGTAGATCTTGATTCGTTTCATGGTTCTATTTTCCCCGGGTTGAACAGGCCGTGCGGATCGCGCGCGAGCTTATGGGCCCGCCATGCCTTGAGCCTTGGAGCGTCCCAGGCGTTCTTAAGCCAGGGGAGCTTGCCCAGGCCGATGCCGTGGTGGTGGTTGACGGCGGCGCCCGCGGCCGCGCC
>MGUL01000156.1:1090-1878 GCA_001800005.1 Elusimicrobia bacterium RBG_16_66_12 | reverse complement strand
GAGAAGGCCAGGGCGTGGGGGCGAAGGGCCGCGCGCACCGCCGCATCCAGGCGCGGCAGCAGCGGCAGGGGCGCCCAAAAATCCGCGGTGTCGACGAAGCCTCCCGCGGCGAAGGTGCGCTCCAGGCGCTCCTTGCTCAGGTGATAACGCCTTTGCCACCAGCGCCGGGACGGGCCCGCGCCCAGGTCGACGGCCTCGCGCGCGGGCGGCGGGGCGGCGTCGAGATACGGCGCCTCGTCCTCGTAGACGACCGCCGCCAGCCACCTTCGGCCCAGGAGCGGAGTCAGGGCGTTGAGCCAATCGGTGCGCTTGAGCAGCAGAGCCTCGACGCGGGAGCGCAGCGCCCCGGAGGAGGCAGCGCCGCCGGAGCGCTTGAGGCCGTTGAAGAAGGCGTCCACCGGGCCGTAAAGCCGGAGCACCGAGGGCGGGCCGTTCTTCGCCATGGCCTCGCGCGCCCAATCCAAGGCGGGCTCGGGGCCGGGGAATTCATAGGCGTAAAAGCGCCGCGAGCCGGGCTTGGGCCTCACGCGCAGGACGACCTCGGTCAAGGCGCCCAAGGTCCCCTCCGCGCCCAAGTGGGGACCGGCGTCTTCCGCGCTCACGGCGCCGCCCAGGCCCGCGACGCGCACGCCTCGGACCTGGGCGCGCACACCGCCGTAGCGCGTGGAGAGCTGGCCGAAGGCGTCGGTCGCGATCCAGCCTCCCGCGGTGGAGTCCTCCAGGGACTGCGGGAACATCATCAGCGACCAGCCGAGCGCGTTCAGGCGCCGTTCGAGCTCCCCGCCCAG
>MGUL01000156.1:366-1078 GCA_001800005.1 Elusimicrobia bacterium RBG_16_66_12 | reverse complement strand
AGCCCGCGCCGACGCGCACGACGGGCTCGGGCGCGTCGGCGCGCAGCTCGAAAGCCCTCAAGCGCGAGGCGTCGAGCACGACCGAGCCCGCGCGGACCGGCACGCAGGCCCCCAGCACGCCCGAGCCCGCGCCGCGCGGCACGAGGGCGACGCCGCGCGCGGCCGCCCAGGCCAGCGCCGCCGCGACGGCCTCTTCGCTCGCCGGGCGAAGAGCCGCCGACGGAACGTGGGCCGAGATCTGCGCGTTGCTCCAGCCCAGGGCCTGGGGCCAGGAGTCGCGGGCGTAGGCGCGCAGGCCCGCTCCGGTCACGATCCCGCCGGGGCCGAGGGCCTTCTCCAACTCGACGAGCGGCAAGACCGGGCTCATCGCCCCTCCGCCGTGAACGCGGCCCAGCCCTCGCGGCCGCGCCCGGCGAAGGCGCGGCGGACGGCGAAATAGGACAGCAGTCCCGCGGACGCGGCCAGGCCGCCCGCGCGCATCAAAGACCAAGGCAGGCCTCGCTCACCCTCTTCGTCGGGGGGCGCGGGGACCGGCCGTCCCAGCTTTTGCAGAACGCCGGCCAGCACATCCTCGCCCATCGGCCGGTAGGTGGTGAGCTTGCCTCCGGCGACGGTGAGAAAATTGGACAAGCCCTCGGCGGCGTGGTCGAAGACGCGGTGCTCGCGCGACAGGAGAAACGCGGCGCCGCCCCGGCGGGGGATGGGACGCAGG
>MGUL01000156.1:0-327 GCA_001800005.1 Elusimicrobia bacterium RBG_16_66_12 | reverse complement strand
GCAGGACGACGGCCAAGGCCCGCCGCAGATCTTCCCGCTCCCCCGGCGCGACGGCGGCGTCGTCGGGCGGGCCGTCGTGAGGCTCGTCGGTGGGGCCGATCCAGGTCTCGCCCCGGCGGGGGTACACGCCGATGCGGCGCCCGCCGGGGCCGGGGAAAATAAGACCGTGCGGCGGCGGCTCGCCGTCGACGATAAGATGCACGCCCTTGCGCAGCCTGAGGCGCACCATCGACGATCCCGCCAGACGGGCGACCTCCTCGGCCCAAGGCCCGGCGGCGTTGACGAAGGTCCGAGCTTCGATCTCGCGGCCGTCGTCGAGCGCCGCCG
>MGUL01000155.1:20998-38397 GCA_001800005.1 Elusimicrobia bacterium RBG_16_66_12 | reverse complement strand
CGCGGCCCCGGACGCCGGCGTGCGCGCCCTCCTGCGCCGCGCGGCCGGCGCGATCTTCGGCGCCAAGAAGACCGTCGTGCCCTCTCCGGCCCCCGCGCCGAGGGCGGCGGACCCCAAGACCTTCGAGCTCGCCGCCGACCAGGTACGCTACACCCCGGACGCGGCGAAGCTTCCGGAGAGCTCCAAGGATATCCCGAACGACGACAAGCAGGTCGTGGGCCAGGACGACGCGCTGAAGGCCATCCGCTTCGGCCTGGAGATGAAGCCCGACCACTACAATCTTTTCGTCGCGGGCGCCGACGGCGGCGGCCGAGCGATGGCCGTGCGCCGCATCCTCTCGGAGATCGCTCCGACGATGAAGACGCCCAACGACCTCGTCGCGGCGACCAACTTCGCCGACAAGGACGTGCCGGTCGTCCTCGAGTTCGCCCCGGGCAAGGGCGCGGCGTTCGCCGACGGCGTCGAGGGTTTCGTCGAGAACCTCAAGGAGAGACTCCCGGCGCGGCTCCAGAGCGGCTCCGCGGCGCAGAAGAAGCAGGCGCTGATGGACAAAGTCCAGGCCGCGGCCGCCAAGCTCCAGGCCGATTTCGACGCCAAGATCGCCTCGATCCGCCTCGTGGGCGGGAAGTTCGGCGTCCACGTCAAGGCCAGCCAGACCTCGAAGGGCATTCAGATCGCTCTGGCCGTCGCTTTCGCGGGCGCGCCGTTGACTCAGCAGGACGTCGGCGCGAAAGTCGCGGCCGGCGCCTTCACCGCGGCCGAGTTCGCGCAGGCTCAAGCCGAACTCGCCGAGAAGAAGGGCGGCATCCTCGAGGAGTACCAGGTCATGTTGCGGGCCAGCCTGCAGATGACGCAGAAGGTCCAGGGGCTGATCGAACAGATCGACGCGCAGGCCGTCGCGGCCGTCGTCACGGAGCACGCCAACGAGCTCGCGCAGGCCGTGGTCAACGGCCCGGCCACCGCCGCGGATAAGGCCTTCCAGAAGCGGGCGCAGGAGCGCGACGCCGAGCTCAACGAGGCCCTCCAGCTCTTCGGCCGTCAGAAGTTCGGGTCCTTCACGGTCGCCGTCAAGGCCGGCATGGGCCAGGACGGGCCGGTCGTCGCCGCGGTCCCGGCCTTCGAGGGAGTTCCCCTGACCGACGCCAAGGCCGTCGCGGCCCTCATCGAGGCCGGCAAGTTCACCCGGAAGCAGTACGAGGAGGCCGCCGCCGAGATCGCGAAGAAGGCGAAGGCCATCCAGGACAAGATGGCCGAGTTCGTCGCGGCGACGCGCAAGGAGCAGGAGGCGCTGCAGGCCAAGAAGCCCAAGGCCGGCCCCGAGGCGCACCGCGCGGTGGCGTACATCCAGTCGATGGCCCAGTTCGCCGCGTCGAACTACAAGATATTCCTCGGCCCGATCAAGGAGACGGACGACGAGTCCGGACTCAAGCCGGTCCCCGGCTCCCGCCCCCTCGATCCCGCGGACTTCTTCCGCGTGAGCGTCCTGGTCGACAACGCGAGGCAGAAGGGCGCGCCGGTGGTCTTCGAGCAGAACCCGACCTACGAGAACCTGTTCGGCGCCGCGGACGCCAACGACCGCAGCATGATCATTCCCAGCGTCGGCCTCGTCAAGACCGCCGGTCCGGGCGGTCCGACGCTGAAGGCCGGCGCGTTCCTCAAGGCCAACGGCGGCTTCCTCGTCCTCAGCGCCATGGACGCGCTGAAGAATCCGGCGGTATGGCCGGCGCTGATGAGAGCCGTGCGCTCCGGCCAGGCCGAGATCGCCGAGGGCGGCCTGCTCGGCGTGGCCTCCATGAAGGGGGATATCTACCAGGTCCCGGGCAAGGTCAAGGTCGTGCTGATCGGCTCGCCGATGGTCCAGATGCTGCTGGCCAAGCATGATGAGGACTTCGTCGCCAACTTCCAGAGCGTCGCGCAGTTCCAGCCGACCATCAAGATCACCGAGGAGGCCGTGGGCGGCTTCCTGAACTTCCTCAAGCACGCCGTGGTCGGCTCGGCCGGAGAGGTCCTGGACATGACCCGCGGAGCGATGGGCCGCGTGCTCGAGCAGGCGGCTCGCCTGGCCGACAGCAACAAGCAATTCACCTCTCAGTTCGGCGCCTTGTACGGCCTCCTGCAGGAAGCCACCTACTGGGCGCAGAAGTCCGGCCGCGACATGATCCAGGCTTCGGACGTCGACACGGCGCTGACGGCCAAGAGCGACCGCGAGGACGTTCACTATCAGCGGATGCGGGAGCTCTACCAGAAGAACGTGTTCCGCGTGGACACGGAGGGCTCCGCCGTCGGCCAGATCAACGGCCTGGCCGTGATGGGCTCTCACGGCGTGCAGATGCGCATCACCTTCGTCGCCAGCCCGGGCGCGCCCGGGATCGTCTCGGTGGACAAGGACGCCGGCAGAACGGGTCCCGACTTCAACAAGGCGTTGGGCAACGAGTACGGCTTCCTGATGAACGAGTTCGGCCAGAAGAAGGCGCTGAGGGCTCAGATCCGCGTCTCCTACGAACAGAACTATGGCGGCATCGACGGCGACTCGTCGACCTCGACGACGTTGTACGGCATCCTGTCCGCGCTGTCCGGCGTGCCGATCTCTCAGAAGTTCGCGGTGACCGGCTCGGCCGATCAGTTCGGCAACGTGCAGGCCATCGGCGGCGTCAACGAGAAGATCGAGGGCTTCTTCGCCCTCTGCAATCATCGCGGCCTCACCGGCGACCAGGGCGTGATCATTCCGAAGACCAACGTCGGGAACCTGCAGCTGTCCCCGGAGGTGGCTCAGGCCATCAAGGACGGCAGGTTCCACATCTACGCGGTGGACACGGTCGCGCAGGGCATGGAGATACTGACCGGCGTCGCCTACCAGACGATCAAGGAGAAGGCCGCCGCCCGCCTCGACGACATGGGGAAGCCGGACCCGACCACGAAACCCGGCCCCGGCAGCAATTACACTAGGCCCTGATGGGACTTAAATTGCTAGAATGACCGACATGAACCACACCTACAACGCGCGCACGGAGATTCGTCCCAAGGCCCTGGCGGGGATCAGCGAGAACCTGATCGCCCAGCATTGGGCCCTCTACGAAGGCTATGTTCGCAACGTGAACATCCTGCGCGAGAAGCTCGACGCGCTGTCGGCCAAGGGCGACTTCGGCCCCGAGTTCGCCGAGCTCAATCGCCGCCTAGGCTTCGAGTTCAACGGGATGGCCCTGCACGAGCGCTATTTCGCCGTCCTCAAGGCCGACTCGGCGCCGCTCAGCGAGGGCGCGGAGCTGATGAAGCAGCTCAAGAAGCGCTTCGGCGGGTTCGACGCCTGGAAGAAGGAGTTCACCGCGATGGGCAAGATGCGGGGAGTGGGCTGGGTCGTCCTCTATTACGACCCGAGCGCCGACGTGCTGACCAACCACTGGATCACGATGCATGAGGAAGGCAATCCCGCGGGCTGCGTGCCCGTCGTGACGATGGACGTCTGGGAGCACGCCTACATACTGGACCAGGGCGCGGCTGGACGCGGCAACTACATCGAGGCGTTCTTCAAGAACGTGGACTGGGCGAAGGTGGAGCGCGATTTCAAGGCCGCCGCGGGTCAGTCCGCCTCAGCGGCCCGCTGAAGGCCGCTCAGTAGATCGCGTCCCAGTCCCGCGTGGTGACGCGGAATTCCACGCGGCGGTTCTTCGCGCGGCCCTCTTCCGATGAATTGTCGGCCAAGGGGCGCGCGAAACCGTAGCCGCGGTAGCGGACGGTGGGGGGCGGCAGGCCCTTCTTGACCAGGAACTCCTTGACGGCTTTGGCGCGGCGCTCGGAGAGGTCCAGGTTGTAGTCCTCGCCCCCGACGCTGTCGGTGTGGGCGAGGATGAAGAGCTTCAGGCGCTCGCTGCGGGCGAGGACCTCGGCGATGAGGTCCAGGGTGGGGCGGGATTCCGGGGTGATCTCCGCCTCGTCGAACTCGAACTGGATCTTGGGGAGGTCGCCCCGTGAGATCTTCCTCTCGATGCCCTCCAGCGCTTCGCGCGCCTTTCGTTCCGCCGCCGCGGGGTCCTCTCGGAGAGGCCCGGAGCGCCCTCCGCAGGCGGCCAACGCCGCGAGGAGCGGGAGGCAGGCGAGCAATCTCATGGAGGAAGTGTAGCCCGCCCCGCGCTCCGGCCGCAAGTGTTATAATCCCGTCGAAGTCCATGGCCGGCGGACGGGGCGTAGCTCAATTGGCAGAGCGCGCGGTTTGGGACCGCGAGGTTCCGAGTTCGACCCTCGGCGCCCCGACGCCGGCGGACGGTCAGCGGCGGCGCTTGGGCAGCGGCTTGCGGTCGGCGAAGCCCTCGTTCGTGCCGTGGTAGTGGGTGAGCCTCTTGTCTCCCAGCTTCCAGCAGAGATAGACCTCTCGTCCCTCGAGATGGGAGGGGAAGTCCACCAGGGCCGGCTGCACGCCCTTGGGCACGGCGCCGAGGTCCACGATCTTCTGCATCCACTCGTTGATGCCCGCGGCCAGGAATTGGAGTTGGGAGCGTTCGATCACGGCGGCCGCGGGATCGGAATCATCCTCCTGCAGGCGGCGCAGGGAGGCGGTCTTCACTTCCGCTTGGGCCGTGAGCTCGGCCACGGCCTCGAAGATGCCCTCCAGGCTGGGGATGACGGCCTCGGCCTCCGAAACCGTGAAGAACTTCACGCGGGCGCTGCGCTACTCGGCCAGGACCGCCGCGCGGAGGAACTCGCGGTTGAGTCTCGCGATATTGGAGACGTTGATGCCCTTCGGGCAGGAGGCCTCGCACTCGTACTCGTTGGTGCAGTGGCCGAAGCCCTCGGCGTCCATCGCCTCGCGCATCGCGAGCACGCGCTTCTCCCGCTCGGGCCGGCCCTGCGGGAGCAGGGCGTACTGGGAGACCTTGGCCGCCACGAAGAGCATCGCGGAGGCGTTCGGGCAGGCCGCGACGCACGCGCCGCAGCCGATGCAGGAGGCGGCGTCCATCGCCTTCTCCGCGTTCTGCTTGGGGATCAGGATGGCGTTGGCGTCCTGGGCGTTGCCGGTCGCGACCGAGACGAAGCCGCCGGCGGCCTGGATGCGGTCGAAGGCGGAGCGGTCCACGACCAGGTCCTTGAGGACCGGGAAGGCCTTCGCGCGGAAGGGCTCGATGGTGATCGTGTCGCCGTCCTGGTAGCGGCGCATATGGAGCTGGCAGGAGGTCGCGGCCTTGTCCTTGCCGTGGGCCTGGCCGTCGATCATCAGCGCGCACATGCCGCAGATGCCCTCGCGGCAGTCGTGGTCGAAGCTGATCGCGTCCGATCCCTTGGCGACGAGCTCCTCGTTGAGGATGTCGAGCATCTCCAGGAAGGACATGTCGTTGGTGACGTCCGCGATCTTGTACTCGACGAACCCGCCGTCCGACTGCGCGTCCTTCTGGCGCCAGACCTTCAATGTGAGGTTCATGCGTAGTTCCTTTGCGCGATATGGACGTTCTCGAAGGTCAGGGGCTCCGTGTGCCGCGCGGGATCCTGGCCTTCGCCGTTGTGCTCCCAGACCGCGACGTGGCTGAAGTTCGCGTCGTCGCGCTTGGCCTCGCCGTCCTCGGTCTGGTGCTCCTCGCGGAAATGCCCGCCGCAGGACTCTTCGCGCAGCAGGGCGTCCTTGGCCAGAAGCTCTCCGAACTCGAGGAAATCGGCCACGCGGCCGGCCCGCTCCAGGGTCTGGTTGAACGACTCTCCGGACCCGGTGACCGAGACGGTCTTCCAGAACTCCTCGCGGATCCGGGGGATCTGCGAGAGGGCCTCCTTGAGGCCCTTCGCGTTTCGGCCCATGCCGACGTTCTCCCACATGACCTTCCCCAGCTGGCGGTGGAAATCTTGGGGAGTGCGCTTGCCGCCGGACGACAGGAGCTTCTTGGTGCGCGCGGTGACCGAGGACTCCGCCTCGCGGAAGGCGTCGTGGTCGGTCGTCACCTTGCCGAGTTTGGCGCCGGCGAGATAGCCGCCCAAAGTGTAGGGGATCACGAAGTAGCCGTCGGCCAGGCCCTGCATTAGGGCCGAGGCGCCGAGCCGGTTGGCCCCGTGGTCGGAGAAGTTCGCCTCGCCCAGGCAGAACAGGCCCGGGACGGTGGTCATCAGGTTGTAGTCGACCCACAGTCCGCCCATGGCGTAGTGGACGGCGGGATAGATGCGCATCGGCGCCTGGTAGGGGTCCTCGTCGGTGATGTGGTGGTACATGTCGAAGAGGTTGCCGTACTTCTCGGCGATCTTGTCCTTGCCCAGGCGCTTGATGGAGTCCTGGAAGTCGAGGAAGACCGCCAGGCCGCCCCGCGCACCGCGTCCGTCGTCGGTCATCTGCTTGGCCGCGCGCGAGGCGATGTCGCGGGGGACGAGATTGCCGAAGGCGGGGTACTTGCGCTCCAGGTAGTAGTCGCGCTCGCTCTCCGGGATGTCCTGGGGCTTGCGCGCGTCGCCCTTCTTCTTCGGGACCCAGATGCGCCCGTCGTTGCGCAGGGATTCGGACATCAGGGTGAGCTTGGACTGGTGCGCGCCCGCGACGGGGATGCAGGTCGGATGGATCTGCGTGAAGCAGGGGTTGGCGAACGCGGCGCCCCTCTTGTGCGCGCGCCAGGCCGCGGTCACGTTGCAGGAGTTGGCGTTGGTGGAGAGGTTGAACACGTTGCCGTAGCCGCCGGTGCACAGCAGGACGGCGTCGCCCCAATACTTCTCGGCCGCGCCCGTCACGAGGTTGCGGCAGACGATGCCGCGGGCGACCCCGTCGACGACGACCAGGTCGAGCATCTCGCGGCGGGGGAACATCTTGACGGCGCCCGCGCCGACCTGGCGCAGCAGAGCCGAGTAGGCGCCGAGCAGCAGCTGCTGGCCGGTCTGGCCGCGCGCGTAGAAGGTGCGCGAGACCTGCGCGCCGCCGAAGGAGCGGTTGTCGAGCAGGCCGCCGTACTCGCGCGCGAACGGCACGCCCTGGGCCACGCACTGGTCGATGATGGCGTTGCTGACCTGGGCCAGGCGATAGACGTTGGACTCGCGCGCGCGGAAGTCTCCGCCCTTGACGGTGTCGTAGAACAGCCGCCAGACGGAGTCGCCGTCGTTCGGGTAGTTCTTGGCCGCGTTGATGCCGCCCTGGGCCGCGATGGAGTGCGCGCGGCGGGGGGAGTCCTGCACGCAGAAGGCTTCCACGTTGTAGCCGAGCTCGGCCAATGATGCGGCCGCCGAGGCGCCCGCGAGACCCGTTCCCACGACGAGGACTTTATGCTTCCTCTTGTTGGCCGGGTTGACGAGCTTCAGTTCGAAGCGGTGCTTGTCCCATTGATCCTCGATGGGGCCGGTGGGGACTTTGGAGTCGAGCTTCACTGCGCACCTCCCTTGGCCGCGCAGCAGGCCATGTCATGGTGGAAGAATCCGAAGTAGATGGGAAGGCTCGCGAAGCCCACCGAGATCGCGACCGCGAAGAGCAGCCCCAGCTTCCTGAACATGGGCGTGTATCGGGGATGGCTGACGCCGAGGGTCTGGATGGCGCTCTGAACTCCGTGCGACAGGTGCAGGCCGACGCCCGCGACGGCCAGGATGTAGAACCCCGCGTACAGGGGGTTCTTGAACCAGCCGGTCACGTGAGCGAAGAGGTCGGGGCCCTTCGAGCCTCCGACCTCGAACTTCAGCGTGGCGACGTGGATGACGATGAAGGCGAGGATGAGCGCGCCGGTCGCCGCCATGGTGCTGGAGCCGGGAGTGCGCGCGCCTTTGCCCTGATAGACCTCGTAAGCCACGGGCCGCGCGGCCATGTTGGCGAACTTGGCCCGGATGGTCAGCGCGATGTGCAGCAGGAAGAGCGCGGCCAGGCCGATCTCCGCCAGCGGCAGGAACGGGTTGCTCTCCAGCGCCTCGGCGTAGTGGTTGAAGGCGTTCGCGCCGCCGAACATGAACATGTTCCCGGCGAGGTGGGTGATCAGGAATCCGCAGAGGAGGAATCCGGCCAGCGCGATCATGACCTTCTTGCCGATGGAGGATTCGAGGAACTCGAAGAGCCGGCAGGAGCACTGGCAGCAGCAGGTTTTGGCGGCGTTCATGCGCCAATTCTATCACCTTTACAGTCCCCGCGTGAAACGCTATCCTCGCCGAATGATCGCGACCCTCCTGCTTGCCGCGTCGGTCGTGCTTGCCGCCGAGCCGGTCCGCAATCCCGACACCTTCACCGTCCTCGAGGTCGGCGAGGTCGGCAGTCTTGACCCGGTGTTCCCCTACGACGCCTCGAGCCAGTCCGTCATCCAGAACGTCTACGAGACCCTGATCGCCTTCAAGGGCGCCTCGCTGTCCGAGTTCGAGCCTCGCCTCTCGCAGAAGGTCCCGAGTCAGGCCAACGGCCTCGTCTCCAAGGATGGGCGCACCTATCGCTTCCCGATCCGCAAAGGCGCCAAGTTCCAGGACGGGACCGAGGTCGCGCCCGAGGACGCGCGCTACTCGCTTCTGCGCTTCATGATCACCGACCGCTCCGGCGGGCCCTCGGCCCTGCTCTTGGAGCCCATCGCGGGCGTGCCCGTCACGAGGAACTCATCGGGAACCGTCACGCTGGATTTCGCCGCCCTCGAGAAGCGCGTGCGCGTCGAGGGCCGCGACCTCGTCGTGGAACTGCCGAGACCGTTCGGGCCGTTCTTGTCGGTGATGGCGCGCTGGTCGTACGTGGCGCCCAAGGCCTGGTGCGTCGCTCACGGGGAGTGGGACGGGACGGCGGCGACCTGGCGGAACTTCAACGACCCGCCCAAGGAGAAGTCCCACCTCTTCGAGCATATGAACGGCGCGGGTCCCTTCAAGCTGGCGCGCTGGGACCGCTCCGGCCGCTACGTCCTGCTCGAGCGCCATGACGCCTACTTCCGCGGCCCCGCCAAGCTCAAGCGCGTGCTCATCAAGTCGGTGCCCGAGCTCAACACCCGCAAGCTGATGCTGCAGGCCGGCGACGCCGACCTCATTGAGACCCCGCGCCCCTACGCGTCCCAGCTCCAGGGCCTGCCGGGCGTCGTCCTGCTCGACGGCCTGAAACGGCTGGCGACGGACCCGGCGCTTTTCTTCACGGTCAAGCTCAACCCGATCGCCAATCCCGACATCGGCTCGGGCAGGCTCGACGGCGACGGCATCCCGACCGACTTCTTCGCCGACCCGGACGTGCGCAAGGGCTTCTCCTATGCCTTCGACTACGACGCGATCCGGCGCGACACATTTAAGAACACGGCCGTGCGCGCGCTGGGACCGATCCCGCCCTGGATCCCCGGTTCCGACAAGAATCAGCCCCGCTACGAGTACGACCTCAAGAAGGCCGAGGAGCACCTGCGCAAGGCTCACGGGGGGCGGCTCTGGGAGAAGGGCTTCCGATTCACGCTGACCTACAACACCGGCGGCGAGGTCCGCGAGGCCGCGGCTCAGATCCTGAAGAAGGGCGTCGAGCGCCTCAACCCCAAGTTCCGCATCGACCTGCGCGGGGTGGATTGGGCGAACTTCGTCGACAAGGCCCAGCGCCGCCTGATGCCGATCTTCGCGCGCGGCTGGATCGCGGATTACCCCGACGCCCATAACTTCATCTACGCCTTCTATCATTCCCAGGGCCGTTATCCCTCGGCCCAGGGCTATGCGAATCCCGAACTGGACGCCATGATCGAGAAGGCGGTCATCGAGCCGTCTTCCGTCAGGCGGGCGGCGATGTACAAGAAGATATTGGCGAAGGGATATGAAGAGGCTCCGGCCGTCTTCACGGTCCACCCGTCGGGCGTCTACGGGATGAGGGAATGGGTGCGCGGCTTCGTGGACAACCCCGTCAACATGGGCATCTACTGCTACCCGATCGAGAAGAAGTGATGGTGCGCGCCGAGCGGGCGAAGAAGATCGTCGCGGGCCTGCGCAAGCTCTACCCCGAGGCGAAGTGCGAGCTGGACCATTCCAGCGCGCACGAGCTCCTCTTCGCGACCATCCTCTCCGCGCAATGCACGGACGCGCGGGTCAACAAGGTCACGAAGACCCTCTTCGCGCGCTGCAAGACCGTCGCGGACTACGCGCGCGCCGACCCGACGGTGCTCGAGTCCATCATCCACAGCTGCGGCTTCTACCGTTCCAAGGCCAAATCGATCATCGAGACCGCTCAGGCCCTCCTCAAGCGCTTCGGCGGGCAGGTCCCCGGCGAGATGGAGCAGCTGCTGACCCTGCGGGGCGTGGCGCGCAAGACCGCCAACGTAGTCCTCGCAGACGCCTTCGGCAAGGCCGAGGGCATCGCCGTCGACACGCACGTCAAGCGCCTGGCCTACCGGATGGGGCTCACGGACGAAGCGGACCCGGCGGACGTGGAGCGCGACCTGATGGCCTGCGTGCCGAGGAAGGACTGGATCGACTTTTCCCACGGGATGATCTGGCACGGCCGCCGCGTCTGTAAGGCCGCCCGCCCCGCCTGCGACGCCTGCGCGCTGCGTCCGCACTGCCCTCAACGGGGCCTGGACGCCGACTAGTGGTCCAGCCAGACCACGAGGACGCCCCGCTCCTCGCCGGGGAAGCGGAAACGGTATGCAACAACGCCGGCCTCCGCCTGGAGGCGGGTGGGACGTCCGCCCTCGCAGCGCCGCAAGAACTCCGTCATCTTGGCGTAGGCGCGGTAGGCCGCCTTCCGCGTGCCGCGGCCCGGATCGCCCTCGCCGATGCCGTCATAGATCAGCCCCGTGCGGTCGAAGAAATCGTCGTCTTCCGGATCCATGAAGCCCTCATCGATGCCCCAGGCCCAGAAGACTTTCTCAACGCCCTCGGCCAAGGCGGTGACGTAGCGCCGCACCACCTCGGAAGCCTGGTCGCGCTCGGTCTGCTCCGGCATCCTTCCCGGCCTGCCGCTATAGGTCCCCATCTCGGTGATCCAGATGGGAGTGTCCTTGAACCCGTGGCGCTCCAAGTCCGTCCTCAGGCGATCCAGCGCGGGGGCAAGATCCCTCCACTCTCCGACGCCGCCGAACCAGTGCATGTCGACGATGTCGAGATACTTGCCGCCCAACTCCCTCAGGATGGGTAAGGTTTCCCGTTCGTAGGCCCGCGCGGTCCGGCCATACGGCAGGTGCAGTCCGCCCACCAGCACCTGCGCCTTGGGATTCGCCTCCTTGATGGCCGTGTAGGTGACGCGCATAAGATCGGCGTAGCCTTCCCGCCCCCGCGGCGGCTCGTTGTCGACCTGCCAGTGCCTCGCCCGCGGATAGCGGCGCACAGCCGCCTTCACCCACCGCGCGTAGGCCTCCGGGTCCTTGGGCCGGTACGAGGTCCCCTCCAGGTAGCCTGTGACGTCGAACTTCTTGTGCCCGCTGGGCCTCTTGACGTGGGGCATCCCGGCCCGCTTGACCATCCCGTCGTGGGCGACGGTGATGTTCTTCAAGGCCATCAGACTGTCAGGCAGCCGCCGGAAGTAGTCGTCGAATGGCCGCCAGTCGTACTCGTCTTTGAGGAGGTCCGGCTGGCCCATCACCCACATGAGGTAGAGCCCGCCGCGGTCCCAGTCGGCCCCCAGCTCATGGGCGCAGGAGTAGTCGGGACTGCCGTCGGCTCCGGAGCAGAGGGCTGGGTGAAAGCCGAAGGGCGAGCGCTCCGGCGTCAGGTTCCGGCGAGCGGGAAACTTCCCTTCGACCACCCATACCGGCTCGCTGCCCGCCTCGAGAGAAACGCGCCCGTCCTCCGCGCGCAGCATGCCCTTCTCGGAGACCTGCACGGCGTCGATCACGGAGACCTCGCGGGTCATGACGGCAAGACTAATCGTGCGCGGTGGGACCGCCGCCCGCAGGCGCCGACGACGTACCCCGGCCTCCCCTCCCGCCAAAGCCTCCAGCTTCCGGAAAGCCTCATCAATCCGGGGGCAGGCGCGCTCGCAATCGCGGGCCCGCACCAGCCGCATCAGGTCGCCGGCCTCCTCGCGCGGGAGCGCGGGATCGATGTCAGCGCCCTCGCCGAGCAGCGAAGAGGCCCAGTCCATGAGCGCCCGGTGGCGCTCGGTCATGTCGGCCTCGGTGGTCGAAGAAGCCCTGACCTCACCCCGGATGCGGTCGACCGCGTCGGGATCTGCCGCCCCCGCCGCCGCGGCGAGCGGCCACAGAACGAGCAGCGCACATCGCACGGAGAAACGGTTCACCCCGCGAATTAACGAAGTAGGAAAAATTAGCCCGCTTTCGGCCGTGACCACACTCATAGGCACGAGGGTAGCCATTCTCTCCGGACTAATCAAGGGCGCTGTTCTGCACTGTTCTGCACGGCCCCGTCTACCTCCGCGACGCGCTGGACGACCTCGTCGCGCATCTATGCGCGTAACGACGAGCACCCGGCTTAAGCGACCGGCATTGGGGTTAGCGCAGCATCGGCGTGGCCCTGCTCGGGTCCACCGGTGTGCCTGATTCCTCGGAGGATTCGGGGCGTTGAGATTCATGCGTAGTGCTTTGCGGCGAACGACCGCAGCGCTGAGCACCCTCTGGCGTCAGACGCAACGAAGCCAGCAGATGCGCCACATTCGGCCAGTAGCGATCGAAGTCCCTGCCGGGGGCAAGGTAGGTCAGACTGTATATCCAGGATTGGTTCTTGCGGAGCGCAAAAACCACGGTCTTCTGACGCAAGACCGCGTTGAACTCCGGGAATCTGGATGCATTCTTGATTATCATTTTGGGCCACTGATAGACGTAACCGAACGTCTTGGTCGGGCCGAGAGACATCGTCCCAATGTATTCTGAGCAATCGGCGTACGAGAAGAGGAGCGGCGGCTTGCCCACGCGAAAACTCGCGCAGTCCATCGCTCTCCGGTAGTCCGTGAGGTTCGTCGGAATGAGGTCGGCACGCCCTCCTGGGGTAGCGGCCTCCTCGCGGTAGCGGCGTTGCGCGTTCACGAACTCAAGTTCGACGTGAGCCCATCCGCTCGTGTTGTGAGGGGCCTCACTCCAGGTATGGTCGAGATATACATCGATTATGCACCGTTGGCCGTCGCTCATAGTGGGACGGATTTTCACGCTCCAGCCAGCCGGATAGTCGAATGAGATCGCCGAGTTCGAGTGCTGGGCGTAGACCGACTTACCTCCGGGCCCGAGCTTGACGCAGGTGTAAGGTTGTATTGAGTTTGAGCTACTGGTCTTTTGAGCCACAGTGCCCGCGGGACAGGTGGACCATCCATCCGGCCCAGGACCAGGGGTGTCGCCGTTGGGGCCTTTTCCCGGTTCAGTAAAGGCCAAGGGAGGTGCGGCCAAGATCACCATTAGACTGATAGGGAGAAAGACAGCGCCGAGGGAAAATGGGACTGCGCCAATAGGGCGCTTCCTAGTGATTAACATGTGATCGAAGTGTATCTATTACAAGGTACGACGAGCGCGAGGCGTTCGGCGAGCATTTCTCCCGGGAATAATCCAGCCGAAACTCGCGCCGGTGCGGGCCGCTATGGTTTCTTCCCGAGCGAGGCGAGGAAGTCATGCACGGCGGCGCCGTAGGCGTCGCCCGTGTCCAGGAATCCTTCATTGTGATTTCCTTTCAGGTCCACGAAGCGCTTGGGCCCGCCGGCGGCGGCGAAGTTGCGCCGGGCCATCTCGTAGGGCACGATGTCGTCCTGGGGGCTGTGCATGAACAGGGTCGGGATCTTCACGCCGGGAAGTTTGGAGAGATTGTCGAAGCGGGTTCGGATGAGGCGTCTGGGAAACCAAGGCAAAACGAGTTGGGCCATGTCGGCAATGGAGGTGAAGCCGCTGTCCACGATCAGGCCGGCGGCGGGCGCGCGCGACGCGAGTTCGACGGCCGCGCCGGCGCCGAGCGACTCGCCGTAGAGAACGAGGCGGGAGGCCGGCATGCCTTTGGCCGCGGCGAGCCAGTCGCGGGCGGCCTGGGCGTCGCGGTAGAGTCCGGCTTCGCCGGGCCGGCCGGAGCTCTCGCCGTAGCCGCGCCAGTCCACCCAGAGCTGGGCCGCCCCGGCCGCATGGAAGATCCGCATCTTCTCGACGCGATCTGAGAGGTTTCCGCCGTTGCCGTGCAGGCAGAGCAGGACCGGCGCGTCCGCGCGCGCCGCGGGGATGAACCAGGCGCGCAGGCTCACGCCGTCCGTGGCCGTCAGCCGGACTCTCTCCCACGCAAGACCAAGGGTCCCGGGATGGGCGGCGAGAGTCCGAGAGGGGAAGTAGATCATCGCGCCCTCGAACCAGCGCAGGAAGACCCAGAGGAGGCAGACCCCGACGGCGGCCCAGACGAAGGGGTGCGCCTTCACGGCGTCACTTCCACTTGATCGTGCAGCCGATGGCGTGGGTCTCGGGCACGCGGACGGGGCGTCCGGCGACGAGGTCGTCCAGCGCGTCGCGCAGGTAGGGCCTCTCGACTTTCTTGCGGGTCCTGTAGTTGTTGTCGTCGTCGACCGCCCCCGTGTAGGCGAGCCGGAGGTCTCGATCGAAGACGAAGAGGTGGGGCGTGTGGGTCGCGCCGTAGGCCCGAGCGACCTCCTGGCTCTCGTCGTGCAGGTAGGGGAAGGGGAATCCCTTCTCCTTCGCCCGCTTCTTCATCTCCTCGAAGGAGTCGTCGGGATACTTCGCCGCGTCGTTCGAGCTGATCGCGGCCATGCCCACGCCCTTCGCTTTATAATCCGTGAAGGCCGAGATGAGCCGGTCCTCATTCATGATCACGTACGGGCAGTGGTTGCACGAGAAAACCACGATCGTCGCCTTGGCCCCCTTGACCGACTCGAGTGTGTGCGTCTTTCCGTCCACGCCCATCAGGCTGAACGCCGGGGCCTTGTCTCCGAGTTGCATGAGGGCCCCCTACTTCTTTTGGAACTGGGTGATGTCTTGGAAGGTGATGCCGGCGCCGACGACCCGGCCGTGGGGGTCCTGGATGAGCAAAGTCGAGTAGCCGAGGACGCGGGTCTCGCCTTTGTTCTTCCAGGCGAGGTCCTTGCGCTTGACGGTTTCCTTCTTGACGAGCGTGTCCATGAGAAGCTCGGCCATCGCGGGGATGGACAGCAGGGCCTGGTCCGCGGGTTGGTTCAGGGGGATGTCGTCGGGCAGGCCCAGGATGCGCTTGGCGGCCGGATTGCAGAGCATCAGGCGGCCGTGGGTGTCGATGGCCAAAAAGCCGCCGCCCAGGTTCTCCAGGATGCTGGCGTTGTGCGCCGTGACACGGTCGACGGTGCCCTCCAGGCGCAACGCGCGCAGGGACATGGACGCCGCTTGGCAGGCGGCCGCGGCCAACGCGAGGTCGGTTTCGTTGAACGGCCCGCCGCGCTTGTTGATCAGTTCGAGGACCCCGACGAGGTCCAGGCGGTCGAAGAGGGGAAGGGCCATCACGGTCTTGGTCTTGAATCCGGTGGCCTCATCCATCTCCTTGGAGAAGCGCGCGTCGGAGTAGGCGTCGTCGACGATCAGAGGTTCGCGGTACTTCGCCACCCAGCCGCAGAGGCCCTTGCCCGAGTCGATGAGCCGGGACTCGACGTTCTGTCCGGCGGCGCCGAGCGCCGAGCGCGCGACCAACTGGCCCTGCTTGGGGAGGAAGACGAAGCAGGTCGCGGCCTCGCAGTCGATGGCGGCCGCGAGCTTGTCGGCGACCCTCGCCCAGACGCGGTCGTCGTCGGGCTCCTTGACCGTTGTGAGGAACGAGATCAGGCCGCACAGCGACTCGAGCGGACCTCTTGGAAGCGGGCTCATCTCCGGACCCCCTTCTCGCCCGCTTCGAGCACGAAGGCCCGGATCCCCGCGGCCGCGGCCTTCGCCAGGTCCCGGCGGAAGGCGGGGTCGTTGAGGCGGGCCTCCTGATCGGGAAAGATCATGTGGGCGTTTTCGATGAGGACGGCGGGCACGGCGGAGAGGCGAGCGACGAGCAGATTGCCCCACTGCAGTCCCTCGTCCGGCAGAGGCACCTTGTCTTTGTAGGCGGCGTGCAGCGCGCGCCCGAGGGCCAGGCTGTGCGGATGATAATAGAAGACGGTGAAGCCGCGGGGCTTGGCGAATGGGTTGGCTCCGTCCCGCAGCGCGTTGTTGTGGAGGCTCACGAAGAGATCGGCGCCGCGCTCCACGGCCTGCCGCGGTCGGTCGTTGAGCGAGACTTCGTCCGTCGTCGTCGAGCGCGTGACCAGGACGAGGGCCCCGTCACGCGCGAGGAGCTCGGCCAGAGACTGCGAGATCGCGTAGTTGGCGTCCATCTCCCGGGTCCCCAGCGGGCCCGTGGCCCCCGGCGCCGAAGGCATATGCCCGGGGTCGAGCATCACTTTCAGCCCCGCGAGGGGTTTGGCCGGGTTCGGGCGCGGGGGGCGGCGCAGGTCCAGCTTCAGCGAGGCGCCGGCGTCGTAATGGGCGTTCCAGCCCCACACCCGGCGCCCGGGCTTCAGCCGGACGCTCACGACGACGACGTCCGACGCTTCCTGGCGCCAGCGGACTTCGTCGACGAAGTCGGAGTCGCCCTCGTAGGTCACCCAGTTCGTGTGGCCCACGGCCGAGAAGATCCTTAAAGTCAGGCCGTCCAGGGCCTCGTTCTCCTCGACCGTGAAGGGAACGCGTTCGGTCAGCGAGATCCTGATCGCCGCGCCCGACGGGTCTCCGGTCACCCCGATGTTGCCCGTCACCGCGCGCGGGGGCGCCGCGCCCGTCGAGAGGTCCACGTCCTTCGCGTCGATCCAGCCCGAGAGGGTCGAGCCGAGGGCCACGCGCACGAAGCCGTTCTCCCGGCCGGTCGCCAGGAAACGGGTGCCCGCCTGGGGGAAGAGCAGGAAGCCGTTGTTGGGGCCCGTCTTGACGTTGGCGAAGCCAGCGGGGTTCGGCCGGACCACGGCGACCGCCGGCGTCCGCGCGGACGCCGAGACGCGGGCCGCCGCCTTGACGCGCAGCGGCGACCAGCCCGAGCCGAGTTCGTACTCGACCGCGTCCGGGCCGAATTCCTCGCCCGGCCGGATTTGCTGGGAGGACTCGTACAGTCCGGGGGCGGCGTGGACCTCGCGCATCTCGCGCCAGGCGCCCTTGCCCACGCGGAAGCGCGCGCGCTGCCGCCGGGTCGCTTTCATGCGGACCGTCCACCAGTCGCCGGCGCGCAGTTCCAGGTCCGACTTGGGGGACAAGGAGGAGGCATCGATGGCGGGTCGGCCGTCCGGCAGAGGCGCGGCCGGCCCCGGGACGAGGATGCTGCGCTCGGCGGTCACGGTCCCCGAGGCGAGCGCCAACTCGGCGCGAAAGGTGAAGGTCCCCGCGGAGATCGGCAGCCAGGCGAGGAAGCCTCCGTCCTTGTGCACGGTCACGGTCTGACCGTTGATGGCGAAGGGGGCCTTGGGGTCGGCCACGTTGCCGAAGATGAACTCCGCCTCGGCCTGGACGCTCAGGCCCTCGGGAGGCCAGACGAAGGTGATGGGCTCGGTGGAGACGCGGGGCGGGTGGAGCGGGACGACGGGCTCGTCTTTGGCTTTCCGGGCGGGGGCGGCGGCGGCGGGGAGGCCGAGG
>MGUL01000155.1:18350-20982 GCA_001800005.1 Elusimicrobia bacterium RBG_16_66_12 | reverse complement strand
GCGTTCATGGGGCGATTCTACAATAATGTGACATAATCTCCGTCATGGAGCGAACGGAGATCAGGACGGCGCTGGAGAAGGGCATGGCGGGCGACGCGGTGACGGTCGCCGGCTGGATCAAGTCGGTGCGCGAGTCGAAGAGCGTGGGTTTCATCCACTTGAACGACGGCTCCACGTTCGACTCCATCCAAATCCTCGTCCCCGCCGAGTTCCCGGGACGGGGAAAAGTCCTCAAGCAGATCACCGGGGCGTCGCTGGCGGTCACGGGAAAGCTGATCGCCTCCCAGGGCAAGGGCCAGGCCCTCGAGCTGGAGCCTTCCTCGATCGAAGTGCTGGGCGAGTGCGACCCTTCCTCTCCGGTGCAGAAAGCCGGCACCTCCTTCGAGTTCCTGCGCGGCGTGGCCCACATGAGGCCGCGGACGAACACCTTCGGCGCCGTGTTCCGCGTGCGCGCGGAGATGTCGTTCGCGGTGCACGAGTTCTTCCGCAGCCGCGGCTTCGTGATATGCCACTCTCCCATCCTGACGACCTCCGACTGCGAGGGCGCGGGCGCGATGTTCCAGGTGTCCACGCTCGACGCCGAGAAGCCGCCGCGCGGCGCCGATGGGAAGATCGACTTCAGCAAGGACTTCTTCGGCGAGAAGTGCGGCCTGACCGTTTCCGGCCAGCTGGAGGCCGAGATCCTGGCGATGTCGCTGTCCAAGGTCTACACCTTCGGCCCGACCTTCCGCGCGGAGTTGTCCACCACCCCGCGTCACGCCTCCGAGTTCTGGATGATCGAGCCGGAGCTCGCTTTCGCCGACCTGAAGGACGACCGCGACCTGGCCGAGGCCTTCGTCAAGCACCTCATCGAGCACGCCTTCAAGCACTGCGCGCGCGACCTGCAGTTCTTCGACGAGCGCGTGGAGAAGGGCTTGCGCGCGAAGCTCGAGGCCGTCGCGAAGGCCGAGTTCGGCGTCATCGAGTACACGAAGGCCATCGAGGTCTTGGAGAAGGCCGGCCGCAAGTGGGACCATCCCATCTGCTGGGGCAAGGACCTGCAGACCGAGCACGAGCGCTACCTGACCGAGGAGTACGCGAAGCGCCCGCTCTTCGTCATCGACTACCCGCGCAGCTTCAAGCCCTTCTACATGTACTGCAACGACGACCAGAAGACCGTCGCCTGCATGGACCTGCTCGTGCCGCGCGTGGGCGAGCTGATCGGCGGCTCCCAGCGCGAGCACCGCTTGGACCAGCTGCTGGCGCGCATGAAGGAGACCGGCGTCTCCCCGGAGACTTACTCCTGGTACGCTGACCTGCGCCGCTTCGGCACGGCGCCGCACGCGGGCTTCGGCCTGGGCTTCGAGCGCCTGCTGATGTACGTGACCGGCATGGAGAACATCCGCGACGTGTCGCTGTGCCCGCGCGTGCCGGGCTGCGCGAAGTTCTAGAAGTAGGAGCCGAAGAAGACGCGCCGACGGCGGGGCTTGGAGAAGGAGATGTCTCTGACCACGTCGCCCGTCTCGATGCCCGCCAGCGGGCGTCCGAAGCGCTCGAGGAAGGTCGTGCGCAGCACCCGGCCCGAGGATTTGCGGCTCTCGATGAGGCCGTCGCCGCCCGTGAAGATCAGCACATGGGTGACCCGCTCCGAGGTCTCGTCGTCGGTCAGGAAGACGAGGTCTCCGACCAGCAGTTCCGCGCCGCGCACGGCCCGGCCGTGCAGCTTCTGCTCATGGGAGTCCCGCGGCACGTCGCGGCCGTGGATGCGGTAGGCCAGGCTCACCAGCCCCGAACAGTCCACGCCGGCCCTCGGGTCCGACTGGACGCCCGAACGCCCGCCCCAGTAATAGCTGGTGCCGAGGAAGAGCTCGGCCGTGCGGATGATCTCCGCGCGGGAGGCGGCGGTCGGCAGGGCGGGGGGGATGTAGAGCGCGTCCGTGGCGATCTCCGCCAGCGTGGCGTCCAGCAGGCGCACGAGGCTCGTGCCGCCGGACTCGGAGACGCGCGCCAGGCGCGTGCCGACCGACAGCGTCAGTATGTCCGCGCCGCGATGGAGGAGCGCCTGGCGCACGCGTACGACCGCGTCGGCGCGCGCGGGCTCGGCCGCCTTCAGGTCGGAGGCCTTCAGCCAGCCGGGATAGCCCTGCCAGGCGCCCGCGGGCAGGAAGCTCTCCTGCTCCTCGGCGCGCACGCGCACCCAGTCTCCCTTGGCCTCGAGCGCGGTCACGCTCTCGCCGTACAGGAGCTGGGAACGGTGCTCCGGATCGTCGAGCTTGAGGGCCGCGCGCTTGACCGGCTTGCTCCAGAGGTCGGCGACCGGCACGCCGACCGCGAAGCGGCGGGGCAGGGCGGGGCCTATCAGATACGCCAGGCCGCGCTTGTTCACGCGCCAGACCTTGTGGAAGGCCGCGCGCGGATAGACCCGGCGCACCTGATCGCGGCCCGCGCCGGCCGGGTCGTAGGCGATCACGTCGCCGCCCTCGGTGAACCCGCCGACCACCAGAAGATGCCCGCCCGTCTTCTTCATCGGCGAGCCGGGGAGTTCTCCTTCGCCGAAAGTCACGCTGACCGCGACGGGCCGACCCTCGGCCGCCTCGCGCTCGAGGTCGGCCAGTCCGGACAGCCGTGCCACGCGCGCGTCCAGGCCTTTCGA
>MGUL01000155.1:15927-18316 GCA_001800005.1 Elusimicrobia bacterium RBG_16_66_12 | reverse complement strand
GCGACGAGCGGTCCTGGACGGCCAGCGCGACGGCCTCCGTCTCCTCCTTGAAGCCCCAGAACTCCAGGATCATGGCCAGCGAGGTGGGCGAGCAGATGTCGTGCCGATACTTCTCCTGGGCGTCGCGCTGGGAGCGGGGGGAGAGGCCCAGGTCCCGGACCCAGGGGCCGGTCGAGAAGGCGGGCGGGGCCGCGGGGGTCGCGGCGTCGGACAGTGCCAGCGACACGGAGCGAAGGCGGGCGGGGCGCTTGCCGGCGCGCAGACGCACGCGGTAGCGCGCGGCCGTGGCCGGCGATTTCAGCTTGAGCTGGTCGATGTCCACGACGGCCAGTTCGTCCTCCGACTTGGGGGGAGACGAGAAGCCGTCGCGGCGCTGGACGCCGAGGGAGTACCACGGCGTCCAGCCCGCCCCGGTCCGCACCTTGACCGAGAGTTCGGCCTCGCCGCCGGGGGGGATGTCGGCCGCGAGCGATCCGACCAGGTCGTCGAAGGGGAAGGGCGACTCCAGGTCCGGGGATTCGAGGGTGCCCGAGGACTTCGCGCGGAAAAGGCCCTCCGCGAACGGGAGGCGTTCGAGGCCGACGGCCCGCACCCTGGCGGTGTCGAGCGGCGTGCGGTGCACGATGTTATGGTTCATCGCTTGGGACGAGGGCGCCGTCAGCAGCGCGGTCAGGAATAAAAAGCCGAGCGACCGCTCGGGCCGCTCGGCTCTCACGATCAAGGCCGACTTACTTGACCAGCTTGTTGGCCGGATTGCGGGGCGGATCGTTCGGCGGGCGCGGCGTGACCTTCGGGTTGTTCTTGAAGGTCGGGGCGAGCTCCGCGTTGATCTTGGCCCACGCCGTGCTCTCGTCGACCGAGCCCACGATCGCGCCGATCGGGCACTCCGGCAGGCAGACGCCGCAGTCGATGCAGACTTCGGGATTGATGATCATGAACGGCTTGCCCTGGTACTGGCCGGGGTGGATGCACTCGACCGGGCACACGTCCACGCAGGAGGCGTACACTTCGTTGAGACAACCTTCGACGATCACATGAGGCATGGAATCTCCCCCACAAACGGGTTATACTCACGACAAGAGTGAGGCATCCTACATCTTCGCCCAGTGTCTGTCAAATCATCGCCTGCGCGGTCCTCGCGCTGGCCGCGCCCGGCTCCGCGCTCGCGCAGACCGACGCGACGAGCTTCACGGCCATCGTTGAGCGCGTCTCCAAGGCGCGGTTATACGGGAGCATGTCGCTGAACTGGCGCAACGTCGGGCCGAAGGAGCCCGGCTACGAGACCCAGATCCAGAACGAGGTCTATCTCGCCGACATGTATTTCGGAGCCGAGGGGCCCGTGGCCGAGGGCCTCCCTTTCCGCATCGAGTTGAACGTCCCTTCCTCCCAACAGGGGGATCTGCGCCTGCATCAGCTCTACTTCGAGTATGATCGGGTCCGCCGCATCCGTCTGCAGTTCGGCAAGTTCCTCGTCCCCTTCGGCCGCTACAACGAGCTCTACCGCCCCGACCAGTTCCTGGCCGTCACGCGCCCCCTGCTCTACGCCTCGCCCGACAGCATCGACTTGGTCGTGCGCCCGAACTCCCCGCGCCCGCCGGTCAGCGCCGGCTACGCCGACATCGGGGCGCGCTTCAGCTGGTATCCCGTGCGCGTCCATCCCCTGGTGCCGGTGGAGCTGACCGCCTTCGTGGTCAACGGCTTGAGCGAGAGCACCAACCGTTCGCGCACCTTTCCCAACCCCTCGAACCTGGGTATTCCCGGCCCGCCGACCAACGGCGTCACGCCCGATTTCGGGCATCAGAACAACAACCTCGCCGACAACAACAACGGCAAGACCGTCGGCGCGCGCGTCGTCTTCGCCCTCGGCGACCTGCGCCTGCCTTTCCCCATCCCGGAGAAGGCCGCCGATCTCAGCGGCGTCATGCTGGGTCTTTCCGGCATGGGGGGGCAGTACGACCTGGAAGGCCGGCTCGTCTATCAGATGTACGGCGTGGATTGGTCCCTCGATTACGAGGGCATCAGCTTCTCGGGCGAGGCCATGTACAGCAATAACCAGTTCCTCAATCCGCGCGTCGTGTCCACGGGCAGCTATTCGAGCCCCGAGCTCGTCGCGCCGGTCGACCAGGTCCGCCTGCGCGAGCATCTCTACGGCTATTTCGTCCAGGGCTCCTTCCCGCTGATGCGCCGGCCTCCCTACGGCGAGCGCCTGACGGGCGTGCTCGTCTTCAACCATATGTTCCGGCGCGGCCCCCTGCTCGATTTCATGCTCAACTACAACGACGGCTCGACGACGTTTCCTTCCATGACCGGCTTCCGGGAGGGCACGCCCTTCGTCACCCGGGAGATCCTCAAATACACCGCCGCGCTCCACCATAAGCTCTCCTCGCAT
>MGUL01000155.1:15595-15909 GCA_001800005.1 Elusimicrobia bacterium RBG_16_66_12 | reverse complement strand
TACTCCTATTGGGTGATGGGCAAGTCCACCGTCCGCAGCGAGACCTCCTTGGGAGTCAACGACATCTATCAGGGCGCGTTCTCGATGGTGATGGGGTTCTAGTGGGGCGCGGCGCGCTGCTGCTGCTCGTCGCCGCGGCCGCCGCGGCCGCTCCCCTCGATTCGCCCCCGGGGGGCTTCAAGGTCGAGAGCGTCGAGGTCTCCACCCGCCCGTGGGGCACGGAAACCCTGCTGCGCTTCCCGTCCCCGGTCAAGAGCCCGTGGCCCGCCAACGACGTGGTCTGGGCCCATCTCCTCGTTCCGCGTTCCGCGGCG
>MGUL01000155.1:8824-15586 GCA_001800005.1 Elusimicrobia bacterium RBG_16_66_12 | reverse complement strand
GGGGCGCAAGGTTCCGGCGGTGTTGGTCCTGCCGGTCATGGCCGCGCCCAACGTCTGGATCGAGACGCGCTTCACCGAGCGCTTCGTCCGGGACGGCCTCGTGGTGATGTGGGTCGAGATGCCGACCCAGTTCCATCGCCGTCCGCATCCTTCGATGCCGAGCGGCCAGGTCTTCCTCGGACGCACGCCCAAGCGCCTGGCGGCCAACTTCCGGCAGTCCGTGCTGGACGCGCGGCGCGCGCTGGGAGTGCTCGCCGAGCGGCCCGAGGCGGACCCGGACCGGATCACCCTCTTCGGCATCAGCCTGGGAGCCCTGGTGGGCGCCGCCGTCTACAGCGTCGACCCGCGCCCGCGTCACGCGGTGTTCCTGATGGGGGGGGCGGACTTCCCGACGCTGGCGCGCAACGGCTCCCTGAGCGGCCCCTTCGCGCGGAAGATGGGCATCCGGATCGAGGAATTGAAATCGGCGTGGTCCGGCCTGGATCCCCTGGAGTACAAGGAGCGCAACGCCGGGAAGCCGGCGCTCTTGATCAACGTGCGCTCCGACACGGTCATCCCGCGGGCCAACGCCCTGCTGCTGGCCGCGGCTTTCCCGGCCGCCCGCCAGGTCTGGCTGCCCTTGGGGCACTACAGCGCGATCCTGCACTTGATCTGGCTGCCGCGCTGGGTCTCGAAGGAGATCGCCCGCGTCTACCGCTGAGGCGAGCCGCGGGGCTACCGGCCGACGCTGACGGGCGGGGCCTGTTGGCCCTGCTGCATGATCTTCTGCATCTCCGGGTTGTTCATCATGTCGGTCATCGCCTTGTTCTGATCGGCGGAGGGGGTTTCGTTTTTGGAGGGGTCGTCCTTCGCGAGGTGGACCTTGGGGGGCTTGCCGCGTTCGAGGATCCCCGCGATGGTCGAGGGCAGGCCGAGGGCTTTGGTCGCATTGGTGAAGAGGTCCTTGACGGCGCGGTCATCCCCGATCAGCTCCTCGGCCGAGGCGCGCAGACCCTCCGGGCACTCTTGGACCGCCTGGCGGATGAACCGGCGCAGATCGGTCGATCCGGCGTGCTTCTTGAGCAGTTTGCCGAAGCTCGCGGATCCTGAGGCTGCGACCATGAATCGGATGAGATCTTTGTCGCGCCGGTAGTCTTTGCTCAGCTTCTTAAGGTCCGGGGCGCTCATCCAATCCCGGCCGAACTCCGAGATCGCGGGCTCTTCGGCGGCCATGCGTTCGGCGAACCGACGCAGGGCGGGTTCGTGCGCGCGCGCGGCCTTGGCGAAACTCTCGCGGATCGACTCTCTCTTCCGGGGGGCCGCGGGGGCGGCCTTCCGGGGGGCGGCGACCTTCATGTCATCATCGACATTGATCGACCCCAGGCTGGACTGGGGGGCGGCCTCGGGCCGGCGTGACACGGGGGCGGCGGCCGGGCGCGCGGCTTCCGGCGCCTTGTCCAGGTCGAAGCCGGCGTTGTCCACGGACCCGGCGTTCCGGTTGGCGATCAGGTGCCAGCCCAGCACTCCGACGGCCGAGCCGACGACGACCACGATCACGAAGATCGTCCCGAAGCGGCCCGTGCGGGCAGGGGGTGTTTCGCTCATCTCCCTGATTATGGCCCGCCCGACGCGCCGAGTCAAGAGTTCTCAAAGCCGTAACATCAATTCGCTATGATCAGTTCCGTATGAGGAAGCTGCTTTCGCTCCTGTTCGCGGCGGCGTTCCCGGCCGCGCCGGCCGGGGGCGTGGGTTTCAACGACGTCCTGCCCGGCGCGCGCGCGATGGGCATGGGCCACGCGTACGCGGCCGTCGCCGACGACGCTTACGGGATGTTCTACAACCCCGCGGGCCCGGCCAACACGCCGTACACCCAGGCCGCGGGCTCCCTGGGCCGGATGCTCTCGCCGATCGGCACCCTCACCTACGCCTCCGGGGCCTACATGCGCCCCTACGAGCCGATCAACACCGCCACCGTCGGCGTCGGCTATTCCATGGTCCGCCAGAACAACAGCGGCGACATGGACACCATGCTCTTCAATTTCGCGCGGGAGCTCAAGGTCCTGCAGCTGCCCTTGTCCAAGCCGCTCAAGGTCGGAGGCAACTTCAAGTTCGTCAACGTGGACCGGGGCCGGGCCAAGGGAGGCAAGTTCGGCCTGGGCTGTGACGCGGGGGCTCTCGCCCGCACCGACATGGGGCTGACCTTGGGCGCGGCCCTCACGGATCTGACCAGCGACGTGGGCGTGCCGCGCGGCGGCCTCGTGCTGGCCGGCAGCTACGCCTGGAAGAAGCGCGTGACCTTCGTCGGGGATTTCCGCGTCAAGGGAGGCCTGGCCGAGTTCTACCCCGGCGTCGAGGCGGTCTTCCTCCAGGGCCTGCTGCGCGTGCGCGGCGGCAAGGGTCTCAGCCTTGACGGAGTCAACACCGTGGCTTTCGGCCTGGGCGTGAACTTCTCTCCCGTCATCCTGGACATCGCGATGTCGCTGCCCGCGGCCGGGATCCACCGCCCCGCCGGCGGCTACCAGGCCACATTCCAGTACCGCTTCGGCGCCCCGTCGTTCGCGGCGCAGTATATGGGGCGCTCCGCGGCCGAGGCCGAGACCCTGCGCGTCGAGATCGACCGCCTGGAGGACCGCCGCAAGACCCTCGACGTCGAGGCGGCCTCCGCGCAGACCAACAAGGCGGCCGTCGAGGCGCAGCTGCGCTCGCTGGAGCTGCGCGCGCGAGAGGCGCAGGACCGGTACCGAGCCCTGCTCAAGCGCAACGATGAGATCGACTATCGGACCAAAGACCAGGAAGCCGCGCAGCGGCGGACGGCCAAGCCCCTCGTGCTGCCCCAGCCCCCGCCGAGGCCCGCGCCGCCGGCCTGGCCCAAGAACCACCGCGTGGCCGCCGGGGACACCCTGCGCTCCGTCGCCGGCCGGTACTACGGCGACCCGAACCTGTGGGAGAAGATCTACGAGGCGAACCGCGACAAGGTCCAGCGCGGCCTGCCCGACGAGGGGGCCGTGCTGCTGATCCCCTCGCCGAAACCCTGAGCCCATGAGCGAGATCGGACTGCTCGCCGCCGAGACCGGGGATCGCGAGGAGCTCTCCCTGCTCCTCGGCGAGCTGGGGCATCGCGTCGACGGCGCCGCGCGCCTGGACCAGGCCGTGGAGTCCGCGCGCGAGGGCCGCTCCCGCGCCTTCCTCGTCGTCGACGGCGGCGGCGCCGACGCCGAGGTTCTGACCCGGGAGCTGGTCCGCGCGTATCCTTTGATGCCCGTGCTCGTGGCCCTGAAGACGCGCGACGCGACGCGCGCGGTCGCGCTGATGCGGGCGGGCGCTTTCGAGGTCGTCGCTCCTCCCTGGACGCGCGAGGATCTGAAGGCCTGCGTCTCCAAGAGCCTGCGCTTCACGGGCACGGCGCTCACACCGGTGCGCCTAGCCCCGCGGCGCCGCTCCGCGGCCTGGTACGCGCTGGCCGTCGGCGCCTTCTTCGCCGTGTCCCTCGGCGCGGCCTCGCTGCGCCGCGCCGAGCGGCTGCGCCGCGCCGAGGCGGCGCGGGTCGACCGCTGGGACCTGCCCGTCTCGCATCCCGCCGGGCTGGCGTTCGACGGCTCGGACCTCTGGGTGGTGGACTGGTTCTCCCAGTCGCTCTATCAGCACTCGCGCGCCGACGCGAGGGTCCTGGGACTGCGCCACCTGCCGGCCGAGACGCCCGTCGCCGCGACCTTCGCCGCCGACGCCGTCTGGACGGCGACCGCCGACGGGGCCGTGGTGCGGAGGATGAAGGACGCGAGGCTGACGCCGCTCGAGCGCTTCCCGAACGGCGCGCCGGGCGCGGCGGGCATCGCGTTCGACGGCCTCTACCTGTGGATCCTGGACGCGCACGCGAAGGTCCTGCGCAAGCATCTGCCCGACGCGGCGCTGACGGTGCTGTCCTCGCACCGCGTCGCGGGCCTCAAGCCCGTGGCCCTGGTCTGGGACGGCGGCGCGCTCTGGACGCTCGACGCCGGCGACCGTCTGCTGCGCCGGCTCGACTTGGAGCGTCCCGAGCAGTTCGTCGCCGCCATCTCCCTTCCGGAATACGGCGACGGGACCTACGCGCCGACCGGCCTGGCCTGGGACGGAGACCGGTTCTGGACGGTGGCCGAGCGCCGCGACGGCAAGGGGCCGGCGCGTCTGTTCCGCCATCGCCGCGAGGATTCGAGGTGAGACGCGCCCCCGGACTTATCCCGGCCCTGCTGAGCTTTCCGCCGGAGGCGGCGCGCCAGGATTCCTGGGGACGCCTGCTCACGCTGACGTCCGGCGGAGCGGAACTGTCCACCGCGACGCGCCTGCTCAAGGGGGAGATCGTCCTGCTCTCCTTCGGACTGGGAGGCGGCGAGTTCGAAGCCGTCCGTGCCCGCGTCGAGCACGCCGAAGACGACGCCGACGGCCGCCGCCTGGCGGAGCTTAAGTTCCTCGACGAGGTCCAGCGCCGCGCCCTCGCCAGATCCTTGACCGACCTCCTCTCGCGCTCCTAGAATGTTAGAATAACGGCGCAGCGCGCGAGCGCGCCTCTTCCTATGGCCAAGAAATGGATACTGCTGGTCGATGACGATCCCGCCATCCTCATGATCCTCGAGGAGGCCCTGCAGCATCCCGCGTTCACGATCACGACCGCCGGCGACGCGCTGCAGGCGTTCATCCAGGCGAGGGATCTCAGGCCGTTCCTGATCATCTCCGACATCCATATGCCCGGATTCGGCGACGGCCCCTCCACGCTGAAACGACTGCGCGAGGATCCCAGAATCCCGCGGGTTCCCTTCATCTTCATGACGGGGATGGACCTCGCGAAGGCGAAGGAGCTCCTGCCGAAGAACGACCCGGCCATCGGGCTGATGGCCAAGCCCCTCAATCTGGACAAGATCCGCGATTATGTCTGGACCCTGGCCGGGGTTTTACCCGCGAAGTCTCCTCCGGCGGGCTCCTAGCGCCGCGCTCCCAGCGCCTTCAGCAGGAAGGCCCACTTGTCGGCGACTTCCTCGATCCACTTGCGAATCGGCGTGCCCGCGCCGTGGCCGGCGTTGGTCTCGATGCGCGTGAGGATCGGCGCGCTTGCCGCCTGGGCGGCCTGCAGGGTCGCGGCGAACTTGTGGCTGTGGGCGGGGACCACGCGGTCGTCGTGGTCGCCGGTCATCACCATCGTCGCGGGGTAAGGCGTGCCGGACTTCACGTTGTGCAGCGGCGAATACTTGATCAGGGTGTCGAAGCCCGCCTTGGTCTCAGAGGAGCCGTAGTCGGACTTCCAGCCCTTGCCGACGGTGAAGAGGTGGAAGCGGAGCATGTCCATCACGCCGACCTCCGGCACGGCCGCGCCGAACAGGTCGGGGCGCTGCGTCATCACCGCGCCCACCAGCAGGCCGCCGTTGGAGCCTCCGCCGATGGCCAGGCGCTTCGACGAGGTGTAGCCCGCGGCGATCAGGTGCTCGCCCGCTGCGATGAAGTCGTCGAAGACGTTCTGCTTCTTGTCCAGGCGCCCGGCGTCGTGCCATTCCTGGCCGTACTCGCCGCCGCCGCGCAGGTTGGCCACCGCGTAGACGCCGCCCATCTCCATCCAGGCCAGCATCGCCGAGCTGAAGCTGGGGTTGAGCGAGATGTTGAAGCCGCCGTAGCCATACAGGTAGGTCGGGTTGGTCCCGTCCAGCTTCAGGCCTTTCTTGTGGACGATGAACATCGGGACCTTGGTGCCGTCCTTGGATCCGTAGAAGATCTGCTTGACCTCGTACTTCTTGGGGTCGAAGTCCACGCCGGGGCGGCGGAAGGCGCGAAGCTTGCCGGTGTCCATGTTCACGTGGAAGACGGTGCGCGGGTGCGCGTAGGAGGTGAACTCCAGGTAGCCGCCGCGCTTGGTGTTGTCGGCGATGCCCGAGACCGAGCCCAGGCCGGGGAGCTTCGCCTCGCGCAGGAAGACGCCGCGCGGGCCGTAGACCTTCAGCGTCTGGTGGGCGTCCCGGCTCCAGACCGCCGCGAAGCGATCCTTCGTCTTCTGCACGCTTTCGAGAACGGCGCTGCCTTCCGCCTGGGGGATGATGTCCTTCCAGCGCGAGGGCTGGGGGCGTCTTCGGTCCACTGCGATCAGGCGGCCGCGCGGGGCGTCCTTCGTGGTCTGCACGTAGAAGCGGTCGCCGTCGGCGCCGATGACGGAGTAGGAGGCGTCGAAGCCGTCGAAGAGGGGCTCGAACCGCGAGCCGGGGAGCTTGAGGTCCTTGACGAAGATGCGGTTTTTGGGCTCGGTGCCCTCGAACTGGTAGACGAGAAGGAAGCGCCCGTCCTTGCTGAGTGAAGCGCCCAGGCTCCAATCGGGCTGGTCGGGGCGCTCGTAGACGAGGCGGTCCTGGTCCTGCCGGGTTCTGAGGCGATGGAAGTAGATTTTTGGATCCTTGGTGACGCCGCTGTATTCCTCGCCGGGCTTTGGCTCGGTGTAGCGCGTGTAATAAAAGCCGGAGCCGTCCTTGGCCCAGGTCACGCCGCCGGTCTTCATCCAGCGTATGGTCTCGGGAAGGTCCTGGCCTGTCTTCACGTCGCGGACCTTCCACTCGCTCCAGTCCGAGCCGTTGCGCGAGATGCCGTAGGCCATGGAGTCGCCCTTCTTCGAGAAGGCGGTCCCGGACAGCGCGGCGGTCCCGTCGGTCGAGAGGGCGTTGGGGTCGAGCAGGACTTCGGGCTTGCCGTAGAGGGTGCGGGACTTATAAAGGACGGCCTGGTCCTGCCGGCCGGTGTGCTTGTAGTAGATCCAGGTCTTGCCGATCTTCTCCGGGA
>MGUL01000155.1:8496-8800 GCA_001800005.1 Elusimicrobia bacterium RBG_16_66_12 | reverse complement strand
CTTCAGGCGCGCGGCGATGGCGTCACGGCCGGGCAGGCCGTCCAGTATCCCGCGGGTGTGCGCGTTCTGCGCGGCGACCCAGGCCTTGGTCTCCTCGGAGTTGGGGTCCTCGAGCGCGCGGTAGGGGTCGGCGACCTTGGTGCCGAAGTAGTCGTCGACGACGCTCTCGTCGCGGCGGGTGGAAGGCGGCACGGCGCCGTCGAAGACGGGGGCGGACTGAGGGGCGTCCTGAGCGGCGCTCTGGAGGGAGTCGGCGGCCTTGGGTGCGGCTGACGTCTCTGCGGCGGGCGCGGCGGCGACGGCC